>JBDZUM010000046.1:0-28578 GCA_040255215.1 Rhodospirillaceae bacterium
ACAAGGTCGACCGGCTGACCCGTTCCCTGTCCGACTTCGCCCGCATCGTCGAGACTCTGGACCGCCAGGGCGCCTCCTTCGTCTCCGTCACCCAGCAGTTCAACACCACCTCCTCCATGGGCCGGCTGACGCTCAACGTGCTGCTCTCCTTCGCCCAGTTCGAGCGCGAGGTCACGTCGGAGCGCATTCGCGACAAGATCGCCGCCTCCAAGGCCAAGGGCATGTGGATGGGTGGCATGGCGCCGCTGGGCTACGACCTGCAGGACACGAAGCTCGTCGTCAACCAGACCGAAGCGGAGACGGTCAGGGACATATTCCGGCGCTACGTGGAGTTGGGCTCCGTCAACACACTGGTCGATGACCTGAAACGGCAACACATCCGGACCAAGGTCTGGACGCCGCGCCATGGGCAGAAGCGCGGTGGCGGATACTTCGACCGGCTGATCCTGTACCGGCTGCTGAAGAACGAACTCTATATCGGCCGCATCGCCTTCAAGGGCAAGTCCTACGAGGGCCAACACCAGGGCATTGTGCCGAGCGACCTCTGGCAGCAGGTGCAGGGCAGGCTGGCCGGCAACCGAAACGATCGGGTCAAAACGAAGGCCAGCCCATATCAGGCCGTCCTGACTGGGCTGGTCTACGACGACCGGGGCAACCGGATGAGCCCGGCATTTGCGCGCAAAGCCAACGGGCAGCGGTACAACTACTATGTGAGCCAGCCACTGCTTACCGGGCAGCGCGACCAGGCCGGAACTGTCGGGCGCGTGCCGGCTAATGATCTTGATCAACTGGTAGAGGCGCAGGTCACCGCCCTGTTGAAACAGGCCGTCGGTGCAATGCGCCCGGACAGCTCCCGTCACTGGCGCCACGCTGTACAGCGCGTCTCGATCCATTCGGATCGAGTGATCATCGCAATAAGCCAATCCAGAACTAAAAAATCCTCAGCGTTGAAAAAGATTGTAGTTCCCGTTCACCTAAGACGGCGCGGCAAAGCCAGCTACATTGCTCCCACCGAGGACAAACCAGCTAGGCCAAAGCCCAACAAGGCGCTGATCAAGGCTGTCGCTCGCGCACATCACTGGCGTGGGCTCCTGGAAAGCGGTGAATACGAATCAATAATAGAGCTTACAAAAGTACTCGACCAAGAGCCACACTACGCACGAAGCATTCTTCAGTTGGCATTCCTGTCACCAACAATGACCGAACGGATATTGAAAGGGATGCAATCATCTCTCATTACATTAACAATTCTGACAAAAAAGCCGGTGTCGCTAACTTGGTGACGCTTATGCCCCGCGAAACGGCTCTCCAGATGGTGATCGACCGACCGGACGGTTGGTGACGATGGTCAACGATGATGATCTCCCCAAACGGCACTACATCTAGATGGCCGTTCGATCCCAAGAGCGGTCATCAGCGCTTGGATTTCGCAATGAGGACATTCGCCGTGTTTAGTGCACTGTCACCAACCCGATGACGCCTTGTTTAGCTCGACCCCGGAAGCCAGCAGTTCGGCCATGGCACGCATTGTGTCGACAATGTCGCCCTTCTGGTCTTCATTTGCCTTCGTCTCGACGTCTATGACGACGGGCTCTGCCAAGTTGAACGCTGTCACCACAACCCGAACGCCGCCCTTTGGTTGAGCGCCGCCGATGAAGGCGCAAAAGTGAATTTCAACACCATCTCCACCATGCCGAAAGTCCTCGCACTCGAAAACGATCGGTCCACACGCGTGGTCGCCTTGGTCTTCAGAGGTTCTATAGAAGGCGTATCGACCCTTGGCACCCTGCTTTGCGAGCAGGTCCAGTATCGGAACATTCGCCATGCCCATGAGATCTGGTTCAGGAAGAGGCGGTACTGCAAGGTGCGGCGCGCCTTTGCGAGCGTCCGCAAGATCCCGATCATCGGCATTCCAGTAGCGCAAAGCGGCGCTGGCCGAACCTAGCATCGCATTGCCACGCCCATTGATCGTCACTTTCACATGCTCGGCGGGACCGCTGCCTTCGTTCTTGATCGACAGCGTAAATTGGTGAAGCCGGCTCGCAAGATGGACGTGCATCGGCAATTGGCGCAAGAATTCCCGCACACTCTTCTGCCACTCTTGCACGTCGAGAGCCGATCCTCGGGACTTTGCACCGTGAGCGGCAATAGAAACTGCGGGTAGCCCGGTCTACCTCACGCTGCGCTTCGGCGACTTCATGTTGCGTCAGCCAAGTGCATAAGGCCTCAACCAACTCATCAGGAGGAACTTCAAATGTCGTGGCGGTAAAATGGAGATCTGGGTGATCTGGCGCGAAAAGCCGAGCATGGATGATTGGGGTACCACGTTCAGCCACGGCACGCTCTAGTTTCGCCACTCTCTTCTCGAGCATGCTGCTTTCACGCGGCAGGAGCCAATCCTCTCCGACGTGCGACACCGTCATGCCTCTTCGTTCGGCGCGTAGGCGAGGACCGATGTCGTTGGTGAGGAGGCAAGCGTCTCCGACGGCTGCCGCGATCAATCTGGTTTCTTCGACGATGCGATAATCGTGCAAGGCGTGCCCGAGGATGCGTTCCTCGTCCACTTCAGCCAGCGGTGGCGGCAAGAGTAGCACTAGCCGTGGTGATTTTTCGCGAAGGACGAGCCTACGGTCCGCTTCATCCGCAAGCGTCCTCAGACGCGCGCTCGTCTTACGCGCGCGATCGGAGCGTCGCTCGTTGCCGTCGTTCTTGAGCTTCTCGATCTCCATCATCACGGTGGCCGAGAGATAGAGTTCGACATAGTGGGCGTCTGTGATGTCCGACCAGGGAAGTTCCGGTAGGTCGCGGCATTGCAGCAGAACGTTCGTATCGAGCACAAAACGAGCAACCGGCACGACAATCCCCCTAAGTCATGAGCCTCCTTACAAGATTCACTTACCGTGCGCTACCGTAAAGCCGCTTGCAACTTTACGAGCACGTCCTATGCGGCCATGACCGCCGTGTCGGGCTCAAAGGTCTCGAGGTCCCAAGGACCTAGTTTTCGCCCTTTAACCGTGGACTTCTTTATGCCGGCAAGCATTTGTGCGTGCCGGAGGACGACATGCCAAGTGAAGTACAAGAAATTCTAGGACGCCCATGAACTCGCCATTGCCGAACAAGGTAGTGGCATAGATTCAAAGCGTCTGTTGTCGCTTGCGTGCGCGAGACCGTTCGCGACATCATCTCCATTACCGAGGTGATCGTGATCCTGACCGACAAGTCGGCGCATTAGGGACTGGTTTCGGTGTGCAGGCACCTTGCGGCCTCACGAAGTTAGCAGCATTTTTCAGCCCAGCGCTTTCAGCGCGTGGCGCGTCGACAAGAAGCATTCTCCATTTCGCACGCCTTGGTTGAAAATTTGACCACAAGTGCATAAAATTTCCTAAAGCATAACAAAGAACAGCGTACGAGAGCGCCGCCATCACACTGGGGGGTAATAATGAGCCTGTTCGAGGACTGGGAGGGCATGCTTAAGCTGCCGCCCTTGCCGGAGCTTCGGGTGAAGGTCGGACGCAATTCGGTACGGCAGATCGTGTTTCGCGGTGCCACAACACGCGCCCGCATCTTCACGAACGACAAGCCGGGTCATGACCTCATCAAGACCGAGTTGAAGCCGCCCTACGATCAAATCTACCTCCGACGAAAAGGAGTAAAGCGCCGGACGAGCGACCTTCCAGTAGTCACCGCGGGTATCGCGCGCGACGCAGTCCTTCCCGAGACGTTGAACCTGCAATGGGATGTGGTGGATCCGCTAACGGAGCACGTAAATACGCCGGAAAAGCTGCTCGATACCTGGGAGAACCAGTTCAGCTTTCGGGTGGAAGGGGAGAAGGACCAGCCGGGCTTGCGGCTTCCGCAGATCGGCGCACTCCATGCGATTGCAGCGCACTTCGCCGTTGGCGACACGTTCGAACCTGCGACGGTGGTCCTTCCGACGGGCACCGGCAAAACCGAGACCATGCTTGCCGCGCAGGTTTATCTTCGCCCGGCGCGCACGCTCGTTCTCGTGTCGGGCGTACCGCTTCGCGACCAGATCGAAGAGAAATTCGCGACCCTGGGCTATCTGCCTATGGCCAAGGCGATCCCGGGCGAGTTGTCCGGCCCCCGCGTGGCCCTGATCTCTGGCGGCATACGGAGCGTCGGTGAAGCCGAAAATCTGCTCAAGAACGCGAACATTATCGTCGCTCTACCGAACTCTCTGGAGGCTTCCGACCGCGATGCGATCGCAGCGCTCGCCGCTGGATGCTCGCACCTCTTCGTCGATGAGGCGCACCACATCACCGCGCGTACGTGGCGCTCGGTCCGCGACCGCTTCAGCGGCGGTAAAGTCATCCAGTTCACCGCGACGCCCTTCCGCCGTGACGATCAGCGCGTCGATGGCAAGATCATCTTCAACTACAAGCTTGGGGACGCTCAGCGCGCCGGCTACTACAAAAAGATCAACCTCCGGACCGTTGAAGAGTACGGCGACCAAGAAGCGCGCGACGAGGCCGTCGCCAGCGCTGCCGTCAGGGTCCTCCGTCGCGACGTCAACGACGAGAGCCTCGATCACATCCTTCTGGCGCGTACCGAGACGCAGGCGCGCGCGGACGTTCTCGCCGAACTCTATCAAAGCCTCGCGCCCGAGTTCGCACCGGTCAAAGTCTACTCCGAGCGTCTCGATAGCCAGAACCGTGCAGCCCTGGCGGCGCTGCATGACCGCAAGAACACGGGCTCGCGCATAGTTATCTGCGTGAACATGCTTGGCGAAGGCTTCGACTTTCCCCAGTTAAAGATCGCCGCACTGCACGACACGCATAAGTCGCTGGCGATCACACTCCAGTTCATCGGCCGCTTTACGCGGAAAGGACCTGTCGACGTCGGCAACGCGACCGTTGTGACAAACATCGCGGACCCGGACGCTGAGAAGAAGCTGGCTACCCTTTATGCCGAAGGCGCGGATTGGGACCTTCTGATCCGGCGCCTTAGCGAAGAACGTATCGACGACGAACTCCGACTTCAGGATGTCGTCGAGCAGCTAAAGCAGAATGGAACTCTAGCGGCGGAGCTCTCCCTCTGGAACCTTCGCCCGGCGATCTCTACACAATTCTACAAAACAAGGTGCAAGGACTGGAAACCGCTCAATTATGTTGCCGCACTGCGGGCAGCCGCTGAGACATGGTACGCGCTTAACGATAAGGATAAGCTGCTCGTCGCAGTAGTCGCCCAAACTGAAGATGTAAAATGGGGCGACTATCAGAACATCTCCAACACCGTGTACGACTTGGTCATCGCGCGGTGGGACAAGAGCGAGGCTGTCCTTACGATCTACGCCAGCGACTACGACCGGATGCGCACCGAACAGATGGCGAAGGCCATTGCTGGCGACGACGTCGAGCTCTTCGGCGGTGACGCCATCTTCAATATTCTGAACGGCGTACAGCTGCCGCTCGTGAAAAACCTCGGCTCGCGCCGTGTTGGCGCAATCAGCTTCACGACCTACTTCGGAACGAACGTCACCGAGGGCCTTGGCCACATCGACAAGTCCGAGGCTGAGTTGAGCCACATTGCCTGCGTCGGCTACGAGGACGGCGACCGCGTGCTCTGGGGCGGCGCCAAGCGCCGCGGCAAGGTCTGGCAGCTTCGAAAATCTGGGTCGGTGGCCGATTGGGTCGCGTGGACCAAGTCGACTTGGGCGAAGGTTACGTCAGACGAAGATGACGTCAAAAACATCATCAAAGGCTTCCTGAAGCCGATCAAACTAACCGCTCCGCACGCGTCGCGCGCGATCTCTGCGGAATGGGGTGAGCACGCACAGCTTAGCCAGAGCGAGCGCCAGTCGGTCGTCTTCGGAGCTGTGGAGAAGCTGCTTTATGAAGTCGATGTCGGTATCGACTCCGTTGAATCGGATGGCACCATCAATGTAAGCTTCGAGGCTGAGGACGTTCAATCCGTCTATCAGCTTGAGATATCGGCGACACTTCCAGGGGGCTACGCCTACAAGCGAAAGTCGGGGCCCGCTGTTCAATTCAAGAAGGTGACGACGGAAGCCGAGCCTCTGGAAGTCTATCTTCAGAAGGACCCCGTCGTCATCCGCTATGCGGACGGCACGCACTCCTACAATTGCTACCACATCCCGACACATCTTGAGGCCGGTACCTATCCCAAGGATCAGCTGGAGACCTGGGGC
This sequence comes from Rhodospirillaceae bacterium, assembly GCA_040255215.1. Taxonomy (GTDB): domain Bacteria; phylum Pseudomonadota; class Alphaproteobacteria; order Reyranellales; family JAQSWP01; genus JAQSWP01. Next base: position 6,170 of record JBDZUM010000046.1, read on the forward strand.
TTCGAGGGCATCCCGCTCAACAACGAGTCTATAGGCAAGGCCGGGGACACGGCGACGATCCAGTATCGCGCCTTTGAACAGCTGCGCGACGAATACGACCTTGTCTTCAACGACGACGGCAAGGCTGAGGCGGGCGACCTCGTGTGCCTGAAGAACGTTGACGAGAGCACGATCAAGCTCACGCTCGTTCACTGCAAAGGGGCGATTGGGGGGCGCGTTTCCGGTAGTATCGAGAACTTTTACTTCGTCTGCGGTCAGGCTCAGAAGTGCATTACCAAGAAGCACAAGGGTGTCGAACGCTTAGCGCGAGACCTGAAGCGCCGGGAAGCACAATGGACCGCTAGCGGGAAGACCCGCTTCCTCAAAGGCGGACCAAGGGAACTAGCGTACTTCAAGGAGAAGGCCCGGAAATCGAGAGTCGAGTTTGAGGTCGTACTCGTCCAGCCGGGTGCCAGCGTGGACAGCGTGACCGTTCCGATCCTTCAGCTTCTGGCGACGACCGAACTCTTCCTAAAGAAGACCACAGATGCCAATTTCCGCGTTGTACTCAATGCGGCGTCTGGTGCACCTGCGGGCGGTAGCTGATGAAATCGACGAGTCGTTTTACGTCGGCGTTGCGACGTCTCGTTCACGTAATCTTCAGTTCACTGAGTATAGACAACTCCTTTGCGGTTGGTCAGTAGTATAAGCCTTTACTCCACTTCTCACAGACAACATTCGCGGAACGGTTGTCGGAGGTACGTCTTAAGACGCGACGTTTCGCGGGCACGATGCTGGCGGGAGATGACGGCGGCGGCACAGCTTATAATTTCTTCAAATGGCTCTCCGAAGAGGGAGATCGTTGGTCTCAGATCGCGGGAATTGAGGGCGGCATTCGATCGGTACCCAATTTTCCAAGCCTAGAACCCATCGTCACGGGTCTCATCGAGACCATACGGGACGAGGATATGGCGCAGCCGGATCCCCGGCTAAAGCTCACGGCAAGCCTATTCACTTTTGCTGACGGCGAGCTATCTCGGGCGCGAACATTGGAACGCGAGCCGCCGTTTTGGCGAAGGTTGTGTGCAACTGCTCAGGCGGCGACCATCGAGAAAGAACTCATACGCCCCGATCCCGCGCCAGATCCTAAGCTTTGGGGAGGCTTCCGCGGCGAGTCGTTTTACATGCAGACCATGGCAGACCTGCGAATAGAACCGCGCTGGCTGCCTGACCTAATGTCAGCCGAAAATCTGCGCTATAACTTTCTCCCGCGCGCTCGGATCGCCGCAGAAGATGTCAAGGATAAGCTGCGCGACGGCCGTTTTCGCCATCTTCTCTTGGGCAAGGGTCCGAGTAGCTTAGAGCGTCACACGCCCATGCCAGCGCCTTATATTCCCAGCCCTGTAGAAAACGCCTCAAGCGCTCCGCTGCCGTTTCCGGAAGAGATGCTGACTGAATTGCGTTCCCCCACGGATGATAAGCCCTTCGAGAGAAAGGTCATCAACGAAATAGTAAATCTTGCCTTGGTTTTCAGATTTGACCCTGAAGTCGCTTCGCTGATTGCCGCTATTCTACGAAGGGTCAAGTATCGCTTATCGATGAATTCCGATTCCAGCGTCACCTTCTCCCTATTAGCGGGCCTCGCCATAGTAGCTGGGGTTACTCGGGGTGTCGAACTTTCGGATGAGCTTCGGGTCCTAACGCGAGTTTTGCGGCGACGCGGCGAGTTGAAGGAAGATCCCGAAAACGAGATGCGGATCGTGTTGTATGCGTGTTCCTCCCGATCCGATTTTGAGTCGTGGTGCAAAGCCCTCGGCGACTGAATGCTGGAACTTGCGAAAAATGGATCGCCATAAGGCGCAAAAACTGTCCTCGCATCTCGGACGGCTATGCTCGATAGAGCCGAGACTTTGGCCATATGTGGCGAAGGCCCAAGCCGCGCTGTCAGCCCTAACTGGGTAAGGGCGAGAGGTGAAACCTACTGCATCATCGCCGGATAAGACCACCCTACAACCCGTAAGTGAGCGCCTATTTTACGTTCTCTGGCATCGCTTCCAGAGTCGTACGCCAGCAAGCCCCAATAACTCAAACTGATCGCCACCTTTTCGAAGGTAGCAAATTTTCTCTGCGATAACGGAAGCTACTGGCGGTGCAGTTATCACCGCGCTAACCTTTTACACGGCGTGGTTGAATAGAGTCCAGAAAATACCTAGGGCTTGCTATAGTATTTTTCGGTCGGGGGAGTGCTTACAATGGCGTCGCGTCGAGCAGGAAAAGGCTTTTTGGCCGGGTACAACCTCGATGACACCTACCTCTTACGACCGGATCGCGCAGCGGGGCGGGCGGGAATCCGTTCTGGGCGTGATCATGATTCACGAAATGTCCTTATTAAAGTTTGGCCCCGGACGAAGGGTGTAGATGATAGTGACCTAGAGGATGTCTGGCGGAGCGAAATTCGACAGTTGCAACGCCTAGCGGCGATGCCCCGCGCCGACGATCTGTTTGTCCACATGACAGCAAGTGGGAAAGATGGGGAAGGTTTCTATCTCACTCTTGACCCCGGCCAGGATAGTCCGCTGGAAACTTTTTTCCAATCACACCGCAAACCAGAAATGCTCGCTCAGGCGAAGCAGCCACGTTATCGCCGGCTTCTGTGGGCGAATGCGAGGCGACTGGCTGAAGCACTGGAACTGCTGCATTCGCAAGGAGCTATTCATCGAAATTTAAACCCGTGGGCAGTAATTACATCGCTTAGCGAAGAACCGGACTTCCGCCTTACAGGTTTCGAATGGTCGATGCGTATCGCCACCGTCGCCGGAAAGCAACGCGGGAAAATTGGATCCCTTCGGAGCAAAAACTCATTCTCTTTCGCCCGTGACTGGCGAGACTTGGCGCTGCTGTTTGCATTGATCCTGGAAATACCAAGCGGCCCACTTGGTGATTTGAACATCGTGCCGTCCCGGGTGGCCGATCATGCTTCGGCAGCAGAAGTCCGACTGCTTAGAAAAATGCTTGGTCTGGAGCGGATCGAAAGGCTCAATGGGGAGTTTGTTTGTGGCCGTATAGATGAGGTTGTAAGCAGCATCGCAGCGGACGTTGCGGGCAAGGAAGCGCGGCTATGCCTCGCTTTGCGTCTCGGCCAGGATGGTAGATTAGCCGAGGCAATTAGGCGTGCCTCGAATCAGCAGATCGAGACATCCGATCAAATTGAGCAACTTCGGTTCGTCGAGGTTGATTTGGGGCGCCAGCCCCATCTTGTAGCGATACAAGAAGGGGGTTCAACGAGGTACGCGCTTCTCGGCCAACTCCTCACTTATCGCCTTGCCCCTTACAGACAGCCCGGGACGAATGAGGAAGCGCGGTGGGAGTTCGCCTTTTGCGAGCGAGCGGATATGGAGGCGCCTGTATCTGCTGCCGTTCTAGGAGACACATATATTGATTCTGGCGCTTTGGAAATCGTGCGAAATACTGAAGCGGCGCATCGATTTCCCCGACGCAGAGGCAAAGTCCAGCGCTGGGACGAATATCAGGCACGCGCCGTTCGATCGGCTACGCGCAAGACCCATCTGGATCGCTTACATCAGTCATTTGCGTTGCTCCTCATTGTTGAGATGGCTTATGCGGCGGCAGACGTTTTTCCAGTTGAAATTCTCTCTAGAGCGCCCAATCCGGGTTCGGATATGCATATCATTCATCTCGTCTCAAGGCAGGATGCCGAACGCGCTAAGCTGTCTGATTTACTGAACTTGGAATCGCCGGCTGTCCGCTTAGCAAAAATGCTTAATGGAGATGAGGTGCGCGAAGAGGGTGCATGGACACTTTCTGAACCAGGAATGCTTGGCGAGCGCTCGCCAACTACGACAAGCTGGCGCTTTGTAAGCACGGAGGTGTTCAACGACGTTGAGTGTCTAAAGTTTGAAGGCGTCTCGGCCCCTCCACAACGCCTTATTGCGTTCCTGGCGCCGGCGGGACTTAACGGCCGCGTCGCTCAACTCAAGCGTCGCTTAAAGGCATTGGCTGCTCTCAGGGACCATGCAGAGCTTCTTCGAATGTTGGTCGATCCTCGCCTTCGTATTCACGACAGCCAGGACCTCCTCGATGAGTCCAGCGAGGCATTTAAGAATTTTGACCCTTCCAAGCAGAAGGCGTTGCGGGAAATTCTCTCAACAATACCCTTGTTCTTGCTGCAAGGCCCGCCGGGAGTTGGCAAAACGTATCTCGTCGGCGATGTCGTTCGGCGCAGGTTTGACGAGGAACCCACAACCCGAATTCTACTGACTGCACAAAGCAATTCAGCAATCGATCATCTAATGAGTGAGGTTCAATCAATCTTCCGCGGGATGGATACTGACGCCCGTCCATTGATGGTGCGCGCACGCTCAGCCGATGATGACGAATCTGCCGGCGAGCTTGAGATCGACATCCAAGCAGACCGCCTCCTCCAAACGCTTGCGGACAGCGAGCTCGTAGGACAAGCAGCATTTCATATTCGCGATCGCATTCGGGAGCTTGCAGATGCTCGTGCGGTATCCGGACGACAGCGGCGCACTCCTGGTGGCACACTTGGTCGCCGAGCATCTGCGGAACTGCGTGCGTTTGAAGGAATGATTCTCCGTGCCGCCAATCTTGTTTTTGCAACAACTAACTCATACGCAATCGAGCGACTAATTGACGAGCGAGGCCTGTTTGATTGGACGATTGTCGAGGAGGCTGGCAAAGCAACGGGGGGCGAGCTGCTTTCGCCACTATTGCTGTCTCACCGACGTTTGATGATTGGCGATCATAGGCAGCTTCCACCATTTGATGTGGACAAGATCTCCAAGCTTCTCGCAGCAACGGAAAATGTCAAGCAGGTCGTGTTGCTCGTCGATGATTTAGTTTCTCGTTACCTTAGGGATCAAGGCATTGACGAGATGCTTCGCGAGATCGAGGCAGCTGAGAACGATGAAGATTTTGGGAGAGCTTGCGCGGACACACTAGAGATCCTTGTACTATTTGAGACATTTGTCGAAAGAGAATTGACGCGCCAAAAAGCCTCCGGAAAAGGACGCCCCATAGCCCGACGGCTGAACGAGCAATACAGAATGCACCCTGCTATAGCGCGCATTGTGTCTGACTGTTTTTACGATGGAGATCTTATTACCAATCCGAAAAAGGAACGAACATTTCTCACGGGCACGTGTCCGATCGTGCCACTGGATACCAAGCGACTTCCAGACAGCCCCGTAGTTTTCATCGACATGCCGTTTTCGAGGGCTGAGGAGCCTGGCGGACGCGCTGGCGATCGAGCACCTCCCTGGTCTAATCCACAAGAAGCAAACGCGGTCGTTGAGGCTCTCCGCTTGTTACGCGTAAGACAATCGGAAAGGCCGTCTTTGGCCGTCTTGTCGCCCTATTGGCAGCAAGTGAAGACACTCAAGCATCGAATTGAGCGCAACATTGACGGGCCTCTATCGCATTTGAAACAGTTCGGAGCAGCAATCGATGCGGCAGAGTTCTGCGGTACGGTCGATTCATTTCAAGGGGGCGAAGCTGATGTTGTCATTGTTTCGCTCGTTCGAAATAACGCACATTCCACACCAGCGCGAGCACTTGGCTTCCTGCGCGACAATCGTCGAATGAACGTGCTGTTGAGCCGTGCCAAGTGGAGGTTAATTATCGTTGGGAGCCTTCAGTTTTACAAAGACGTGATTCAACGGTCGGCGAAATTGTCTGACCAGAACGTTGGCTTTCTTGAGAAGTTTTTCGAGTCACTTAACAAGGGCGTAGCAGCGAAGGAAGCTTCGATCGTGCCATGGGCTAAGTTGAAGGGCGGCTCGTCATGAAAACCATATTTGTCACGTTCCCGGTCTTACGGGGCGCGCGTCGATTTTTCATTGAGAAGGGCCCACGATGGAGTCTGATTGAGCATCTGTTGCTTGAGGCAGTATGTCGGATGCCCCGTGCAGTTGCCGAACTTGCCACGCAGTCCGGGCTACCGCGCAGAGTCATCGTAGAGGCGTTCATACGTCTCATGCGCGCCGGCTGGGTAGAGATGAGCGTTACTAGCAACGGTCTAATCTTCCGAGGCACCCAAATCGGAGCTGAGCAAGCTCCAAAGGATGAACTGCCCTCGGTCACTGTTATGCAACCGAAGTATCGTGGTTTTGCGATTGAGCAGGTCACCGGCAGTGTTTTTCGTAGTCGCGAATTGGATGTGCGGCCACAGAGCCGATTACCAACATCAACCGACGATCAAATCGTAATCCATCTTGAAGGTTTCCCCATTTACTCAGGCGGAGATCTTAGCGAAATCTTCACAGCAATCGAGGGTGAGGACGAACTGATCGTCGGCGTCGACAGAAGCACCGATAAGCTCGTGGAACGCTATGCGGTTGTTACCGTGCGCGATGAATTGATCGAGGGACTGCCGGCTCGCGCTTCTAACGCGCTCCGGAAACTAATTTATGTAAGGGCGAAGGAAGTCACAGCCGCAGCTAAAACTTCGCAAATTCAAGTGCCTGCGCAAGTGCGAGAGGTAGAGCAAACTACGAACGACAACGAAGAAGTCTGGACCTCATCTTCATCGTTATTTGAACACGACGATCTTATAATAGATGGTAATGCTCACAAGTCGGCGCTCGATCGGCTCATTCAAAGTGCGAACGAACGTTTGATCATTCATTCGACTTTTATAACAGACGCGCGGATTAATGCGCTGTTACCCAAGCTTCTAGGCGCCGCAGCGAAAGGTGTGTCTGTTGATATCTTCTGGGGTCAAGACGATGTAAAATCGAACATTTCATTGTCGCGAGCTGCTGCTGAAAGACTACAGAGTTTGGTGGCGCGTGAAGGCCGGTCTGACTTGATCGTCATTCATCCGTTTTCGACCAATTCGCATGCCAAGATCGCGGTCGCGGATAACGGAAAAGGGCGGTGGGTGGCTTTAGTTGGGTCATGTAATTGGCTTGCATCAGATTTCTCGAGCTTTGAGGCCTCGATTAGGTTGCGCGATCCTGCCCTTGTCGGTCAGCTAATTCGCGGCTTAGCGGGACTAGCTCGCGGGCGACCTGGCCTCTGGCATGAAACTGCAACCGAGATGACAGTCCTTGGCCGGAAGGTGGAACGTATGCCGCGAGGCAGTGGGCGTACCGCCCTTATGCGCCTTGTATTCGGAGCTGATCACGCGAAATTGGCCTTGGAGGCGCGCAACCGTGCTGAGAGGCGGATATTCGTTCTCAGTCATCGATTGGGAATTGCGGGCCGACCCGTGACTCTTCTGCCGATGTTGGGGGCTGTTAGAGCGAAGAATATTGATGCCCGGGCTTACTATGGCAGAACTACCGGGCCTCTCTCCGGCATTGACGGAGCAGGCATGGTGAGAGAGTTCGCAGTTGAAGGAATGACGATTCAGCCGGTTCATAAGCCACGGATCCACGCAAAGGTGCTTGGCTGGGACGACGACGCTCTGGTGATAAGCAGCCTAAATTGGTTGTCTGCCGATCCATCATATTCAGAACCTCATCGAGAGATCGGGATTTTGGTCGAGGCTCCACGAATTGCGGACAATTTTATCCGTGTCTTTGAGAACGCTAAATCCCCATAGAGTGATCCTAGCCACTATCCAATTTCGGCAGCGGCTATTCTCTTTTACTGGTGCTTGGTCAGATGGCGATACTAATCAGAGATCTTGGCCATGATTCCGGGGATAGAATCGCAGAAGCCCGTTCTCTCCACGCCCTGGAATTAACGGTTCCTGAAACTCTCCGATTAGCTAGCTGCCGCGGTAGTTAACAACCGACCGTTTCTATCCAGAGGAGCAACGGCTATGGCGGAGCGATGCACGTTCGAATTGTGGATCTCAACGTGCGCCATCTGGCTCGGATCAAGCATCGGCTAAGTCCATCAGTCGCATCGGCAGGTTTTGGGATCAGCAGAAGATAGAGGGGTTAATTCCGAGCTGATTAACCGATGCATATGCATCAATAAGGGCCAAAGGTGGGACCTAGTGCATCATGGCCGGATAAAACCGCCGTACAACCGACAATTGAGCGCTTCGTTTCCATTCTCTGGCATCGCTTCCAGGAATTGGTCACTTGTAAGGCTCGGATAACTCAAACTGTTTGGCGGCTTTTGCATCCGTCGCCAATTTTCGGCTTAATATCAATGGTTTATGGCGGCGCGGTGCAGATTCGAATTGTGAATCTCAACGTGCATCATCTGCTCAAACCACACCCTGATTGAGACTACCAGCTCGCAACAACGATTCTTTGGTCTGCAGAAGATGCGCTTTTCGATGCGGTGGGACCTAGTGCATCATCGCCAGATAAAACCACCGTACAACCGGCAATTGAGTGCGTAATTTTCCATTCTCTGGCATCACTTCCAGGAACCGGTCCGTAAGCCTCGGATATCTCAACCCGTTTGCCGACTTTTGCATCGGTTGCCAATTTTCTCTGGAATATCAATGAATTATGGCGAGGGAGAGGAACCGAAGTCCAACGTTCTCCAGTCTAAGCTGTTGTTGTCAGGAGCGGCAGATACCTGCAACGCGTTGCCTCGCAACCTGCCCACTCGTGATCGGCCGACGGTTTAGCTCTCGTGGCAACGCAGCTGAACAAAACCGGAATAGTTACTTCGGCTGCGTGCCGCACTTCGGTATTGGTCTAGCCCGCCTCCCGTGTCATGTTTAACGGTACACGGATGGGCTTGGGGACAGCATGGGCCATCGGTTTGGGGCCATATTCGGCAGCACTCTTGCCGTTGCGCTCTTACTTCTTTACGCGGTCTCTGCTTGGGCAATGATCGTGTCAATAGTCGGTGCCTGTCCCGGCACGCAATGCGGCCCGGCCCTTGCGGACCGATACGGCGAAGGGTTCCGTTACGTGCTGACCACAGTCGGTGGCCTCGTATCTGCGCTGGTCATTGCACGCTTAAGCATAACTGTACCAGGTACAATGCCGGCGTTCCGCGTTTTAGAAGACGTGAGTGAGCGGGTCCGAAAAGCCTCCAACGTGATCGCCGCTTTGTATCTTCTGGTCTGGGCTTTGACTGGGTTCGCCGCGCTTGTTGTCGGGGTTGTGCTCTACCCTAACGCGATCCCGACGGTCAGCGACTTGGGAACAGTCTGGTTAGGGCTCGCGGTCGCCGCAGGCTATGCCTATTTTGGCCTAACTCCACCTGAAGCCGAAGACCGCAATAGACTGCAGCTCATGAACCGTACGGCCACCGGCGCGACGGTAGCCGCGTTAGAGAAGCATATCGCGAACGGAAAGATCATTTTCGACAAAGCGTCCTTGAGTGATGAGCTATTAGGGCGGAATCAAGGTCAGCAGGTTACTGAGACGCTTCAGAAGCTCGTTCTTCATTTAGCCGACACCGTCAGCAACCACATTCGGATCTCGTCTATCATCAGGACGAAGGGTCATCACGCGGCCGGGCGGGCGGTTGACATCGGCAATGAGGAAATTGCTGGCGAGATTCTGCCTGCAGTTACTCCACTGGTCAGTAGCCTTTCCATCGATGAAATAATTTTCGACGCCGCTATCTCGGGGAAGGCCAATCGGAACGAATGGAATTTCGACAAGGGGAAAAAGCATGCATTTGACACCGCCACCCTAGACGGCCACAAAAACCATATTCACTTTTCCATCTTGGCATAGTGTAGCAGACATATGATTTTTGCACATACAGCGACTATGCTGTCTTGGGGATTTGAAAGTGCATTCACTTGTGATGACTTGAGCCCCTGACTTCCTCCAGATTTGAATAGAGTCCGTCACTAGAAGGAGGCGGACGATCAGGCAATCACGGTTCAGCGAGGAGCAGATCACGCAATCCTGCGCGAGCAAGAAGCGGAAGCGAAGACGGCGGATGCATTCCCTCGGCACGGCATCAGCTGCGCGACGTTTTTCAAGTGGAAGGACAAGTATGGCGGGCTCGACGTATCGGAGGCGCGGCGCCTGAAGCTGCTGGAGCAGGAGAAAGCCAGGCTGAAGCGGCCGCTGGCCGAGTCGATGCTAGACAACGCCATGCTCAAGGACCTGAACGCAAAAATGGTGACGCCCGCCGCGAAGCGGTAAGCTGTGGCGCATCTCCGCCTGTCCATGAGGTGAGGCAGCGTCGGGCATGTCGAGCACCATCGCGGATCGGACGTCGATGCGCTATCGCAGCGTGCGCCCGGACGATGCCGGGCTGCGCGCCCGGCTGCGGAGCTTGCCGCCGTTCGGCGCCGGTTCGGCTAGCGCTGTCCTCTGGTCCTGCTGCACCGGCTCTACCGCAAGGAAGTTTCCAAGTGCGTCGCTGCGGCAGATGCAAACAAGCCCTGGGCACACGATCTCCTTTGATTACGTCGCAAGGACCCTACCAGCGCTGGTCGCTCGACTTTGTGAGCAACACGCGGAGCGACAGCCGCCGTTTCCGGATCCTGGCCGTGGCCGGCGCTGGTCGCCGACACGTCGCTGTCGGGGGTCCGGGTCGCCCGCGAACTCGATATCCTAATCGGCCGGCGCGGCAAACGTCACTCCATCGTCAGCCACAATGGCACCGAGATGACCTCGATGGCGATCCTGAGCTGGTCACAGGAAACCAGTATTGACTGGCACTACATCGCGCCCGGCAAGCCTCGCTCGATCATTCCGCCTGACACTGGCCGCGTGGCGCGACAGCTTCAACACCGTCAGGCCACAAAGCGCTATCGGCAACGTGCCGTCGGCGGCCCACGCCAAACTCGGCGTTCCCTGAATGCAACGGGACTGGACGCTCCGCTCGAGCGGGAATTCCGCGCTTCGTCGCGTTGCTTCACGCCTGACAGGCTCAAATGGGGAACAGACTCTACCAATCGCCGGATGAAAGTTTGGGACTATCGCCATACTTGCAAAAGCCAGCCCGTATACACATACTAATCAGTGCGAAACTAGGAGGTATTGGTGCGCGCAGTTTTTTTACTTTTTACGACGACTTTGTTGAGCGCCTGCGCGGTGCCAATAAAAGATTCTGTCACGCTGTCGCACGGTGTTTCCTATCTCGGAAAGACGGGCCTCTCTGGTGAGACATTCGCACCGATCGTCCGGCCGGGCCCGGGCATGAAGCTGGCCGTCATCGCCATGCCCAAGTTCGGGCGCCAGCAGAATTCAATAACCCCCGTCCCGGCTGCGTTCGAATGGACGCTGCCGAAGGCGGGCCGCTACGGACGGCAGGACTTTCTGGCGGTTTCGTCGCTGCTGAGCGTGGCCGAAACGCGCGGCGATGGCGCCCGGCCGCGCGATCCCATGTTCTGCATACGCAAGCTCGGCAACGAACTGCGGGCCCAAGCGGACGACGACACGTTTTTCCAGAGGTTCGCCGGTCTGGTGGTCGCGCCGGTTGTCGACAGCCTTGCGGTGCGCTATCAGGGGAAGGCAGCGCACGCGGAGGGAACCCCGGCATGGTACCGCGCGCTTGCCAATGAGGGCCGGGCAATCGATTTTGACGCCTTTGACAGCGCGACTCCCGTCTACATCGAGTTCGAGACCGTCATCCCCGACCAGCCGGGAACGACTTGCGATCGGATGGGACGCGAGAAGGTCGGTGTTTTCGCTCGTGGAGCCGATGCCTTCCACACTCGCGATCCTGCCGAGTACGCCGGCATTTCCGGCTACCCGAATGTCTGGCTCGGCCGAACCGCGTCCGGCGCCGGACCGCAGGCCGCCAGCATCGTACTTGCCGTCGAGGTTCCCTTGCAGCTGAAGGCCTTACCCGGCCATCACTTCGTGCCCTTCTACTTCAGCGTCGCCGACGTGGAGGAGCACCTAGGCCTCGACGTCCGCGGCCTGTCACGGCGGGCAGCCTACTTTCCGAACCCGGCGCTGGTTCCGGCGGTAGACAAGGTAGCCATCGAGACGGCGCGGCCGAAGAGCGACCAGCGCTTCGAGATCTGGTTCGATGCGGCGGGCTTCGAGGCAGCCCCGACCGCGCCCTTGATCGTTCCGGCACACGACAAGAGCCGGGTGCTGATCGCGGCCGGCGACATCCTCTATTGGCGCAACGCCAGCCGCTGACACGCGAGCGACGGCTGACAACTGGGGGGACCAGCCATGCGCGTGCGACTTTTCGGCATCGATTTCTCGATAGCCACGGACGGTACCTTGGAACTGCCGACAATGCCCGGCCATCTGAACGTGACGACGCTCAGGGGCGAGGCTAGGCAGACCGGTGGAGAATGGCGGGCCACGTTGACCTTCGCCGGCCACGTTGGCCCCTGCACCTTCGACATCAGCTTGCCGGTGCTGCGGTTAATCGCGCTGCCGGGGGCGTCGGAGGCTCTAGTGCCGGCGTCCGATCCGCTGGAGGACGACAGCGGTCTGCGGTTCAACCTGTTCCAGGACAGCGATCCGGGCAGCCTCTGGAGTCTGGCCGTCGCCGGGCTGCGCTTGGTTGGAACGGCGCCGGACGACCCGCTGATCACCACGCGCAACCGGCTGGCGATGCGCTTTCGGCACACACCTCTGTTCCAGAGCGACCAAAACGCGCTGCCGATCGCCGCAGAAGGCGGCGCTGGCGGGTTCGTGCTGGACCTAGGCACCGGCCGTTTGGAGGCGACGGAGAACGCATTGCTGGCGCGGACCGGGGTGGAGGCCGTCAGCAAGCCGGCGCCGGGCCAGCCGGACCCACTATTTGCCTGGCACGGCCGTTCGCGAGCGATAACTGTCGCCAACTTGCTGCGGCCGGCCGACTGCACAACGGTCCGCTTCCGCGCCACCGACCCTGCGGCGGCGTTCGTGCTGCACGCGGATACGGCCACTCCCGGCCCAGTGTCGGCGGCCAACCCGATCTTGGCGCCGCTATCGGTTTTGGACAGCGATCTCGACGTCACCTTCCGACATCGCCCGGGCGATGAACCGCGGCTCGATGGCCTGGCGCTGGTGCCCACCGCCGCCGACGGTCAGTTGCTGACGGCATATGCGTTCTCCAACGTCCTGAACGCCGCCTCGCAATGGCGCGTGCGCGACCCGTTACCGTTAAGCGTGCGCGCCAAGAGCCCGGACCGGCCGGCCGGACTGGCCATCGCGCCGGGCGTTGCCGTCGGCGCGGTGGCGACAGATCCGGGCGGCGTCGTCCAGCATGGGCTGCACGGCATCGTCGGACGAACCCGCGTGATGGGCGCCGGAACGGCGACCCTGCAGACCGAGGAGATTGCCACCGCTCCCGCCGGCCGCGACGATGTCACACCGGCGCTGCTGTATGACACCGTGCTGCCACGCCTCACCTTCGCCGGCGTCAGCCCCGGCGCCCTCGCGGTTACGACGGCGCGGCCGGGCGAAACCTTCTTCAGCGACAACGGCCGCGAGGCGTCCAACTTCCGGATGCATGGTGACTTGTTGATGCTGCCCCTAATCGACCGCCGCCACCTGCACGAGACGCGCCGCGAGGACTGGGACCGGCACGTGCGGCGCGTCGAAGCCGCCACCATCGCAAGTCAGCGTCGCGCCCACGACCAAGCCGCCGTGCACGAGACAAATCTGTCGGAACCGGTGCTGAGGCCGCCGGCTAACCAGTTCTTCGAACGACTGTTCGCCGCCGCAGCTGACGTCGTTCGCCTGCACCCGACGTCGGACACCGAACGTCCCGCGCCGCGGATCGCCACCTATGCGACGCGTTTCGACTACCGCCGTGCCGACGACAATGCCAGTGCCGCGCACACAACGAGTGTCGCCCGCGGCATTCATGTCAACCTTCATGTCAAGCCCGACCAACCCGACTACATGGTGATCAGGGCGGACGGTGTCGAGGCCGCCTTCGACAGCGGCGAGATCGGCGCCTTCGTCTTTGATCCCAGCGGCAACTTCAAGCCGACCGGCGCGTTGCCGCGCGGATTTCCCGACGACACCTGCGACGCCCACCCGGCCGCCATTGTCAAGCTCACGCGCAAGCAGACGCTGGCCGAGATCTTTGCCCGCGAGGGATTCTCCACTACCTACGCTATCCCGGGCATGGCTGGCCGCTCGGTCGACCTGTTCGACGACCTGCTGCCGGCCGACATCAAGGGGCGCACGTGGACCGGGCTGATCGTGTTTCGCCTGCCGATCCTGAGCGGCTCCAACGCGGGCAGCGAGCCGGGCCTGGCAGCGCAGCTCATCGGCAATGCGATCGGTGAAGAGCTCGAGCTCGCATACCTGTCGATCTCGCCCGCGCGCAGCGCCGGCGGCGCTTCGCGCACGTCCTACAACGGCCGCGTGATCTGGGAGAACGGCCGCGACATCATAGACCGGTCAACCTTCGAGGAGCCGGACGGACAACACAACCCGCAGGACCGACGGGAGTCCCGATTCCAGCTCAACCACATCCACGTGACGTGGGCCGACGGCGCCCTGTCCGATCTGCGCATCGACACGCAGTTCCATATCGACAGCCTTTTCGGGGTGCGCCACTTGCACACCACCGGCGGCACACCGTCCCGACGCGTGACTATAAGTGGGCGCTACGACCAAGACGAAAGGCGAGTACGCTTTCTCGCCGAGCTCTCCGAGCCCTGGCAGATCTTCCCCTTCACCGACGGCGGCAACACGTTAGGGCCGTTGCGCCGCCTGACCTTGTCGTCGATCGAGATTGCCCACTCGTGGGATCGCAACGCCGAGAGGGACCGCCTAGCGATCGTGCTGGACGGCGACTTGGAGCTTAGCGAGTTCACCGTTCCCGGCCTGGGCGGCTTCGACGGCTTCGACCTCGGCCACGACTCACGTATCGACTTCAAAGGTCTGGACCTGTTCCTGCCGCCGCTGACTACCGGCCTCAGCCTGTGCGGTGACTTCCTAGAGTTCGGCTATCCGTCGATGCGCATCAACCTCGACCTGACGCCGTTCCGGATCGGCCCGATCGGCCTGAAGCTTAAGTCCATCGGCATGTCGTGGGACGGCGAGGGGATCGATTGGGAGGCCCCGTTGAAGCTGGTGGGAGCCGGCAACTTCGATATCCGGCTGCCAACCTTGTTCTTCGATCTCCGGCTCGACTTAGGGGCGCTGGCCGAGCTTGCGCTCAAGTCCGCCGACAAGCTGCTGCTAGATCTGCAGGTGGGGTTGCAGGGCCGCGGCGGCGGGCTCTGGGATCGCATCGAGATCGGCCTTTCCGCCGTCGAGTTCCGCCGCTTCGAGCTAGATCTCACGCGCTTCCTAACTATCTCTGCCGACTCAGTCTACCTCCGCTCCGAGACGGTCACGCGCAACGGGCAGGCCTTCCGGTACACCAAGTTCTTCGCCGGCGACGTCAAGGTTCTGATCCTCGGCCGCAAGGTGGTGGAAAACCTGATGCTGGCGCTGTTCATGACGCCGTCAGGCCGCGTCGGCATCCTGGCCTACATACCCGGCGGCACGGGCGGCTTCCTGAACATCCGCTGGGTGCTGATCGGCCGCGACGTCTTGGTGGGGTCCGACCTCGCCGCCAGGATCATGTCGGTGGAAGTGCTGGGCGAGGGCGAGGACGAGCGCATCGCCAACGACCTGGCGAGGCTCGGCGGCGACGGTGGCCTGCTGCCGCTGGAGCTTGCCGACCAGCCGATCGGCGACTGGGTGTTTGCCGCCGGTTTCGGCTTCGGCGGCCTGCTGGACGGCCGTTTCCTGTTCCAGGACCGGCGGTACTACGGCCTGGCCGTGGGCGGCGGCATCTTTCGCGACTGGTTCGGTTTCGATTTCGCCCTGTCGGTGCTGTACGAGAAGGGGCCGACGCCGAGCCAGGACCGCGTCGTCATCTCCATCCGCGCACCGAAAGTGGTGCTGCCGACCTTCGCTTTCCTCGGCGGCGTGATCTCGCTGCGGGTCGACTTCAACGGCGGCTTCCTTCTCGATTGCGGCTTCCCATGGCGGCAAGGGGGGGAACGCCTGTGGAACCGCACCTTCGGCGCCATCGTCACGCCGTTTCAGGCCTCCGGCGGCTTCTACGTCCGGCGCGAGAATGTCGTCGTGCCGCTTGGCCGAGACCTGGTCGCAGCCGGCGGCGGCTATGCGGTCCAAGGCGGCCTAGGCGCGTCCTTCGGCGGCGGCGTGTTCTCGGTCTGGGTGACGGTCGGCATCTACAGCGTCATCGAAGGCGTGGTGGTACTGAGCGGCGACACCCTGCGGGCGTTCCGCCTGACCGGCGCCGTCGGCGTGCTGCTGCGCGGCGGCGGCGAGCTGAACTTCTGGATCATCTCGGTACGCGTCGAAATCGTGGTCGGCGCCGAGGCAAGCCTGACCCTGATCTACCGCGCCGACAATGCCATCCCCGACCTGTCGCAGATCGGCATTCCGGCGACCGTGGCCCCGGGGCGGCCGATGATACGGGTCGACTTCCTGCTTTACGCACGGGCGTCGGCGCGGGCGTGCATCGGCTCGGGCTGGTTCAAGCTCTGCAAATCGATCTCCGTCAGCGTGCCGATGCGGGCGCGCTACGACCTGCGCCTGTGAGGACGCGATGCCGACGCCGCTATACCTGACCGTCGACCTACACGCGCACCGCTGGTTCGAGCCCGACGCCGCCGACGCGGGCATCTGGCTCTGCCTGCAACCACATGTGGCGCTGGCGGACGCGGACGAGATCGAGGTGAAATATGCCGCGCTGCGCGCCTTCGTCGACGGCTGCGGCTCGGGCGGCAATTTCGACTGCGTGCTGCTGCCGGAGGACGAGGCCAGTCGCAGCGATTTCGTACCGGTCAACTTGCCGAGCGACGTCGATCTGTCGCTGCGCTGGGACGCCGACGGCCCGCTGCAGCAATCGAATCCCAACACCCGGTCGACCGGCATGGCGGTTCTCGATCCGGTGCGCTTCAACAATGACAACCGCGAGCGGCATGCCGCTGATACGGCGGGCGGCGACAATGCCCAGCCGGTCCTCGCCGCACCCTTTGCCGCCGGCTACAACCGCTCGCTCGCCAGTGCGTGGCAAGCGATGGCGGAAGATCCGGACACAGACCTGTCTGATCTCGCCAATCAGTTGATTCTCGGGTTCTGGGGGGGAACGCGGCGGCGCCTTCGCGCCACGTCGGTGACGCCCGGCGACATCGAGTTCATGGCTTTGCAGACCGGGGATCCGGCCGACGAAGCCGAGGCGGCGGCCGATCCGACCTTCCGGGTGACCAACCTGCACAGCCTCAACGGCCTGATGTTCAAGGTGCTGGCACGCGACGACCTGCCTGAGGTGGGTGAGGTGCGCGACCTTGAGATCCAGTTGACTTGGGCCGGCGGCAGCCGATTGCTCAAGGTCAGCGAACAGGCGCCACAGGGTCTGGCCCGACTGCGAGCCTTCTTCCGCACCCTCGCCGACGTCCCCGGCGACGTTCTCGACGAGCTGTCCAGCCGCGAGGCGCCGGGCTTTCGCAACCGGGTCTATGTCGACGACCAGATGATCGGCTTCGGCACGGTACAATTGGAAAGCGGCGCCGGCGGCCAGGGCCAGACCTGGTATCGTCGGCGGGCGGAGCGGCGCGCCGACAAGGACTTCCAATCCAACATGGCCGATCTGTCACGCACGGTCGTGCATTTCGGCCGTCCTGAAGAAGCCGCGGCGGACGCCAACCGGCCACCCGTCGAAGGCAATCTCGTCTTCGAGGTGGCCGATGTCCTCGAATGCCGCCTGGTCCGCTACCGCCTCGGCGGTGCCTTGGGAGCCGGCGCTTGGCTGGTTGCGCGGCTGATGCCGACGGAAGCCGACCGCGCGCAATTCGACGCGGAGTTGCAGGCCGATCGGCATTGTTTCCGGGACCGGCCGCTCCTGGACGGCGAGGGCAAACGGCTCGCCGACCACGAGGTCCGCTACCTGGGCTGCTACGCATTCCCGTGGGAGGACGACGCCCTGCTGCCGCTGTTCCTCGTGCGCGCCGAAGCCGGCGGCGACAGCGGCGTCATTGGCAGCCGCGAGACCGTGAGCGTCCTGCTGCAACGATTCCACACCGACCAGACGCCGGTTCGGGTGATCCTGACCCCAGCCGGCGCGCGCAGCAAAGACGAGAGCATGATCGACGCTACGGGGCCGCGCTGGGAGCTGGCGCCGAACGCGCAGTTGCCGTCGCTCGGCTTCGAGATGTTCCGCCTGGTCGAGCCGGCATTGCCGCCCGAGGCCCTCTCGCGCCTAGTGCTGGCGGCCGCGTTCCGCGACGACGCCGAGTTCGTGTTCGCCAATAGCGCCGCACGCTACGAGGGCGTGCTGCGCGTCGACTACCCGCCGACGCGCGGCGAGGAGGCCGAACGCGAGCTCCGCGAGGATCTGGTCAACTTCAACACGCTGAACGTCTACCATCACTGGTCGGCACTGGCTCAGGCCCTGTCACGAGCCGAGGCCGCCGTCGAGCGGCCCACGCTCAACACCCGGTTCAGCGAGCTGTTTCCGTTCTGGTCGGTGCAGGAGGACACCCACACGGTGTCGACGGCCTTCCAGTTCCTGTTCCGCCAGCCGGTGCTGTCGCCGCCGGGCGATCTGGTCGGTGCCGAGATTGGGCAGTATTTCGACGCCTTGCACGGCGCCGCCGGGACGCAAAGGTCACTCGACTTCAGGCTGGAGCACACCTACGGCTCGGAGATCGATCTGGGCGCCGACCTGGCATTGCCCTGTCCGCTCGACATCCGACCGATGCTGCCGCCGCACGTCGCCGCCGTGCGCTTCAACGAGGAAGCAGCGCCGGAGATCGACGCCCCGCCCTTCTTCACTGTTCGCTTCACCAGCACAGGCGGCGATGAGACGCTGCGTCTCGGCTTCGACCGCCGCTATCTGGACCCAGCCCTGGCCCCGGCGCGGGCCCCCGGCGAGCCGGATCGCGTCGCGGCGGCCCGTGAGGCCCATGTTGGGGCTCTTCGCGCCCTGTGCGAGCTGGCTTACGCGGAGGAAATCTATCTCGAAGGCCGGTTCCTGACCTTCGAGTTCACCCGGGCGCTGCAGGCGGCTACCGGCCCGATCGTCGCCGGCCTGACACCCGTCGCCGCCTTCGAAGCGCAGGCCAGCGGCTGGCCGATCCGCCTGAACGATCCGCAACGCCCGGCGACGCAAAATCTGAAGAGTCTCGCCCGCGCGCTGCTGGACGATTGGCAGGCCGCCCCCGCCTTCATCGAGATTCCGCTACCCGTCGGCCAGCATCCGCCGATCGCCGATAGCTGCAACGTCATCGAGCTGATCCTCCGGCTGCGGCGGCCGGCGCGTGCGGTACCGGCGAAGGATACCAGCCGCTGGCGTCTCGTCCGCCCGGTGATCCGGCCGACGCAGCTCCCGTGGACCGGTCCCGAACTGGAGCCTGCCGCCGGAGTCGAGCAGGGGTTCACGCGCTTTCTGGCGCAGTTGCACGAGGCCCGCGCCGCGGTGCAGCCGGACGAGGAAACCCGGGCCGCATCGGGAAAACTTCTGGGGCTGCTGTCCGAAGGCGAGGCGACCTCGGCCGCCGCTTGGATTGTCCCGCAAGGCCTTCAACGCCTCGACGGCCGGCGCATCCTGGCGAGCCTGACGCCGATCAGCTTCATGCCGCTGGCGCCGCACGTCCAACTGGGTGCGGTGACTTTCGAGCTGACCAAGAAATATCTGAAGGCGCTGGGAACGGTGCTGTCGCTGGCGCCGGCGGCCTGGACACCGCGTGGCAGTGATGAAGAGGTCAGACAGGGCTGGCAGGCGGTCTTGGCGCGGCTGGAGGCCAATGGGCCCGCAATCAGGAATCTGGTAGAGCGGCTGCAGTTGCTGCTGCGGCCGGTCCACCTTGCGGAAGGCAACCCCAACGACGAGGCGCCCGACGAGGAGGTCAGCCGCGCCATCCGCGACCTTATCGGCGCAACGCCGACGGCTGCGGCGGTCGCCGATGCGGCTAAGGCGATGCTGCTCGACGACCCGTCCCTGTTCGGCGAAGCGAAAGCCCTCCTGTATACGCGGTTGCGCGATCCACAGAATCTGGTGCCCATCACGCCGGCTTTCCACGACTGGACAACGACGAGGGTGTCCGCCGCCGGTACGTTCCGCGACCAACGGCGGCTGGCCTATCGCGACGGCCTGACGGCACTGGCCGGCGGGCCCGAATTCGGGTTCCTGGAGGTGCTGCTCGATTCCGGTTACGGCAACGACTTCACACTGGAGAGCGCGCGGGCGCTGTCGTTCGAGACCCTTATCGAACCGTTCGAACTGAATGAGCCGACTAGGCGCGGCAGGAACCCGACGATCCCGCTCGATGAAGACCGCGTTCGACTACCGAACCGAGCGACCAAGAACGACCGCGTATACCTGCCGTCGCGTGAGCCGATCCGCAACCCGGCCCTAGCGTCGGCCGAGATTTTCGAGGCCATCCAAGAGGACCCGCACTGGTCGCGACTGCTGCGCCAGCCGGGCGGGATGTTCGATCTGCAGCGCTTGCTGGCTGGCTCGATAGAACCCGCCACGACGCAGCCGCGGGTGTCGCTGCGGGCTGCCTCCGATCCCGCGAGCCGGTCCCCGGCGCTCGACGATTTCTTGGTTACGGCGGTGTTCCAAGTCTGGAGCGACGAGGAGGACGAGTTCTCCGCGGACGAGTTTCACGTCTGGATCGACGACGTCGCCCAAGACGATCTCGACGCGCACGAAGCCGCGGCGTTGAACAAGCGCCTGTCCGAAGCGTTTCTGAATCAACTCTACAAGCTGCAGGACGCGCCGCAAATCAAGGGTCTGGCCGATCTCGATGAGGTCGTAGGTTTCGCGGAGGAGGCATTGGAGCTTATCCGGCCCTCTGGTGCCTTCGGGTCGTCGGACTGGGATGAGACGCCATCCTTGCGCCTCGGCGCGGCACGCGCCGAGGGTCAGGAAGTGTTGCGCCGAACCGACGTCACCTCGTCGCCAGACGACTACCTGGAGGCCTTCCTCCTGCGTGTCGAACCGCACGACCCCAATGCGGCGCCGCGTTCCCGGCCGTATTACCTGCTGTTGGCCGCCGAACGCCCGATCTGGCGCCGGACCTCGATCCGACTGGGACAAACGCGAAACCGCCGGGACATCGAAGGTCCCGATTTCGCGCCAGTGTTCGGGTTCGCAGCCCGCTCGCGCACCAGTGCCGTGCCACAGCAATACGCGTTCTCTCACGAAGTCGATGTGGCATTATCGTTGCCGAGCCGCAAACTGACTTGGCGGCAAGTCGAGGACGCGCTCGTCGCGCAACGGATCCTGCTACCATCAGCGCCACGGGGCGCGCATCACCTCGCCGTCAGCGTGTTCCATGAGCAGCGCGGCCAGCTCACTCGCGGCTTCTTCAACAGCGCCGGCCGTGCTCAGCAGGCCGAGGACTCCGAGTTCCTATCGAAGTTCCCCCTTGAGGTGGTGAGCGTCTCGCCGGATGCGACCAAGACGACAGAGATCCGATTCCCCGAACCTTACGCCGAGTTCGTGATGGATTTGCAGTGGTTCTCCGCACGCAACCGCGAGCTCTTCCGTATTGCCGGCATACGGGTGTCCTTCGGGTCGTCTTGACCGACTGGCGAGCAGGCTGCCGACAGGAACGCATCCGCGCGATGCCTTGGGTCGCCGGACCAGTGCTACAGGTGCGACCTTGGCCGCGGCAACGCAGGTCAACCGAGTCGCCGCAGTTATTCCGCCCTACACGACGTGTTGGACGCGATCCATTGCAATAAACCTGAGTGTCCGGAACTGGCAGATTATGTTCGCCGGACTTCTCTCCTACCCGGCATCTGACACCGCCGGGCTGCCGGATTTCTCGATGAACAGGCCGGGCGGTCGCCTTCGCTATGCGCGTTGGACCTCGCCACCGCCTTCATCGACTACTCCGCTGCGCCGCTGATCACGGACTGCGTCGCTGACCTGCACCCTTCCTTCGTCCTGCCCGACTGCTCAATGTCCCGCCCTAAATGAATGGACGCGCTAGTTCGGCCGGCTCCAGCATCGATCAGCTAAGTCCATCAGTTCGCATCGGCAGTTTTGGCATCAGCACAAGATTGAGAGGGGTTAATTCCCTGCTGATCAACCGATGCATACGCATCAGTAGGGCCAAAGGTGGGACCTAGTGCATCATCGCCGGATAAAACCACCGTACAACCGGCAATTGAGCGCTTAATTTCGATTCTCTGGCATCGCTTCCAGGAATCGGTCAACCGTAAGCCTCGGATAACTCAAACTGTTTGCCGACTTTTGCATCGATTGCCAATTTTCTCTGCAATATCAATGGTTTATGGCGGACCCGGCGAGATTCGAACTCACGACCTCTGCCTTCGGAGGGCAGCGCTCTATCCAGCTGAGCTACGGGTCCGCAATGGGCGCCGGGGCAATCCGGCCGGCGCGGGCGGACAATAAGGCAAAGCCCGGCATTTCGCAAACCTCGCGCTGCGGCCGGCAAACCCTTGCCGGCGCTGGCGAATCGGCTCTCGACCGCATCCGGCTGTGGCTTGCTATAGTCGGCGCGTCCTTCAGCGCCACAACGGGTGCCCCATGGTTTCCGCCGTCACCGTCGCCGTCGTCCAGGCCGCTTCCGTCGCCTTCGATCTGCAGCGCTGCCTCGC
>JBDZUM010000177.1:0-5161 GCA_040255215.1 Rhodospirillaceae bacterium
TGCTCGCCGACGCGAAGAAGTTCGGCGACGCGCGCATGTCGCCGCTGGTCGCGCGCGATGCCGCGCAGGCGATCTCCGAGACCGAGCTGGTGCCGAGCGAGCCCGTGACCGTCGTGCTGAGCGAGAAGGGCTGGGTGCGCGCGGCCAAGGGCCACGACGTCGATGCCGCCGCGCTGTCGTACCGCGAAGGCGACGGGCTGCTGGCCGCGGTGCGCGGGCGCAGCACGCAGCAGGTCGCGTTCATCGATTCCACCGGCCGCAGCTACTCGACCGCCGCGCACACGCTGCCGTCCGCGCGCGGCAACGGCGAACCGCTGACCGGGCGCTTCTCGCCCGCCGCCGGCGCCACCTTCCAGGCCGTCGCCGCCGGCGACAACGACACCCGCTTCGTGCTCGCGTCCTCGCACGGCTACGGCTTCGTGACCCGCTTCGAGAACCTCACCGGCCGGCAGAAGGCCGGCAAGGCGCTGCAGTCGCTGACGCCCGGTGCGCGCGTGCTGCAGCCCGCCCTCGTCGGCGACGTCGCGACCGACCGCATCGTCGCCGTCACCGCCGCCGGCCACCTGCTCGCGTTCCCGCTGGCCGACCTGCCCGAGCTCGACAAGGGCAAGGGGAACAAGATCATCGACATCCCCAAGGCCAAGCTCGGCACCGAGCGCGTCGTCGCCGTCGCCGCCGTCGGCCCCGGCCAGTCGCTGCTGGTCCGCAGCGGGCAACGCACCATGACCCTCTCCTTCCGCGACCTCGAGGCCTACCTCGGCACGCGCGCCACGCGCGGCGGGCTGCTGCCGCGGGGGTGGCAGAAGGTCGACGGGCTGGCGGTGGAATAAGGGGGCTGCGGGATGGAACCGGACTTCTGGCTCGAACGCTGGCGCGAAGCGCGCACCGGTTTCCATCAGGACGCCCCTACCCCGCTGCTGCTGAAGCACTGGCCGGCCGTCGGCGCTGCGCCGAGGTGCCGCGTGTTCGTCCCGCTGGCCGGCAAGTCGCTGGACATGGCGTGGTTCGCTTCTCAGGGATACCGCGTGCTGGGCGCCGAGCTTTCGCCCCTAGCGGTGGCCCAGTTCTTCGAGAGCCAGGGCGTCGCGCCTTCCGTGGATGAGGCTGCCGACGGCATCCATCACGTCGCCGGCCCCATCGAACTGGTGCAGGGCGACGTCTTCGCGCTCGACGCCGATGCCGTCGCCAGCTGCATGGCGGTGTTCGACCGCGCCGCGATCATCGCCCTGCCGCCGGAAATGCGGGCACGCTATGTCCGCGAGGTCTACGGCAAGCTGCCGTCCGGGTGTCGGGGGCTGCTGATTACGCTGGAATACCCGCAGCAGGAGAAGGCGGGCCCGCCGTTCTCGGTCGCCGAGGACGAGGTGCGGTCGCTGTTCGATGGCGCGTGGCGGGTGACCCTCCTGGAGCGGCGCGACATCCTGGAGCAGCAGCCGAACTTCCAGGCCGAGGGCGTGACCGCGCTGGAGACCGCCGTCTACCGGCTCGAGCGGTGCTGAACCATTTCAGCCCACTACGCAAGCCGATCCGGTGGCTTCCCGCCGCATCCGCCCGAGGTCCCCGCCAGCGGCCTGAGATACCGTGCTTTCCCACAAGCAATTGATGGCCGGTCTTACCGCCCCGCGTCGTTGATAAGGCGAGCAGCAGGAGGGGTCGCCGATTTGCGCCAACTCCATATTCGATTCAACGCGATCGACAGCTTCGCCCAGACCGTGAAACTGCCGGACTTGTCCGCTTGACCAGAGCTGGGCCGCGAATGAGCATCCGGTGGACATCACGCCGTTCTGGCGCTACCTGTTGTTAGGCCATGGCACTCGACCCATTCCAACATGAACTACTGAAAGCTGCGTTCGCCCTCGCAGTTGGGCTCTTAGTCGCGCGCGTTGGGCTTGCTTACTACTTCCGCCAAAAAGAATATGAAACCGTAAAACAAAGATACCTGGAGCAATCTGTCGACTTGGTCGCCTCAGAACTTGAGTCGGTATCTCGGGCATTCAGCCACAACTGGGCGCGCTCCTTGGAACTCCTACGCCTCTACCGCGAGCTGCCGGGACTTGAGTTCGACCCAGAGGAGCTCAAAAAGGGGTTTGTCGAGCTTCACTCGACGAATTTTCAACAAATCGCGCATCATCGACTAACCACCCTCTTAAGATCCAACATCATCTGGGAAATCTATCAACTCTCCCTTGCCGGACATAAACATCTCAATCAAAAGGTGACAGTTGAATTTGTCCAAGGAATTCGATTGCATCATGCAGGCCGATTGAATCTTGCTCATAAACAATTTATTGCTGAATCTGAAGCACTCTTGAAACCACTAAATGATGAAAGCGATCGTTATGCTTATCTCCTTCTCACCCTTCAAGTAATCGCAGCGGAACTTGAACAATCCAAATTTCGATTCAAAGAAATTAAGAAATTCCACAAACGGAAAAATGTTGTAACCGCGCTCGAAAACCTGAAAGGGCGGTTCGCAGATGAACTCGGGAAGGCCATTGCTTAGCAATTCATTTGAGCAGAATTACATCGCTACACCGTCAGCATGAAAGATACAGCCCGCCATGCGGCCAATTGCGCACTGCAATTCGGCTCAACTTCGGCGCTAGCTGCTTAAAGGGGGAGAAGTGGCGATCACCAAGAAATCGGCCAAGAAGACAGTGAAACGAGCGGTCGGCGCGGCCGTCAAAAAATCAGCGACAAAGAAGGCCACGAAGAAGAAGGCCGCAAAGAAGGTTGTTAAGAAGGCCGCAAAGAGGGTGGCCGCTGCGCGTAAGTTCGTGCTTAGAAGGGCGAAAAAGGTAGCGAAATCGGCGTCAGGTGGCACTGGTTACACCGGACCGAGC
Source organism: Rhodospirillaceae bacterium (assembly GCA_040255215.1). Lineage (GTDB taxonomy): Bacteria > Pseudomonadota > Alphaproteobacteria > Reyranellales > JAQSWP01 > JAQSWP01. The sequence continues at coordinate 2,844 of JBDZUM010000177.1, forward strand.
AAGCCGAAATGATGATCAAGATCGAAGACCTTCGTGCCGACTTGAAGTCGCTAAGTGAGAAGATATCCGATCTGTCAAAGACAATTTCGTTAAGCGTAATTGCACTTTGTTGGGTGATGCTTTTGGGCGGAAAAGACGCGCCAACTCTTCCATTCCCAGTCAACCGCTATCTGCTGATTTTCGCAGTCATTTCAGCACTGCTGTCGTTAGTCTTAGGGTATCTGCAGTTTGTAGCAGGATACGCCTGCACCCAGGCAATACACGACATCGCAGAAGAGCAAAAAAAGAATGAAGCGACTTTTGACAAAAAATCAGTGCTTTATCGCGCTCGCACATGGCTATTCTGGCTCAAACAGTTACTTGCTTGCCTTTCGGTATCACTTCTCTTGGTCGCCGTTGTCTCCGCAATGAGCGGCTAACATTTCAATCAAGCCAATGGTCCTTCATGGCGCGTCTTATTTCAGGTTCTAGAACCCAATGGATACTACCGTGCATCCCGTTCAAGCAGCCTTAGAAAAGGCAGTGGATCGGCTGAGCGAGAAAAATCTGTCCGTTGCGCTCTCGGCGCTCCTTGTAACTCACACATCGGTACTTGCCGCTCAAAGTCATCCAGGCATCGCTCCGACATACAAACGCCTTGACGAAGTGCTAAATCGACATGGAACCAGCGTCGAAGAGCATTTCCTATCCATTCTCTTCATTGATCTTATTTCAGAGGTAGAAATATTCTTAGCGACACTCGTAAAAACCGTAATATCGAAAGATCCACTGAAAGTCGGGGGCTTTCAGCTAAAACTAGCCGAGGTCCTGGAAGCCGCTTCCGATGAGGAACTGATCGCGAGAGCGGCGGAAACTTACTTGCATAACGTGATGTTCAAGAAACCAATGGACTACTTATCGGACATTTCGGGCGTGCTTTCGATTGATCAAAGGACTGTAGAGCGTGCATGGCCCTCTTACATCGAGGCCAAGGCCCGTCGAGACCTCGGAGTCCATAACGACTGGATCTGTAATGAGACATACCTGAGAAAAATAAGGGAAGCCGGAATTTCCAGCGACCTCGCAGTTGGGGCAAAGTTGCGCCCAACGACTAAATATGTGCGTGAACTAGCCGGGTCGATCGACGAGATATGTAGTCGTTTGGCAACTTCGGTCCATGAAAAACACGTTGGGACCTAACAATCATTCGGGCAAAACCAGAAGTCCAGCGCCTAGCGGACCATGGCCTGCACGAGCCCGAGGTACAATTCAGGCAGAAGTTCGAGCTCCGCCACTAGCACACATTCATCCACCTTATGGATGCTGGCGTTCACCGGCCCAATCTCGATGCATTGCGCACCCAGTGGCGCGATGAAGCGCGCATCCGAGGTGCCGCCACCGGTACTTTCCTCCAGGGCGGCCCCGGCAAATGCCGTGAGCACATCGCGTGCAGTGCTGCGTAGCAGACCTTCAGGCGTAAAGAACGGCTCGCCGCCGCGGTGCCAAGCTACCGCGTAATCCAGCCCATGCGCGCGCAGCACGGCCTCGCATTCGACCTCGAGCCGCTCCGCACTCCAATTCGGGTTGTAGCGCAGGTTGAACAGCACCTGCAGCTCGCCGGGGATGACGTTGTTGGCGCCGGTGCCGGCGTGGATGTTGCTGATCTGCAGCGAGGTCGGCGGGAAGGTTTCGTAGCCGTCGTCCCAGCGGCGCGCGGCGAGCTCGGCCAGCGCGGGCAGCGCCTGGTGGATGGGGTTGCGGGCCTTCTCGGGATAGGCAACGTGGCCCTGCACGCCGCGCACGGTGAGCGTGGCGGACAGGGTGCCGCGGCGGCCGACGCGCATGAGGTCGCCGAGGCGCTCCTTCGACGATGGTTCGCCGGTGATGCACCAGTCGATGCGCTGGCCGCGCTCGCGCAGCACGTCGGCGACTCGGCGCACGCCGTCGATGGCGTCGCCCTCCTCGTCCGAGGTCAGCAGCAGGGCGACGGTGCCGGGGTGGTCGGGGTGCGCGGCGACGAAGCGCTCCAGCGCGACGACGAACGCGGCGACGCTGCCCTTCATGTCGGCGGCGCCGCGGCCGTACAGCTTGCCGTCGCGCACTTCGGGCACGAACGGGTCGCTGGTCCAGGCCTCGCGCGGGCCGGGCGGGACGACGTCGGTGTGGCCGAGCAGCAGGAGCACGGGCTCGCTACCGTCGTTGGCGCCGTGCGTGGCCCAGAGGTTGTCGACAGCGCCGAAGCGCAGGTGCTCGCAGGCGAAGCCGGCGCGGCGCAGGTGCTCGGCGACCAGCGCCTGGCAGCCGGCGTCGTCGGGCGTCACCGACGGCCGCATGATCAG
>JBDZUM010000178.1:0-5158 GCA_040255215.1 Rhodospirillaceae bacterium
TGAGCGCGCGGGTGAAATCGGAACTCTGGGTCGCGGCGCAGGTGCGCCTGTGCGACCGACTGGCCTTGCCCGCCGTCGTGGTGCGCAAGGGCGATCCCGATTCCGGCGCCATCCTGGTGCGCGTCGAGGACGAGAACCGCAAAATCGTCGTCTGGACCCAGGTGCACACCGGCGAGGGCGAACGCGCCTGGATGCGCGGCACCGGCCCCGATCCGGTTTCCTACGAGGAGGCGGAGAACTACGTCCGGCGCGCCATCGATCGCGACTACGACATCTGGATTCTCGATATCGAGGACCGCCAGGGACGCTATCGTCTGGACGGCGCCCAGCTCTGACGGTTGCAAAACCGCAACAGCGTTCGGCTTTCCCGCGCTGCCTTGGTTTGGTCACGGCATCGGCCGGCACCGGTCACGATTGGCCGCTTCGATCCTCCGCCAACGATCCGCCGGAGGTTCCATGTCCGACACCACGCCCCAAGCCGCGCCATCCTCGCCCGTGCCGCCCCAGAGGTTGTTCGGGTTGAAGCCTTCGGCCCTGCTGACGCTGAAGAGCGTGCTGGTCGCGGGACTGACCTTGGCGCTGATGGTGCCGCTGTTCATGGTCTACGACGCCATCGCCGAACGCCATGGCCGCTACCGGGAAGCCGTGCAGGAGATCGGGCGCGCCTGGGGCCTGCCGCAGCGCATCGCCGGTCCGACATTGCTGGTGCCCTATACGACCAGCGAGCGGCAGATCAACGGCGAGATGCGGGTCTATCGCCATCAGCTGCGGGCCCTGCCCGAAACGATGACCATCGCCGCCAGGGCGACGCCGGAGGTCCGCTATCGCGGCCTGTTCGAGGCGGTCGTCTATGTCGTCGACGTCGACATCTTCGGCGAGTTCGTCGTGCCCGACCTGGCCGAGCATCGGCCGGATGGGACGCTCGATCCCGCCGGAATAGCGGTGCAGATCGGCGTCAGCGATCCGCGCAGCATCTCCCTCGAAGGCGGGCTGCAATATGGCGACGGCACGCTCACGCTCGAGCCGGTGCAGGATCCCGTGCTGGGCGGCATGCTGGAGGGCCGCCTTGGCGCACAGCGATCGTTCGCGCCGGGCGACCGCGTTCCCTACCGCATCCGCATGAAGCTCAACGGCAGCGAACGCCTGTCCTTCCTGCCGCTGGGTCGGGAGACGAAAGTGAGCGTCGCGGCGCCGTGGGGCTCGCCGTCCTTCTTCGGCGCCTATTTGCCGGCCGAGCGTGCCATATCGGACTCCGGCTTCGATGCCGCCTGGCGCGTTTCCTATCTCGGACGCGGCTACAGCCAGGTCTGGAGCGAGGCCGGCAGCCCGGCGAACTTCGCCGAGGCGATCGGCCGCTCGACCTTCGGTGTCGACTTCCTGCAGACCGTCACGCCCTATCGCGAAACCGAGCGGGCGGTGAAGTACGGCATCCTGTTCATCGCCCTGACTTTCGTCCTCTACCTGATGTTCGAGATGGTGTCCGGCACCGCGATCCACCTGCTGCAATACGGCGTCGTCGGCCTGTCGTTGTGCGCCTTCTATCTTCTGCTGCTGTCGCTGGGCGAGCAGCTCGGCTTCTTCTGGGCCTACGCGATCAGCGCCGCCGCCGTGGTCGGCCAGACGACGGCCTATACCTATGGCGCGACGCGGCGGGCGCAGTTCGCGGCCGGCTTCGGCGCCGGGCTGGGCGGGCTCTACGCCTTCCTCTACGTGCTGATGCAGATGGAGAGCTATTCGCTGCTCAGCGGCTCGCTGGCGCTGTTCGCGGTGCTGAGCGCGCTGATGTGGATGACCCGCAACCTGAATCGCGCCCGCCTGCCGGCCCCGGCCTGAGCCGGCCGGTTCAGATCAGCGCGTTGGGCAGCCAGGTGGCGATGCCGGGGAACATGCTGATGAGCACGATCGCCAGGATCATGCAGCCCATGAACGGCAGCGCGCCGCGCAGGATGGTCGGCAGGCGAACGTCCGGCGCGACGCCGTTGATGACGAACAGGTTGAGGCCGACCGGCGGCGTGATCAGCCCCAGCTCCATGTTGATGGTCAGGATGACGCCGAACCACAGCGGATCGAAGCCGACGCTGGAAATGATCGGCACCAGAATGGGCGTCGTCACCAGGATGATGGCGGCGGGCGGCAGGAAGCAGCCGGCGACCAGCAGCAGGACGTTGATCAGCCCCATCAGCACCCAGCGATTGACGTCGAGGGCGGCGATCCATTCGGCCACCGACTGGGTGACGTAGAGGCTCGACATCATGTAGCCGAACAGGATCGAAGTGGCGATGATCATCAGCAGCATGCCGCTCTCGCGCATGCCGTCGTTGAGGATCGCCCAGAGCTGCATCGGCCGCCAGACGCGGTAGATCACCACCACCATCAGCAGGCACAGCATGGCGCCGACGCCGGCGGCCTCGGACGGGGTGGCGATGCCGCCGTAGAGCGCGTAGACGACGCCGGCGATGACGATCAGGAACGGCAGCACCCGGGGCAGCAATTCGAACTTCTCGGCCAGCGAATAGATGCGATCGGCGTCGATCAGCTTCTCGCCGCGTTTCCAGCTGATGAACAGCGCCCAGGCCATGAACAGGGCGGTCAGCAGCAGCCCGGGCAACACGCCGGCCAGGAACAGCTTGCCGATCGAGACCTCGGCGGCGATGCCGTAGAGGATCATTGTCACGCTGGGCGGGATCAGGATGCCCAGCGTGCCGCCGGCGGCGATGGCGCCGGTCGCCAGGTCGGCGGAATAGCCGCGACGGCGCATCTCGGGAATGCCCATCTTGCCGATCGCCGCGCAAGTCGCCGGCGAGGAGCCGGTCAGGGCGGCGAACAGCGCGCAGGCGCCGATGTTGGAGATCACCAGCGAGCCCGGCACGCGATTGAGCCAGCGCGCCAGCACCTCGTAGAGATCGCTGCCGGCGCGCGAGGAGGCGACGGCGGCGCCCATGATGACGAACATCGGGATCGACACCAGGGTGAAGTCGTTGAGGCCCGAGAACAGCGTCTCGGCCAGGAAGTTGAGGCTGTTCAGGCCTTCGAAGATCATCAGGAAGGCGACGGCGACGATGCCCAGTCCGAAGGCGATGGGAATGCCGGTGCCGAGCACGCACAGCGTGGCGATGCCGATCAGCGCGCCGATCGCCAGCGGGCTCACAGCCGCTCCTCCGGCTTCATGCCGAACGGCAGATCCCGACCCGTGACCAGGGCCCAGATGTCGCAAACATACTGCAGGCTCAGCAGCCCCATGCCGACCGGCACGGCGAGATACGGGATCCACAGCCGCGCCCGCCACATCGAGCTGGTGACGTGGCCGCCGGCAAACGCCTCGTGCCACCAGAACAGGCTGTTCCACAGCACCAGCAGGCAGAAGCCCAGCGCCGCGACCGACGCCACCAGCGCCAGCACGACCCGCGCGCGATGGCCCAGCAGCATGGGCACGAGATCGACCGCGACATGGCCGCGGGTCAGCAGGATATAGGGCGCGCCCAGGAACGTCGCGGCGATCAGCGCGAAGGTGACGAACTCGGTCTGCCAGATCGAGGACTGGCCGAGCACCTTGCGCACGAAGATCATCTGGCAGACCACCACCACGGCGACGAGGATCAGCAGGACGGACGCCATCCCGCTGATCCGCGACGCCTGGCGGATCAGTTCCGCAAACGATTTCATCGCCGGAAGTGCGGCGCTACTTGACGGACAGCGCCTTCTCGATCAGCTCCTTGCCGCCCGGCGCCTTCTCCGCGAAGGTCTTGTACGAGGTGGATGCCGCCACCTGGCGCCATTTCTCCGCCTGCTCCGGCGTCATGGTCACGACCTTGACGTTGGCCTTCTTGTAGGCTTCGACCAGATTCTCGTCGAGTTTCTTGGACTCGGCGGCGAAATAGTCCTCGCTCTTCTTGGCCGCGGCCATCAGCGCCGCCTTCTGCTTGTCGTTGAGCTTGTCGAAGGCGCTCTTCGACATCAGCACCGGCTCGTACATGAACCACAGCGCGTTGTCGCCCGGCGCCGTCAGGCAGGCGAGCTGCTCGTAGAGGCGGAACGACACGAAGCTGCCGCTCGAGGTGTCGGTGCCGTCGGCGACGCCGGTCTGCAGCGCGTTGTAGACCTCGTTCGACGGGATCGACACGATCGAGGCGCCAGCGCCGGCCCACATCTCGGCGAAGGTCGCGCCGGCGGAGCGGACCTTCAGGCCCTTGGCGTCCGACGGCTCGAGGATGCAATCCTTCTTCGAACCGAAGGCGCCGGCCAGCCAGGCGTCGGCCAGCACGATGACGCCGGCATCCTCGATGATCTTCTTGATGTCCTTCATGAAGGGCGAGGCGTTCAGCCGGCGCGCATGGTCGTGGTTCTTGACCAGGCCCGGCATCAGCGTGGCGCCGAACTGCGGATGGCGGCCCGAGGCGTAGTCGAGCGGGAACGCGGTGATGTCGATCTGGCCCTTGAGCATGGCGTTCCACTGCTCGGTCGCCTTGACCAGCGAGGCGCCGGGATAGACCTTGATGTCGAGCCCGACCTTGGCCGCCGCGACCTCGCGGGCGATGATCTGCACCATCTCGTCGCGCACGTCGCCCTTGCCGCCGGGAAACTGGTGCGACGCCTTCAGCACGAGATCGTCTGCGATTGCGCCGCCGGCGAACGAGGCGACCACGACAGCCGCCGCCAAACCCTGACCGAAACGAATCGTCATTGCTGTTCCTCCCGTTCGTGGCACGGGATTGCGGCCCCGGCCTTTGTTTAAGGGGCAAACAATAGCGCAAAAACTTTCGGTTGCGATACTCTGTGCGCAGCGTCGGCATCGCCCGTGCTGCAACGCGGCAAAGACGGTTTGAGCCCATCGGGAGATCGGACAATGGCGGCAGCGGCAAGCGACGTGGCGTTTTCGCCCACGGTCAAATCGGTCCAGACGCGGCTGGGCTCGCGCGCCCATTTCGAAGCCGCCGAGATCGAGCGGCCCTGGCCGACGACGATCCGCGACGACCTCGCCGCCTTCATCGGCCAGCGCGACACGTTCTATCTCGCCACCGCCAACGCCGCCGGCCAGCCCTACATCCAGCATCGCGGCGGGCCGGCCGGCTTCCTGCGCGTGCTCGACGAGAAGACGCTGGGCTTCGCCGACCTGCCGGGCAACCGCCAGTACATCACCATCGCCAACCTGCAGGACAAT
>JBDZUM010000179.1:0-5106 GCA_040255215.1 Rhodospirillaceae bacterium
CGGGCGGGCGAACACCAGCGTAAAATGCGGGCCGATCATGCCGGCTTCGGCCGGATGGTACTGGGCGCGCAGGGCGCGCAGAGTGGCTTCGTCCTCGGGCGAAAGGATCGGGTGGGCAACGACGTAGAGGCCGGACGCGGCCGAGGGCGGGCGGGTGCTCATCCTAATCCTCGAAATCAGCTACGGCGCCAAAATCCATCTTCGCTAGCCTTGCGAAAGCGTCCGACGAACGTTCGAACACAGGAAGGTTGATCAGTTGCTTCTGGGCGCCCCGCAGCAGGAAACCCTCGTGAGTTCCTTTTGCAATTCGCAGGCGTCCACCCGCGCCCTTGAGAAGGCGTTCAGCCACGATTGACATATCGCCGGCCGCCGAACGAGGTATACCCAACTCTTCACACGCGAAAATCGCAAAGGCAAATGTCGAAATCGATCCCCAGACAACGCCACCTGCGTTGACGATCTCGCGTCGAACCAGGATCAGATCTTCCGCAACCTGACGGGCGCTCTGGAACTGCACCTCGATCAAGAGAAAATCGACGGTGATCGGCGCAGTTGTGATTTCCTTGTTCGATGTAGCCTCGAGAGCTTTCAACGCGATTTCTCTATCGACGTACTCTCTCAAAGAGTCCAGGCCTGTAGATGACTCTTTCGAAGCGGATTTGAAGGGCCACATTCAGACCTCTCCGGGACACTCGTCTGGGCCGTCTAAATATCTCTCCCTCAGCTATAGCTCTTCGCCAGGCCTTCGGCCGGGTCCATGGTGGCGCCGTAGGGCGGGATGGGGTAGCGCAGGCCGTTCTTCGACAGCCAGGCGAGGCCGGTGACGCCCATGAGGAACTCGTCGGGCGGGCAGGCCATCAACAGTTCGTCGTCGGCGACGCCGCCATAGCGGCGCTCGGCGAAGCACGGCAACGACAGCGAAGTCTGCTTGGTCGCGAGCGCTCGGCCCCAGGAATCGGCGCACGCACTTTCGCCGGTGATGGAGAACTCGTAGCGCTTGTAGCGCTTGTGCTGCAGGCCGTTGACGAACAGGATCATCTGCGCCGGGTTGGCGTAGAACAGGCAGATATCGGGCGGATCGAGCCGCGCGGTGCGCAACGGCGCCGCCGCGAGCCCCTTGTGGCCGGCGGGTTTGACGCGCGGCATCTGCTCCTGGTGCAGGCGGGCGGCTTCCTGGTTGGCGAACCAGACGCCGTTCATGCGCTTGCCGTTCATGTAGTCCTCGTCCGGCGTGTCGAAGCCGATGACGGCGGAGCAGTTGGAACTGGCGCGCACGTTGTCGATGGTGATGCCGAGCGTGAAGCCGTGAATGCGCGCCTGGGTGACGAGCTGGCAGGTCGAGAACTGCTTGCCCTTGGTCGGGGTGCGGATCGAGGGGATCTTCATCATCTCCTCGACCGAGGAGAAATGCTTCATGCCGATCGGCAGGGTGCGCAGCTTGAGCAGCTCGACGAGCTGGTCCGCCGCCGCCTTGACGCTGGCTGCCGTAATCGGCGTTTCCGTTTCCGCTGCCTGTACGCTCATGGTTTCCTCCTACGATTTGTAATTGGACAGTCGTTCATACCGTACGCCATTTCCAAAGGTCGTCCCTTCTCCCGCCTGCGGGAGAAGGTGCCCGGAGGGCGGATGAGAGTGTTTTGCATCACCCGCCCCACACCCTCACCGGCCGTTGGCCACCCTCTCCGGCAAGCGGGAGAGGGGCCAAGAGGGTTCAGATCACCTGCCTCAGCGCCGCCAGGGTCTCGTCCGGGCGCTCGGTCATCATCATGTGGCCGCAGCCCTTGATGATCACGGTCTTCGAACCGGCGATCCTGTCGCTCAACGCCCTGGCTTTCGGCGCCGGCGTCATCTGGTCGCCGTCGCCCAGCACGAAGATGGTCGGGCAGCGCACCTGCTCGGCCGCGGCCACCGCACCCTGGTAGGCGTTGCAGGCGGCCATGTCGACGCCGATCGAACCTGGATTGGAGCGCTCGGTGACTCTCAGCACCTCGCCAGTCAGCCACAATCCGGGCGATTTCATGCCGCCCAGCTGCATCAGCCGACCGATGCCCCAGTTGGCGATCAGCTCCATCGATTTGTGCTCGTGCTTGTGCGCGGCGTCGAGCAGCTCGGGATGCACCGGCATGGTCGAGGCGATGCCCAGCAGCGCCAGCGCCCAGACCCGGTCGGGATGCGAGGCGGCTGCCTGCAGCGCCGTCAGCGCGCCCATCGAATGGCCGACGAGCGCCGCCTTCTCGACCTTGGCGGCGTCGAGCAGCTTGGGCACGAAATCGGCCAGCGCCTGGATCGAGTCCAGCGGCTTGCCCCCGGAGCGACCATGGCCCGGCAGATCGACCGCCAGCACCGAGCGCCCGTGATAGGCGAAATAGCGCGTCTGCAGGCGCCACGCCGTGCGGTCGTTGCCGGCGCCGTGGATGAAGACGATGGCAGGGAGCTTGGGATCGAAATCCTTGCCGCCGGTGGCGGCGAAGACCTTGTTTCCGTCGACGGTGAGTTCCATGGCGGCTCAGCCCTTCTGCGAGGCTTTGAGCGCCTGCCCCAGATCGTCGACCAGATCGTCGGCATCCTCCAGACCGACCGAGAGGCGAATCATCGCCTCGCCGATGCCGGCCTTGTTGAGCGACGGCCCGTCCATCTGCTGATGCGTGGTGGACGCCGGATGGATCACCAGCGACTTGGCGTCGCCGACATTGGCCAGATGCGAGAACAGCCGCAGCCGTTCGATGAAGCGACGACCGGCCTCGCGTCCGCCCTTGATGTCGAAGGTGAAGACCGCGCCGCAGCCCCTGGGCAGCAGCCTGCCGGCCAGCGCGTGGTCGGCATGGTCCGGCAGTTCGGGATAGGAGACTTTCTCGACCTGCGGCGCGGCCTTCAGGAAAGCCACGATCTTGCGCGTGTTCTCCATGTGGCGCGCCATCCGCACCGGCAGGGTCTCCAGCCCCTGCAGCAGGTAGAAGGCGTTCTGCGGCGACAGGCAGGCGCCGAAATCGCGCACGCCCTCCGCTCGCGCCCGCATGACGAAAGCATGCGGACCGAACTCCTCGGCGAAATCCAGCCCGTGATAGCCGGCATAAGGTTCGGTCAGCGTCGGGAACTTGCCCGATTTCTCCCAATCGAACGTGCCGCCATCGACCAGGATGCCGCCGATGGCGATGCCGTGGCCGCCGATGAACTTGGTGGCGGAATGGAACACCAGATCGGCGCCATGCTCGATCGGCCGGCAGAGAAAGGGCGTGGCGAAAGTGTTGTCGATCAGCAGCGGTAGGCCATTCTCGTGCGCGATGGCGGAGACGGTCGGGATATCGAGAATCTCCAGCCCGGGATTGCCCAGCGTCTCGCCGAAGATCAGACGGGTTTCCGGCCTGATCGCCTTGCGGAAGGCTTCCGGGTCGCGCGGGTTCACAAAGGTCGTCGTGATGCCGAAGCGCGGCATGGTGTGGGTGAGCAGATTGTGGCTGCCGCCATAGATCGAGGCCGAGGCCACGATATGGCTGCCCGTGCCCATCAAGGTGGCGATCGCCAGATGAAGTGCGGCCTGCCCCGACGCCGTCGCCACAGCGCCGGAGGCGCCTTCAAGCGCGGCTACCCGCTCCTCGAACACCGCCACGGTCGGGTTGGAGATGCGGCTATAGATGTGGCCGCCGGTCTCCAGGTTGAACAGGCTGGCGGCGTGCTCGGTGTCGCGAAACACGTAGGACGTCGTCTGGTAGATCGGCACCGCCCGCGCGCCATGCTCGGCATCGGGCTGCTGGCCGGCATGCAGCGCCAGCGTGTCGAATTTTATGAATTTGGCGTCGACCATCGTTTCTCCCTCTTGCAGGGAGACTAGCGCGGCCGTCCCCTTATCGTCACCCCCGCCTTCCCCACACCGTCACCCCCGCCTTGAGCGGGGGTCCATCGTCTTGAACGAAACGTCGCGCTCTAGCGCGGCCATACTGTGTGGCCCGCGCTGTGTGGACCCCCGCTCGCGCTCCGCTTGGCGGGGGTGACGGCAAAAAGAAAAGCGCCGCTCCAGCGAGCGGCGCTTCGCTTGTTCTTGAAGGAGCGCCGTCACTTGGGATGCGGCACGATGCGCAGGTAGGGGCGCGGGGCTTTCCAGCCGTTGGGATAGATCTTCTTGGCGTCCTCGTCGTTGACCGAGCCGGCGATGATGACGTCCTCGCCCTGCTTCCAGTTCACCGGCGTCGCCACCTTGTGCTTGGCGGTGAGCTGCAGCGAATCGATGACCCGCAGCACCTCGTCGAAATTGCGGCCGGTGGTCATGGGATAGACCATGATCAGCTTGATCTTCTTGTCCGGGCCGATGACGAAGACGTTGCGTACGGTCATGTTGTCGGCCGCCGTGCGCACGCCGTCCGGCGAGGCGGCGGCCGGCAGCATGCCGTAGAGCTTGGCGACCTTGAGATCGCTGTCGCCGATCATCGGATAGTTGGGCATGTGGCCCTGCGTCTCCTTGATGTCGACCGCCCACTTGGCATGGTTGTCGACCGGATCGCAGCTCAGGCCGATGATCTTGACGTTGCGCTTGTCGAAATCCGACTTCAGCCCGGCCATGTAGCCCAGCTCGGTGGTGCAGACCGGGGTGAAATCCTTGGGATGCGAGAACAGCACGCACCAGGAATCGCCGATCCAGTCGTGGAACTTGATCGGGCCTTGCGTGGTCTCGGCGGTAAAATCGGGGGCGGTATCGCCGATCGCGAAACTCATGGGTCGTCTCCCTCTCGTTGCAGGCGGCAATCCAAGCAGCATTCGGGGCCGGATTCAACGTCGCCGCGGCGACGGAACCCCTACGTTTCCCATGGGTTAGGACAGTAGCCGCGTAAATGCGCGGTCCGTTCCGGACGAGATCATGTTGAAACTGACCGAACCGCAGCGCCGACTGGCCGGCCGCCTGAGCCGCGTCGCCAACCCCTGGATCTCCGCCGTCGGCGAGATGATCCGCAATGGCGGCTTCGAACTGTCGGGCCATCTGGCCTTCATGGCCTTTCTGGCGCTGTTCCCTTTCCTGATCTTTCTGGCTTCGCTGTTCGGCATACTGGGCGACCAGGATACGGCGCAGCAGCTGGTCGGTTTCCTGTTCCGCTTCGCCCCGCGCGACGTGGCCGA
>JBDZUM010000047.1:0-14027 GCA_040255215.1 Rhodospirillaceae bacterium
GAACCGTTGAAACAGGAAGGCATCGAGACGGAAGTCACGGTCGGCCCGCACAAGGAGTTCGGCACACTGGCGACCGTGAAGCTGGTCAAGGCATCAGATCGCAAGGCGGCGACGGCGAAGATCGGCGAACTGCTGGGCGGCTTCACGATCCGGCACGAGGTGGTATGAGAGTCGGAATCGCGCTCGCTCTCTTTCCGTCACCCTGAGCGAAGCGAAGGGTCTTGCTTCTACGGAGCTGACGCCTCAGGCAAGATCGTCGCTCACGCAAGCAAGATGCTTCGCTCCGCTCAGCATGACGGAATAAGAGGAGCCGCTCCTACTTCCTTAGTTCCTCCCGCACCAGTGCGGCGCCCTGCTCCAACGCATGCAGCTTGGCGCGGGCGATATCGCGGCGCATCGGCGCCATGCCGCAATTGGTGCAGGGATAGAGCTTCTCCGGCTCGACGAATTCCATCGCCCGGCGAATGGTCGCCGCGACGTCCTCTTTCGTCTCGATCTTGTCGCTGGCGACGTCGATGCAGCCCACCATCACGTCCTTGCCCTCGAGCAGGCCGATCAGGTCGATCGGCACGCGCGAATTGGCGCATTCCAGCGAAATCTGGTCGATGCGGCTCTTGGCCAGATGCGGAAACGTGTCCTGGTACTGCCGCCACTCGCCGCCCAGGGTCTGCTTCCAGTCGAGATTGGCCTTGATGCCGTAGCCGTAGCAGATATGCACCGCCGTGGTGCAGGTCAGGCCCTCGATGCATTTGTGCAGCGCCTCGATGCCCCACTCGCGCACCTGGTCCATGTAGACGTTGAAGGCCGGCTCGTCGAACTGCACCACGTCGATGCCGATGGCCTGTAACTCCTTCGCCTCCTCGTTGAGCAGTTCGGCGAAGGCGAAGGCCATCTTGATGCGGTCGCCGTAATGGCGATCGGCGATGGTGTCGACGATGGTCATCGGGCCCGGCAGGGTGAACTTGGTGCGCAAGCCCGTGGCGCCGCGCAGGATCTTGGCTTCCGTGCCATGGACGCTGCCCTTGCGCTTGAGCGCGCCGGTGACGGTCGGCACGTCCGCCTCGTAGCGGTTGTCGCGGATGCCCATCTTCACCTTGTTCTGGAAATCGATGCCCTCGATGCGCTCGAGGAAGCCGTGCACGAAATGCTGGCGCGACTGTTCGCCGTCGCCGACGATATCCAGCCCCGCCATTTCCTGTTCCTTGATCCACAGCAGGGTGGCGTCGCGCTTGGCCTCGGCCAGTCTCTCGCCCGGCTGCTGCCAGGGCGCCCACAACATTTCCGGCTGCGCCAGCCAGAACGGCTTGGGCAGGCTGCCCGCGATGGTGGTCTTGAGCATGTCGGCCTCCCGCTTTCCTTATTGCCGCCCACTCTGCCATGTCGCGCGGTCGATGTCGTACCAGACGATGTCATAGCCCTTCCACTTGGTATCCCTGCGGTAACCCATGCCGATCTTTTCCATCACGCCGCGCGAGGCGCGGTTGTTCGGCAGGGTGATGGCGAAGATCGTCTCGAGACCGGCCCGTTCGAAACCGAAGCGCAGCGATTCGGCGGCGGCCTCGCCGGCATAGCCCCGGCCCCAGCAGGCCGGATCGAGCGTCCACAGCGCCTCGACGCCCTGGAAATCGTCCAGCCAGCGCAGCCCGCAATGGCCGAGCAGCCGGCCGCTTTCGCGGTCGCACACGGCCCACGGGCCGACGCCGCGCTCGACCCAGCATTGCCGGAACTGACGGATGGTGCGCTCTGCGGTTGCGGCCGGGCTCTCGCCCGCGGGCGGCGCCGGCAGCCAGTCGACGACCTTTTCGTGCAGTCGGATGGCGGCGTAGGCCGGCCCGTCCCGGTCCTCGAACGGACGCAGGACCAGGCGGGCGGTGGTCAGGCTGGGTACGGTCATTTAGCGCTCCGATGGCACAGGACGCTAGCAGGGCATCGCGGCCTTTCAAACGCCTGCGGCCTCTGGTAAACGGTTGTTCATATCAGAGAGGGACGCCACATGGATTTCCGCATTCCGGCCGACATCGCCGCCTACCTGGTCGAACTCGACCAGTTCATCGAGCGCGAGATCAAGCCGCTGCAGGCGCAGGACGACAACGAGCGCTTCTTCGACCATCGCCGCGAATGGGCACGCACCGATTTCGAGAACCAGGGCCTGCCGCGCCACGAATGGGAGGCGCTGCTGAAGGAGATGAAACGCCGCGCCGACAAGGCGGGCCATTTCCGCTACGCCCTGCCGAAGGAGTTCGGCGGCAAGGACGGCACCAATCTCGCCATGGCTATCATCCGCGAGCATCTGGCGTCCAAGGGGCTCGGCCTGCACAACGATTTGCAGAACGAGAGCTCGATCGTCGGCAACCTGCCGACAGCGCTGATGCTGCGCGATTTCGGTACGGCGGAGCAGAAGAAACTGATCCCCGGCATTCTCGAAGGCAAGCTGCGCATCTCCTTCGGCCTGACCGAACCCAATCACGGCTCCGACGCCACCTGGATGGAGACGCGCGCGGTCAAGGACGGCAAGGGCTGGCGCATCACCGGCGAGAAGATGTGGAACACCGGCCTGCACGAGGCGACGCATGATTTCGTTTTCGCCCGTACCTCGGGCAAGGACGGCGACGCGCGCGGCATCACCTGCTTCATCGTTCCAACGAACACCGAAGGCTTCAAGGTCGAGGAGTATCTCTGGACCTTCAACATGCCGACCGACCATCCGCGCATTTCGCTGACCAACGTCTGGGTGCCGGACGAGGCGATCCTCGGCGATCCGGAGGACGGGCTGGCTTTGGCCCAGCATTTCGTGCACGAGAACCGCATCCGCCAGGCTGCCTCGTCGCTGGGCGCGGCGCAGTTCTGCATTCTGGAGAGTGTGAAATACGCCAAGGAACGCAAGCCGTTCGGCAAGCCGCTCTCGGCCAATCAGGCGATCCAGTTTCCGCTGGCGGAGCTGCACACCGAAGCGGCCATGCTGCGGGCGCTGATCCGCCAGACGGCCTGGGAGATGGACCAGATGAGCAAGCCGGAAGTGGCGATCCATCTGTCCGACCGGGTGTCGATGTGCAATTACCGGGCGAACCGCCTGGTGTGCGAGGCGGCGGACCGCGCCATTCAGGTGCATGGCGGCATCGGCTATTCGCGGCACAAGCCGTTCGAGCACATCTATCGCCATCACCGCCGCTACCGCATCACCGAAGGCTCCGAGGAAATCCAGATCCGCAAGGTCGCGGGCCATCTGTTCGGCGCCATCGGCAAGCCCAAGCGCAATACCGTTTCCTGAGCCGGCGGCCATGAGCCAGTACGCCGACCTGGCCGCCCGGCTCGAGGCAGCGCTGACGCGCCATTCGGGCCGCGCGACGAAGGTGCGCGATCTGGCGCGACTGACCGGCGGCGCCACCAAGGGCACCTACCAGTTCACCGCCGAGCGCGACGCCGGCGAGGAGAAGCTGATCCTGCAGCTCACCACCGTAAGCGAGCGCACGGATCCGTCGGTCGACGCCACGCCGCGGCTGGACGGCACGTCCGACGCGCAGCTGATGATCGCGGCGGCCAGGGCCGGCGTGAAGGTGCCGGAAGTCCGCGTCATCCTCGACCAAAGCGACGGCATGGGCAGCGGCTACGTCACCGGCTTCGTCGCCGGCCAGACGCTGGGCGCCAAGCTGGCGCGCGATCCCGCCTTCGCCGGCATCCGCGAAACCATGGCGCGCCAGGCCGGCGAGGCTTTAGCCGCAACGCACACGATCGATGCGTCCACCCTGCCGTTTCTTGCCCGCCAGGACGCCGCGGAGCAGGTGCGCATCTATACGCGCGTCGCCGACCACCTGGCGCCGGACCTGCCGCTGCTCGCCTATGCGCTGCGCTGGGTCGGCCAGCAGGTGCCGCCGCCAACCGAACTGACGGTGATCCATGGCGATTTCCGCAACGGCAACATCATCGCCACGCCCGAGCGCGGCATCGAGGCGGTGATCGACTGGGAGATCGGCCAGATCGGCGATCCGATGCAGGATCTCGGCTGGTTCTGCGTCAAGACATGGCGTTTCGGCGGCGCGCAGCCGGCCGGCGGCTTCGGCAGCCGCGAAAGCCTGTTCGAGGGCTACGAGAAGGCGGGCGGCCGCAAGGTCGACCCCGTCCGCGTGCGCTTCTGGGAGGCGTTCGGCAGCGTGCGCTGGGCGGTGATGTGCCTGCGCAAGGGCATGCTCTACGCCACGGCCGAGGAGCCGATCAGCATCGAGCAATGCACGATCGGCCGGCGCATCGAGGAAGGGCTGTACGATTTCCTCAACCTCATCGAGGGACGCGACTGATGCCGGCTGCAACGCCAAGCGACGACGTGCTGCTCGAAGCGGCGATCGAGTACCTGCGCACCGAATTGCTGCCGACGCTGGAGGGCTACCACTCGTTCCAGACCCGCGTCACCATCAACGCGCTGGGCATGATCCTGCGCGGCCTGCGCCAGGGCGCGGCACTCGACGAGGCCGAGACGGCGCGGCTGGCCGAGCTGCTGGGACAGGATGGATCGCGCGCCGAGCTCAACGCCATGCTGGCCGCGCGCATCAGGGATGGCGAGTTGGCGCTCGACGATGCAGCCTTGCGCCAGCATATTCGCCGCGCTCTCGAGGAAGCGTTGCAGGTCAACAATCCCAAATGGCTGAAAACCTGAAGGCATCCGCGCCCGCGCCGGCTGCAAAGCTGGGCTCGGGCGATGCCGTGATGCTGTTCACGGCCTTCCTGTTCGGCTCCTCCTTCCCCATCGCCAAGCCGATCCTGCCGATCATGGATCCGGTGTTCTTCGCCGCCAGCCGCTATCTGGTCGCGAGCCTGGCGCTGTTCGGCTGGCTAACGCTGACGGGCAAGACGCTGTCGCCCAAGGGTGCGAATTTCCGCCTGCTGGCGCTCTGCGCCATGGTGTTCGGCACGTTCCAGGCGAGCTGGTCCTATACGCTGAGCCTGACCAATGCCTCGGTCGGCGCCATCTTCGTCGCCACCTCGCCGATCTGGGGGGTCATCCTGGCCAGCCTTTCCGGCTACCGGCTGCGGCCTTTGGGCTGGGGCGGCATTCTGCTGGCCTTCTGCGGCGTGGCCCTGGTCATCAACAATTCGCTCGCCGCCGTCACGGTCGATTTCGGCTCGCTGTTCTCCAGCGTGTTGTGGCTGTTCAACGCCTTTCTCTGGGCCTTCTTCGTCGCCAAGTCGCCGCCGCTGGTGGCGCAGCTCGGCGCCATCCGCATGTTCGCCTGGGTCATGCTGCTGGCCGCCCTGTTCGTCAGCCCGCTGGCGATCTGGGGCGCGATCGAGACGCCGTGGCACGAGATGCGGCCGGTGCTGTGGCTGAACTATCTCTACACGGCGCTGTTCACCGCCGCCCTGGCGCTGGCGCTGTGGAACGTCGGCATCGCCCGGCTCGGCGTCACCCGCACCATGATCTACATGTACATGGTGCCGCTCTTCGCCATCGCCATCGCCGTCGCTTTCCTCGGCGAGCACATGACCATGGCGCGCTGGATCGGCGCCGCCGCCGTGCTCTGCGGTATCGCCATCACGAGGCGCGCGGCCGCCTAGGATGGCAATCCGCTTCGCCGGCGAAAGCCGCGCTGGATTGTCCTAGAATGGCGGCCGATGACCCAGTCGCCGCCCGATGCTCCCGTCTTGCAGGTCGCCGCGCCGTACCGGCGCGAAGGCGGGTTCACGCTGATCGAGATTCGCCTCGCCAGTCTGCGGCAGATGTTCAATTCGCTCGACCCGGCGCCCTTCCACAGCAAGGATCTGGACTCCGATGCCGAGGCGTTCGTCGTCGGCGCCATCAGGGAGATACCGGCGGATCAGCCGACGAAGCTGATCATCTACCTGCCGGCGGCCGAGGCCAACGACGCCCACGCCGGAGAATTGCCGGCCACGATCCACAATTATTTCGCCTATCGCGCCCAGACCGCGGCTCGCGAGCTGCGTCTGGAGCTGCGCGAAGCGCGCAACATTCTGCTGGCCGGACTGGTCTTTCTCGGCCTCTGCCTCGGCCTTCGTCAGGCCGTGCTGGAACTGGACGAGGGCACGCTGACGCAATGGCTGGCCGAAGGCCTGCTGATCGTCGGCTGGGTCGGCATGTGGCGGCCGCTCGAGGCGGTGCTTTACGACTGGTGGCCGACGCGTCGTCGTCGAATCGTCTTCGCGCGCCTTGCGGCAGCCCCGGTCGAGATTCGCGCGGCGCCGCCGGCCTCCTGACGAGAACGCCGCTCAGAATGGTGCGTCGCCGCGCACCGTGGTGCGCTGCATGCGCCGGATATGCGGCTGTGGCACGACCGAACCGACGGCGCGGTGGTTAGTGCAGCGATTGTCCCACAGCATCAGATCGCCCGCCCGCCAGCGATGGCGATAGCCGCCGCCGAGCCGGGCCTGATGCGCGAACAATTCGTCGAGCAGGCCGTCGCCTTCGGCCTTCGGCAGGTTTTCGATGCCGATGGTGAAGCGGATCGACACGTAGAGCGCTTTGCGCCGCGTCACCGGATGGGTGCGGATCAGCGGATGGCTGACCGGCGGGGTGCGGGCCTTAAGATCCGCCGAATGCTTGTCGCGGAACCGCGTGTCGGACGGCGGCAGGCGGGGATTGGAGTCCTGGTCGAAAACGTGCACGGCCCGCAATCCGTCGAGCCGCTTGCGCATCTCGGCCGGCAGGGTTTCGTAAGAATGGTACATGCTGGCCCATTCGGTATCCTGATGGACCGAGGGATCGTCGGGCACGCGGATGGCGTAGAGCAGCGACCCTAGGCTCGGCTCGCGCACGAAAGACAGATCGGAATGCCAGTCGATGCCGCCATCGGCGATCGAGACGCGCGAGCCATCCGCCTTCAGCTCGTTGGTCAGCACCAGAATTTCCGGATGGCCCGGCAACAGGTACTGCTTGGCGGGATGGATCTCCAGCTCGCCGAACCGACGGGAGAAAGCGATATGCCGGTCCTCGTCGAGCGTCTGATCCCGGAACAGCAGTATCTGGTACTTGTGAAAGCCGTCGCGCACGGCCGAGAAGGTCGCATCGCTGAGCGGTTGCGACAGATCCAGCCCGACGACCTGAGCGCCGATCGACGGCGACAGCGGTTCGAATGCCAGCGACATGTCGGTTTCCTCCATTAACGCTTCGCTGCTGCCTAGATGCCGGCGGCGGCAGAGACCGCGCCGGCTGGTTCGAGTCCTTCGGCCATTGCCGCCGCGATTCGTTCGTGCTGGCGCTCGCGCCACGCGGCATCGGCGCGCCGCTCGTCGCTTACCGTTACTTCCAGCATCAGCCGGGCGGGAGCGGCGAGCACCATGATGCGGTCGGCCATCTCCAGGGCGTCGTCGATGCGATGGGTGATCAGCACGCAGGTCTTGCCCAGTCGCCGCACCAGAGCGGAGAAATCCGCCCGCAGAGCCGACGACGTGACGTGATCGAGCTGACTGAAGCTTTCGTCCAGCAACACCAGCTCGGGATCGACCGCCAGCGCCCGCGCCAGCGAAACGCGCTGCCGCATGCCGCCGGAAAGCTGGTGCGGATACTTGGCCGCGTTCTCCTCGCCGAAGATCTTGACGTTCTCCAGCCATTGCGTGGCGCGGCGGCGACGCTCCGCCGCCGGCACGCCCAGAATCTGCAACCCCAGCTCGACGTTGCCGCGGGCGGTGCGCCAGGGCAGCAGCCGGTCGGTCTGGAAGCTGACGGCGAGCCGGCCGCGCAAGTCGCGGAAGCGGCGGAACGGGTCCATGCCGTTCACCGCGACGCTGCCGCTGTCGGCCGGCATGACGCCCATCATCATGTGCAGCGCCGTGCTCTTGCCGGCGCCGGTGCGGCCAACGAGAGCAACGATCTCGCCGCGACGCACGGCGAAGCTGAGCTCCTCGACGGCGGGATTGCCGTTGAAGCGCTTGGTCACGCCCTTGAGGCAGATGATCTCGTCCGCAGCGTCGGTCATCGCACCACGACCTCCGGCCGCCAGCGCAGCAGCAGCCGCTCGGCGCCGGCGACCAGCGCCTGCAGCGAGAGATTGAGCACCACCAGCAGCACGGTCCAGGCGATGACCTGGTCCATATGGAAATTGTTCTGCGCCAGCCCCATGCGCGCGCCCATGCCGATGTTGGAACTGAGAAGCTCGGCGAAGACCGTCATGCGCGCGGCGTAGCCGATGATCGACTTGGTGGTCATCAGCACGTAGGGAACGATATGCGGCACGATCAGATAGAGAAACACGTGCAGCCGGGTCGGGCGGAAGGTCTCGACCATCTCGACCAGATCGGTCGATAGCGCGCGAATGCCGTCGTAGATGTTCAGCGCGTAGAACGGGATCAGGATCATCGCCAGGATGAAGAAGATCCGCGTCTCCGCATCCTTGAACCAGAAGATGGCGAACAGCATCCAGGACAGCGCCGGTATGCCCGTGTTTATGACGACCAGCGATTTCAGATAGGGTTGCAGCGGGCGGATCATCGCCATCGCCGCCCCGATCAGGCAGCCCGCCACCATGGCGAAGCCGACGGCGTAGAACAGCCGCAGCAGGGTGATCAGGATGTCGCCGAACTGGCTGCCCAGTATGGTGCCGGTGGCGCTCGCCGTTTCCGACGGCGACGGCATGACGTAGTTGGGCGCGAACTGGCTCCAGACCTGCATGCTGCCGACGATGAGCAGGATGACGACGGCGTTGGCCCACAGGTCGCGCCTGATCAGGGCCGCGGTGCTGCGCCCGCCGGCGCCGCCGGACGCCGCCGTCATATCTGCCCCCGAGCGCAGCGCGTCGGTCATGGCTCAGCCGACGTAGAAGCCGCTGTCGAGCTTGCCCGGCAGACCGCCGGCCTCGGTCAGCAGATCGGCGAAGAACTGCATGTCGTCCCGGTTCTTCTGCTCGCGCGAGGGTCGCAATTCCAGCTTCAACCGGCCCGAATCCAACGCGTCCTTCATGATGGCCGGGTCGAGGTCCTGGACCTTGCCCATCTCGGCGAACTCGCCGGGGTTGGAGGCGACATGGGCGAACAGCTCGCGATAGACGTCTTCCAGGCGGCGGGCGACCTCGGGGTTCTTGTCGAGGGCCGCTTTCTGGATCGAAAGCGCGAAATACGGCCCTTCCCGGCCGACATGCTTCTTCAGGTAGTCGTTGATCGTCACCATCACGCGCGAACCGGGGATCTTGCGCAGACCGGTGGCCAGACCCGGCTCCCAGACCAGCGTGGCGTCGGCGCGGTCTGCCGCCACCAGCGTGATCCCCGCATTGATGTTCTGGATATTCTGGACCGGCACGTCGGCACCCAGCTCGATGCCGGAGAATTTCTTCAAGGTCGCCTTGGTCAGCGAATAGAGGCCGCCGCCCTGCAGCGCGGCGACGGAATGGCCCTTGAGGTCCTCCACCGTCTTGGGACCGTTCGGACCGACCAGAAAGCCGGCCATGCTGTAGGTGGACAC
Organism: Rhodospirillaceae bacterium; assembly: GCA_040255215.1. Taxonomy (GTDB): domain Bacteria; phylum Pseudomonadota; class Alphaproteobacteria; order Reyranellales; family JAQSWP01; genus JAQSWP01. The sequence goes on from JBDZUM010000047.1 coordinate 9,401, forward strand.
CGAACCGAGCAGGCGGATCGGCGCGCCCTTGATGTATTGCGCGGCGAAGAAATCCCAGGCGCCCATCGCCACGTCGATCCGGCCGGCAATGTAGTCGGCGTAGTAGATCGAGAGGGTCGGGTAGAACTTGGTCTCGACCTCGACGCCGTGCTTCTTGTCGTAACCCTGTTCCTTCATCAGCGTCGTCGCCATCAGCGACCAGCCGTTCGACATGCCGCCAAGCGACACCTTGGCCGGTTCGGCGGCGCGAACGATGGTCGGAGCGCCGAGCGGCGCGGCGATGGCCAGGGCGCCAGCGGCGCCTCCGGCGAGGAGGGAGCGTCGGGAAATTCTCGTATCCATGTGCTGCGCCTTTCTGGTCGGTGGGCCAAAATCTCGCGGAATGCACTTGTTCTAATAAAGAACAAAAGTTCTTTATGTGTCTATGCTGATAACTCTGGCGCCGGGAGTCAATCCCGCTTGTTCGATTGAGCGCGTTCGCTCTCGGCACTGAAGGAAATCCACCGCTTCGAACGCCCGGCGCGACGACGGCCGGTGGGCGCGGCATAATGCCGGCCGCAATGACGCTGACCCGTTACGCCCTCTGGCTCTTCATCCTGACCCTGACCGGCTATCTGATGATCGTCGGCAAGAACCTATTGCAGCCTTTGGTGCTGGCGATCGTGTTCTGGTACCTGATCGACACGCTGGCCGAGTTCTACAAGCGCCTGCACATCGGCAGCTTCGCCCTGCCGCGCTCGGTGGCGCTGACGGCGGCCATCCTGAGCTTCGGCACGCTGGTCTGGGTGCTGGGCACGATCATCGGCCGCAACGTCAGCGCCGTGATCGCGGCGGCGCCGGGCTACCAGCAGCGGCTCGAGCGCGTCTTCCTCTCGGCGGCCGATCGTCTGGGCTTCGAGCAGGCGCCGACCCTGTCGGAACTGTTCAACCGGTTCGATCTCGGTCGCGTGATTTCCGACATCGCCGGCGCGACGGCGTCCGTGGCCGGCGTCATCGGCATCGTCGTGGTCTATGTCGGCTTCCTGTTCGTCGAACAGATCAACGCCAACCGCAAGCTGGAACTGCTGTTCCACGACTCCGAACGCTCGGCCCGTTTCAAGACCATCCTGGTGCAGGTCTCGCAGGACATTCAGATCTATCTGCGCATCAAGATCACGCTCGGCCTGATCATGGCGCTGATCGGCTACGGCATCATGTGGGCGGTCGGCCTCGACTTCGCCGGCTTCTGGGCGGTGCTGATCTTCTTCTTCTACTTCATCCCGACCGTCGGCTCGATGCTGGCGATCGTCTCGCCCATGCTCCTGACCCTGGTGCAGTTCGACAGCCTGACCCCGTTCTTCATCGTGACCTTCACCATGGGCGTGACGCAGATCACCATGGCGAACGTGGTCGAGCCCGCGATCATGGGCCGCTCGCTCAATCTCAGCCCCTTCGTCATCATCCTGTCGCTGATGGTCTGGGGCACGATCTGGGGCGTGATCGGCATGTTCCTGTGCGTGCCGATCATGGTGATCGTCATGATCGTTCTGGCGAATTTCGACCAGACCAGGCCGGTCGCCGTCCTGCTGTCGGCCGATGGCCGCATCTTCCGCGCTCGCCCCGAGCGATTGCCGGAGGAACCGCCCGCCTGACTCGAGGCTGCCGATTGCGGCCAATGCGTTACCTGTTCGATAATTGCATCAAGCAACTTATCGAAGGGGACAGCCATGATCGGGGCCGCACGCTGGGCCGCACTTCTCAAGGTGCGCGAGAAGGACAATCTGGAGTTCTGGGTATCGCAGTTCGTGGTCGTCATAGCCACGGTGCTGGGAGTCTATCTCGCCGCCCAGGCCGGCTTCGCCAAGGCGGTCCAGTTCGACCAGCTGATCGGCGACCGCGACGGCTACCACATGCGCAACGCGCTGATCGAGGAGTTCTCAGACAATCTCGATCAGGCCGAACGCTGGGGCAAGGCGTTCACCGGCGGCCAGGCGCAGAGCTTCTTCGCGCCGGGTGCGCGCTTCGAACTGCAGACCTTCGTGTGGGACGCCATGCGCTTTTCGCGGGAAACGTTCCAGGTGCCCGGGGCGGCGCTCACCGGCATCCGCCGCTTCTATCGCGACGCCGAGGCCAATCTGCAGCGCATGACCCAGCCCGACAGAAACGCGCGGCCGGCAGCTGAAGCCCTGCTGGCCGGCGTCGCCGAAGCCCGCACCGTGCTGACACTGCTGCAAAAGGATCGCGACGCGCTCAAGGCGCGCCTGCTGGCGGCCGACGTGTCGCTGGAATGATTGCCGGCATTGGAACTTGAATCGTGATGCCGTCGGGAAGCAATCTCTCTAGGGAGCCCTGGCCGGCTCGGTCGAAGAATCGCGTCGGATTGGAAGCATCCTTGGCAAGTCGCCGATCAATCTGTTGACCAGTTCACCATTGATCCGCAGCGGCCGACCCACGGTCGGCCGCGCAATTGGCCAGTTCGATTCTGTGAAGCCGACGCACAGATCATCGGCCAGCGGCAGCAATTTGATGGTGTCGGCCGGACGCTCAGCACGTGGATTCCACCTCCTGTAAGTGAAAACGACCTCGTAATCCTGAGGTGCCTGACTGATTGCGGTTGCGTAAGGGCCGCTATGGCGATCATGTGGCGTCAGCGCTCGCCCGCGCCAAATCACCAGAGCAGCGCCGACGCGGGCCATTTCGTCTTTTTGACTGCAGTCCCAAAAACGGAGATCCCAGGGCGTGTCCGGCTCCTCGGCCAGATTCTGTCCGGATCGGAACTGCAACCTAATGACGGGCCAGTCGATCATTGGAGGTCGCGGGCGGTAGTCGAAGCTCGGGTTGGCGTTCAGGAACGCCATGTACTCGTCGTACTGGTCTGCGGCGAAGCTGTATTTCTTCCCTTCAGGAATGCTCAAGGATAAGCCGACGAAGGTTTCGCGCTCATACTGCTCGGATGTCTGCTGCCGTCGCTCGATGTCATCCGGAGATGCCAGACGGATATCCAGCAGGGTCGCCTCGTCGAGCGGCGGCACGGAAGCGCACCCCGCCAGAACCAGACATAGGACAACTGGCGCGACGAGGTAGCGTCGCAACGCCGCGAGAAGGTCAACCATTGATCGCTTCATGGCACGGTCCGTCCTTGCAGACGGATTATGCTGCCAATTCGCGAGAACGAACGCTACTCCGCCGCTCGCGCCGCCTGCGGCGGGGCGCCGACGGCGCCGTCCTTGATCAGCCCGTCGATCTGGCCCGCGCTGTAGCCCATCTCGCCCAGGATCTCGCGGCCCTGCTCGCCGATATGCGGCGCGTGCTGGGCCGCCAGATTCTCCGCCGGCCGCGGCAGGCCGGGAATGCGCGCCACCGGCACCTTGCCGACGCCGTCCTGCTCGACCCAGTCGACCGCGTTGACGGCGGCGACGTGCGGATGGTCGAGATATTCCTGGTAGTTGTTGACCCGCTCGGCGAAGACGCCGTTTTCGATCAGCAGCTTCAGCCATTCCTCGGTGCTCTTCGAGGGGAATGCCTCGGTCAGCGCCTTGTTGATGATCGGCGCGTTGCGGATGCGCGAATCGTGCGTCTGCATGCGCGGATCGGCGGGAATGTCGGCGCGGCCGATCAGCTCCATCAGCGTGGTGAAGTGATGCTTGCGCATCGAGGAGATGACGATGAAACCGTCCGACGTCCTGAACATGCCGGCCGGCACGTAGAGCGGCGGCGGGTTGCCGTCGCTGATGGCATGCTCCATCAGCTTGGCGCCCTGGAAGGCGGCGGTGGCCAGCATCATCGAATTGTCGATGCGGGTGCCGGTGCCGAAGCGCAGCTGGCGCATCAACGCCGCCGACACCGCCTGGAAACCGTAAAGCCCGGTCAGCACGTCGACGGCGATCATGCCCTGGCGATGCGGCAGCCCGTCGGGCGTGCGGTTCATCACCATCATGCCGGAGAAGGCCTGGATCAGCGTGTCGACCGTGGGCCGCTTGCTGTAGGGACCGTCCTGGCCGAAGCCGGAGACCGAGAAATAGATGATCTTCTCGTTCATCTCCTTGAGCGCTTCGTAGCCGAAGCCCAGCCGCGCCATGACGCCAGGCCGGAAGCTCTCGGCGAAGACGTTGGCGTCGGCCGCCAGCTTGCGCACGATGGCGATGCCGTCGGGATGCTTGAGATTGAGAGCGATAGAGCGCTTGCCGCGGTTGAACATCACCGAATGACCGCAATGGTCGCCGCGCAGGTCGCCCAGGGTGCGGCCCCAGTCGCCTTCCATCGGTTCGATCTTGATGACATCGGCGCCATGCTGCGCCAGCAGCATGGTGCAATGCGGTCCGGCGATACCCTGCGTCAGGTCGACGATCCGCATGCCGGAATAGGCTTTCTGGTCACTCACGGCGCTTGCTCCCGGGTCCGCTGCCACGACGTATTTTGGTCATGGATAGAACAGGAACGTACCCAACGCAAATCGCCCGGCGGCCGCGGCGTTGCGCATGCTGGAACGTCCTGCGACCGCCTCAGGGGTCCGGTTTCAGCACCCGGTGCAGGTCGAGCACGGGCGGCGGCGTACCGGCCTGGGAGAGCATGGTGTGGACCTGCGCCCGGTGATGGGTCTGGTGGTTGAAGAAATGCGGCAGCAGCAGCTCGAGCGGGTCGTCGAACG
>JBDZUM010000047.1:14127-28220 GCA_040255215.1 Rhodospirillaceae bacterium
TGGGTCTGGTGGTTGAAGAAATGCGGCAGCAGCAGCTCGAGCGGGTCGTCGAACGACCTGCCTTCGTTGTTGATGTAGGCGATACGGCGGGTCAGCGCCGCGGGCTGCAGCCGATCGAAGAACTCGGTGATCCGTTCGTCGAGCCGCAAGCGGGCCGCATGCAGATCGGCGAACGCGGCATAGGGTTCGCCGTCCAGCCCGGTCGACGGCGCCTCGCCGCCGGCAAAACGGGCGAGCCAGATCGAATCGCCGATCATCAGGTGATTGAGCGTGCGGTGGATCGAGCCGAAAAACGCGCCGCGCTCGGCCTTGCGGGCTGCCTCATCCAGTCCGGCGCAGGAGGCGTAGAGGCGCAAATTGGCGGCGGCGTTGTAGCGCGCCATCAGCCGCCAATGCGCCAGCAACCCCTGGCCGTCAGGCGCCATGCCAGCGGCGTGGCCGCAGCAGCGACAGCGTCGCCGCACCGCTCTTGCGCAAGCTCGAAGCAAGCACCGAGAACGCCGCCGTCAGCGCCTCGTTGCGGGCTTCCAGCGCCAGGTCGCGGTAGCGCTCGAAGGCACAGGGTTCGATGTAGCGAATGGAACGCTCGGTCATTGCCGTACTCCAGAATCAGCAGGCTCCCGGAGAGGAATGTGCGGCCTTTCTGACGAAGATATAATCCTGTATTATTTCCAATCATTAATGAATTTTTGTCACAAAACATGCCACAACTGGGCGAGCTGGAAGCCTTCGTAGCGGTCATCGAGGCCGGCGGATTCAGTGCCGCGGCGCCGCGCCTGGGGCTGACGCCGTCGGCGGTCAGCAAACTGATCGGCCGGCTCGAGGAACGGCTCGGCTTGCGCCTGCTGCAACGCACGACACGGCAACTGCGACCGACTGCCGAAGGCGAGGCCTATTTCGCTCGCGCCCGCGGCCTGCTCGACGAGCTGCGCGACATGGATGCGGAGATCGCCGGCGAACGCGGCGCAGCGCGCGGCCTGCTGCGGGTCAATTGTTCGGTCGGCCTCGGCCTGTCACAGCTGACGCGGCTGGTCCCCGACTTCCTGCAGCGCCATAAGCAGGTCAGGCTGGAACTGGCGCTGGAGGACCGCTTCGTCGATCTGGTCGGCGAAGGCTTCGATATTGGCATCCGGCTGGGACGCCGGCCCGAATCGGCGCTGCGTTCGCGCCAGCTCGGCACCATCGCCCGGCGCATCTTCGCCTCCCCCGCCTATCTCGAGCGCATGGGAACGCCACGGACGCCCGAGGATCTGGCGCAGCACAACTGCCTGAATTTCAGCACCATGGCCTGGCTGAACGCCTGGCCACTCAAGACCGGACGCGAGCGTCAGCCGACGCGGGGCGTCGATGTCTCGGGCAACTTCCTCGGCAACAACGGCGAGCTGCTGTACCAGATGGCGCTGGAAGGCGTCGGCATCATGCGGCTGGCCGATTTCATGGTCGCCGACGACATCCGTGCGGGACGGCTGGTGCCGCTGCTGGAGGAATTCGATCCGCGGGAGAGCGTGCCGCTTTATCTGGTGTGGCCGGCACAGCGCTTCGAACCGCCGCGCCTGCGCGCCTTCATCGACTACATGGTGGAATGCTTCACCCCCGCCCCGCCCTGGCGGCGCTAAAGCCCGTCAGTCGCCGAAACGATTGGCCAGCTTCGCGCGCAATTCGTGCTGGTGCGCTCGGCCCAAGGGAAAGCGCCACAATATGACGGCGGCCGACAGGTGCAGCACCGCGGGCGTCAGCGCGAACAGCAGCAGCAGGCCGCGAATGGCGGTCGGCGAATTCTCGCCGCCGGCGACGAAGCCGATCGAATCGAGCACCAGGTAGGTGATGCCGACAGCCAGCGCCAGGCCGATCTTTTCGGTCATGGTCAGCAGGGCGAAGAAGACGCCCGACTGCATGCGCCCGCTCTCGAGCCGGTCGAGATCGGTGACGTCGGCCATCATCGCCTTGAGCAGGAACCGAGCCGAGGCATAGGTCACGCCGTTCAGCACGGTGACGATCAGCATGATGGCGACCCCGTCCTCCGGCACCAGCAGGAACAGCAGCGCCGTCAGCCCGGCATAGACCGAAGCGCCGGCCAGGGCCCTGTGCTTCTCCAGCCGTCGCGCCGCCCAGGCCCAGAGCGGCACCGCAAAGCAGCCGGTGAGGAAATAGAACAGCAGCAGCAGGCTGGCGGTCTTGCCCAGGCCTAGAGCGTCGCGGGCGACGAAGAGATAGAGAGAACCGGCGATGCCGCTGGCCAGGCCGATCACCAGATCGCACAGCATGATCAGCAGCAGCGGTCGCGAGCGGCACATGGCGAGGAAGGCGCGGCCCCAAGCGGCGGACTTGTCCTCCACCACCGTGCGCTCGGGCACCTTCCAGATGGCGAAGCCGAGGCACAGCGGCAGCAATACGACGATGAACAGCGCGATGCCGCGCATCTTGGCACGGCTGTCGCCGCCGCCTAGCGCCTCGATCGCCGCCGGGATCATCAGCACCACGATCAGGCCGACCATCAGGAAACCCATGTACCAGGCCTGGACCCGCGTACGCTCGTCGTAATCGTTCGACAATTCGGCGCTCCACGAGATCACCGAGATCGTCGCCATGGTCCAGCCGATATACATCGCCGCCAGCCAGGCGCCGAGATAGAGCGGGCCGGCGCCTTCGGGCGGGTTGAAGAGCTGCCAGACGCTGGCCATCAGCACCGGGGCGGCAAGCGTCAGCCAGAAGCGGCGACGGCCGAAAGGCGGGCGCGAGCGGTCGGCGATCATGCCGAAGAAGGGATCGGTGAAGACGTCCCAGAAGCGCGCCAGCATGAAGATGATGCCGACGGCGCCCAGCCCGATGCCGACCGTATCGGCGAAGAACGGCGGCAGGTAGACCACGATCGGCAGGCCGAGACCCGCGATCGGCAGCGCCGGCGCGCTGATGCCAGCCAGTACGATACGCGGCAGTTTCATGGCGTCGCCCCCTGCTTCGATCCGTTGCGCGGATTCGTTGCCGCCATCCTAGCCAAACCGACGCCGAGCGGAAGGGGCCGCGGGCATTTGGCCGTTGTTGCCGCCCGCTTACTGCTGGTAGAAGTCTCGCCATGTTGCTCACCCTGACGACGACGCATCGCCCGGCCACAGCGCTGGGCTTTCTTCTGCACAAGCACCCCGACCGCGTGCGCAGCGTGTCGCTGCCGTTCGGCATGGCGCATGTCTTCTTCCCTGAGGCGACCGAAGATCGCTGCACGGCGGCGCTGCTGCTCGACGTCGATCCCATCGGGCTGGTGCGCGGCCGGCCGGAAAGCGCCGGCGGCGGGCTGCTGGCGCAGTACGTCAACGACCGGCCCTACGCCGCCTCTTCGTTCCTCAGCGTCGCCATCGCCAAGCTGTTCGGCACGGCGATGGGCGGCCGCGCCTATGGCGATCATCAGGCCCTTATGGACGCGCCGCTGGCGCTGAGCGCGGAGGTCGCCCCGCTGGCCTGCCGGGGCGGGCCCGAGATCGCGCAGCGGCTGTTCGAGCCGCTGGGTTACGATGTCGCCGTCACCGGCCTGGCTGACGAACCGGACCGCCCGTCGGGATACTGGCGCCTCAGCGTCTCGGGACTGGCGCGTCTGCCGGCGCTGCTGTCGCATCTCTACGTTCTGGTTCCCGTCATCGACAACGCCAAGCACTACTGGATCGGCGACGACGAAATCGAAAAGCTGCTGCGCAAGGGCGAGGGCTGGCTCGCGGCCCATCCCGAGCGCGACCTCATCGCCCGGCGCTATCTCAAGCATCGCGGCAGCCTGGCGCGCGAGGCCCTGCAGCGGCTGGCGGCGCTGGACGATACGCCGGTCGCGGACGAGACCGGGCCGACGGATACAACCGTCGAGGGCGCGACCGAACCGGCCGCACCGCGCGTGCGCCTCAACGAGCAGCGCCTGCAGCAGGTCGCCGAAACGCTGAAAGACTTGGGCGCGAAAAGCGTCGTCGACCTGGGTTGCGGCGAAGGCCGCCTGCTGGCGCGCCTGATGCGCGAGAAGCAGTTCGAGCGGATTCTCGGCGTCGACATCTCCTTGCGTTCGCTGGAGATCGCTCGCGAGCGACTGAAGCTTGACCGCCCCAACGACCGCCGCGCAGCGAAAGTGGAACTGATCCAGAGTGCGCTGACCTATCGCGACCGCCGTCTCGCGGGCTTCGACGCGATCGCCGTGGTCGAGGTCATCGAACATATCGACGTCGAGCGGCTGGAGGCCTTCGCCGAGGCGCTGTTCGGCGCGGCCCGTCCAAGGGCCGTCGTTCTCACCACGCCGAACCGCGAATACAACGACAAGTACGAGGCGATGGAGCCCGGCGAGATGCGCCACGCCGATCACCGTTTCGAATGGTCGCGGGCGGAGTTCGAGGCCTGGGCGCGCCGTATCGGCGAAACCTATGGCTACGAAGCACGCTTCGAGGCGGTGGGCGAGGCCGATCCGGAGCTGGGTCCGCCGACGCAGATGGCGGTCTTCCAATGCAGCTGAAGATCCCTGATTTCTCGCTGGTCGTTCTGATCGGCGCCTCGGGCGCCGGCAAGTCGACTTTTGCGGCGCGGCATTTCCTGCCGACCGAAGTGCTGTCCTCCGATCGCTGCCGCGGCTGGGTATCGGACGACGAATCGGATCAGGACGCCACCGGCGACGCTTTCGACGTGCTGCGCTACATCGCCGCCAAGCGCCTGGCGCAACGGCGCCTGACCGTGGTCGACGCCACCAATCTGCGACACGAGGATCGCCGCGCCTATATCGATCTGGCGCGCCAGTACCACGCCATTCCGGTCGCCATTGCGCTCGACGTTCCCGAATCGGAATGCGCGGCGCGCAACGAGCAAAGGCCGGATCGCCAGTTCGGCGGCCACGTTGTGCGCAACCACGTGCGCCTGTTTCGGCGTTCCATCCGCGGGCTCAAGCGCGAAGGTTTCCGCCATCAACACGTGCTGCGACCGGACGACATAGCGGCGCTCGACGGCATTGCGCGCGAGCCGCTCTACAACGACCGACGCGGCGAAACCGGTCCGTTCGACATCATAGGCGACGTCCATGGCTGTCTCGACGAGCTGCGCGCGCTGCTGGCCAAGCTCGGCTACGAGGCTGTCGCCCATGAAGGGCGATCGATCCTCCGCCATCCTGGCGGCCGCCGGGCCCTCTTCGTCGGCGATCTGGTCGATCGCGGGCCGGATTCGCCCGGCGTTCTGCGTCTGGTCATGGACATGTGCGCCGCGGACGCGGCGCTGTGCGTGCCGGGCAACCACGAGGCGCGACTGATCCGCAAGCTGCGCGGCCGCGACGTCAAGATGACGCACGGGCTGGCGGAAACCATGGCCCAGATCGAGGCCTTGCCGGAAGCCGGACGCGACGCCTTCGTCGCCGAAGCCGTCGAGTTCATGGATTCGCTGGTCAGCCATTTCTGGCTCGACGGCGGCCGACTGGTGGTGGCGCATGCCGGCATGAAGGAGGAAATGCAGGGTCGCGGCTCGGGCGCCGTGCGCGCTTTCGCCCTCTACGGCGAAACCACCGGCGAAACCGACGAATTCGGCCTGCCGGTGCGCTTCAACTGGGCGTCCGAGTACCGGGGCAAGGCTACCGTCGTCTACGGGCACGTGCCGACGCCGGAGGCGGAGTGGATCAACAAGACGATCTGCATCGACACCGGCTGCGTCTTCGGCGGCAAGCTGACCGCGCTGCGCTACCCGGAGCTCGAATTGGTCGATATCGCCGCCGCTCAAATCTACTCGGCGCCGGTGCGGCCCCTCGTTGCGCCCACTGCCTCAAGCGGCGGCCAGGCCGAAGCCGACCGGCTGCTCGATATGGAAGACGTCACCGGCAAGCGGGTCATCACAACCGGCCTCGCCAGGCATGTCCGGGTCGACGCCGACAACGCCGCAGCCGCGCTCGAGATCATGACGCGCTTCTGCGTCGATCCGAGATGGCTGATCCACCTGCCGCCGACCATGTCGCCGCCCGCGACGAGCGCCCTGCCGGACTACCTGGAGCATCCGGCCGAGGTCATCGGCTATTTCGAGCAAACCGGCATTGCCGAGTTGGTGGCGCAGGAAAAGCACATGGGCAGCCGCGCCATCGCCGTCGTCGCGCGCGACGAGCGCGCCGCAGCCAATCGTTTCGGCGTCTCGGATGGGCGGGCCGGCGTCGTCTATACCCGAACCGGCCGGCCTTTCTTTTCCGACGCGGAACGGGAGGCGCAAGTCGTCGCCCGCCTGCGGGCGGCGGCCGAGAGCGCGGGTTTGTGGGACAGGCTGGAAACCGACTGGCTGTGCCTGGACTGCGAGATCATGCCGTGGTCGGTCAAGGCCGGGGCGCTGATCGACGAGCAGTATCGCCCGGTGGCGATGGCCTCCGTGGCCGGGCTCGACCTTGCAGGCAGGGCCGTCGCCCAAGCGATCGGCCGCGGCCTCGACCTTGCGACGATGGCGGAGCGGATTGCGGCGCGGACCGCCAATGCGCACGCCTATCGCAAGGCCTACGAAGCCTACAACTGGCCGGTCGACGGCATTGCCGGCCTGCGCATCGCCCCGTTCCACCTGCTGGCGAGCGAGGCCGCCGTGCACCACGACAAGCCGCATGCCTGGCATCTGGAGATGCTGGGAATGCTGGCCGCGCAAGACGAAGCGCTGTTCAGACCGACCCGCAGCCGGACCGTCGACCTCGCCGACGCGCGCAGTCGCGCCGATCTGGTCGACTGGTGGACGGAACTGACCGAAGCCGGCGGCGAAGGTCTGGTGATCAAACCCGCTTCGTTCACCACACGCGGCAAGGGCGGGCTGGTTCAGCCGGCGATCAAGTGCCGCGGGCGCGAGTATCTGCGCATCATCTACGGCCCCGACTACACCCTGCCCGAGCACATGGAACGGCTGCGCGCGCGCAGCGTGGCCGGCAAGCGCCGCCTCGCCCTGCGCGAGTTCGCGCTCGGCATGGAATCGCTGACGCGCTTCGTCGCCCGCGAGCCCTTGCGACGCGTGCACGAATGCGTCTTCGCGGTCCTCGCGCTGGAAACCGAGCCGGTCGATCCCAGGCTTTAGAGCCGGACGCCCGCGCGTCCTTGCCTAGCGCCGGTCCAGCACGACGCTCTGGATGGCGCGGCCGAAATAGCCTTTGGTGTCGCCCAGCCGGGCGAAGGCGATGCCTGAACCGTCCGGCCCCAGCCAGGTCTCGGAGTCGAGCAAAACCCATTCGCCGACCGGATCGCGCGCCAGCGAAATCGTCAGATCGGCATTGAGGAACGTCCAGTCCTTGAAGGGCAGCGGCGTCGAGGCGCCGTTGCAGAAATCGCCGGCGATGACGGCGCGCATGGCGGGCGACACCGGCGCGCCGGCGACGATCGGCCGGTCGGCGCGAAACCAGCAGGCCGCCGGCCCCGTCGTCTCGAAACTGCCCCTGACCACGGCCGTGCTGAGACCGGACAGAAACGGATTGTTCTTGCCGATGGTGATCCGCGCCTGTCCCTCTTCCGGCAGCGGCAGGTCGAGAGGCGGCTGGGCGATGTCGGGATCGTAGCCAAGATCGGCACGCCGCAGCTTCAGCACCGCCCCGCGCGCCACTTCGGCGCCATTGGCCAGCAACGATATGGCGCAGAGCTGCAGCTTGCGCCCCTCGCGCACGACCTGCGCCTTCATGACGAGCGGCGCGACGGGCACCGGCTTCATCAGCTCCGACGTGATGCGGGCGACGCGCATGGGCACGGCAGTTGGCAGGGCTTCGGCCGCGTACAGCATCAGCGACGAGGGCGCTGCGCCATGCTGCATCGTGGGATCCCACGGGCCGGCGGCGTAATGGCTGGTCTCGACCTTCTCGCCGTCGACGGAAAATATCGCGTCCATCCCCACTCTCCTCAACCAACGAACCTTACTGCCCGCAACGGCGCGCGCGTTCCATTACCACGCAGGTAAGCGGAAAACTTCAATTTCTTACCTGCCGCGTAATCGACCGCAGGCCTGCGCTCGGGCCAGCATGATCCCGCATCGAACGACGCGCAGCCAGGAAGGAGAAGCAGATGAGCGAGGTCAAGGATCTGGTCGATCGCTATATCGCGATCTGGAACGAAACCGATGCCGGCAGCCGCCAGGCGCTGATCGCCCGCACATGGACGGACGACGCGCGCTACGTCGATCCGCTGATGCAGGGAGACGGACATGACGGGCTGGATGCGATGATCGCCGGCGTGCAGCAGCGCTTTCCCGATTTCCGCTTCAGCCTGCTCGGCAAGGCGGATGCGCATGGCTGCAACCTGCGCTTTTCCTGGGCGCTTGGGCCGCAGGGCGGCGAGGCCGTCGTCAGGGGGACCGACTTCGCGACCGTCTCGAGCGACGGCCGCCTGCAACGCGTCACCGGCTTCCTCGACCAGGTGCCGGCGCACTGACCCGAGTTCAACGTCACGGAGGACAGAACATGTTCGCAAACGGCAATCTTCTGCGCCAGGCGCTGCTGCTCGACGCGGCGGCCAGCGGTTCGATGGGCCTCGTCATGGCCGCAGCCCCCGGCTTGGTCGGCGGGCTGCTCGGCCTGCCGATGGGCTTCGTGCTCGCCATCGGCGTTTTCTTCGTCGTCTTCGCGCTGTCGCTGCTGGCGCTGCGAAGCCATCCGGTGCCCGCCCTGGTGTGGCTGGTCATTCTCGGCAACGCCGCCTGGGCTGTCGCCAGCATCGCCATCCTGTTCACCGACCTGATCGCGCCCAACACAATCGGGATCGTCGTGATCGTCGCCCAGGCCGTGGCGGTCTGCATCTTCGCCGAACTGGAGCTGATCGGGCAGCGGCGGCAGTCTCTGGCGGTCGCCTGAACCGTTCGACGCCGTCAGTCGCGCACGACGCGCAGGCCGTCGGCGTCGAACACATGCCAGCGTTCGACGGCCGGGGCGATCGTCACGCGCTCGTCCCGCCGCGGCGCTCTGTCCCCGCGATCGCGCAGCACCACGAGGGTCCCGTCGCCCAATTCGACATGGATGCTGCGCGCCTCGCCCAGTTCCTCGACCAGCGCCACCTGACCGGCCAATGCATCCGCATGATCGGCGCCGGCCAGCGCCAGGTCTTCCGGCCTGATGCCCAGGGTCGCCGGGCCGGCAAGTCCGGGCCGCGGCACGGCGATTCTGGTCCCGTCCGACAGGCGCGCCTCGCAACCGGCGATCACCACCGGCAGGAAGTTCATTTGCGGCGATCCCAGGAAGCCCGCGACGAAGCGGCTGCGCGGGCGATGGTAGAGCTCGGTCGGCGCGCCGATCTGCTCGACGCGACCGGCATTGAGCACCACCAGCCGGTCGGCCAGCGTCATGGCCTCGACCTGGTCGTGGGTGACGAAGATCATCGTACGGCCAAGCCGCTCGTGCATGCGCGCCAGCTCGACGCGGGTCTGCGCCCGGAGCGCGGCATCGAGATTGGACAGCGGCTCGTCGAACAGGAACACTTCGGGCTCGCGCACGATGGCGCGGGCGATCGCCACGCGCTGACGCTGCCCGCCCGAGAGTTCGCGCGGGCGACGCTCCAGCAGCTCGCCGATCTGCAGCATGTCGGCCGCAGCGCGTACGCGCTGGTCGACCGTCTCGCGCGCCGTCTTCGCCAGGGTCAGGCCAAAGGCGATATTGCGATAGACGTTCATGTGCGGATAAAGCGCGTAGGACTGGAACACCATCGACACGCCGCGCCTGGCCGGCTCGATGTCGGTGACGTCGCGCTCGCCGATGCTGATGCTGCCGGCGCTGACGTCTTCCAGCCCGGCGATCAGCCGCAGCAGCGTGGACTTGCCACAGCCGGAGGGGCCGACGAAGACGACGAACTCGCCGTCGGCGATTTCCAGATCGACGCCGTGGATGACTTCGACGCCGCCGAACGCCTTGCGCACGCCTTCCAGGGTGACCGTCGCCATGCCGTTCCTCCTAGCCCTTGACCGCGCCCGCCGTCAGCCCGGCCACCAGCCGACGCTGGAACACCAGCACCAGGGCGATCAGCGGCAGGGTGACGATGATGGAGGCGGCCATGATGTTGCCCCACGGCACTTCGAATTCGCTGGCGCCGGTGATCAGCGCGATGGCCACCGGCACGGTGCGTTGTTCGTTCGACAGGGTGAAAGTCAGCGCGAACAGGAATTCGTTCCACGCCACGATGAAGGCCAGCAGACCCGTGGTGACCATGGCCGGCGCCAGCAGCGGCAGGAAAACGCGCGTCAACCGCACCCAGGGCGAAGCGCCGTCCATGATCGCCGCCTCCTCGATCTCGACCGGCAGGTCGCGCATGAAGGCGGTCAGCACCCAGACCGTGAACGGCAGGGTGAAGATCAGATAGGACAGGATCAGGCCCAGCGGATTGTTGAACAGCCCCAGCACGCGGATCAGTTCGAACAGGCCCGACAATACGGCGACCTGCGGAAACATCGACACCGAAAGGATCGCCAGCAGCAGGGTGGCGCGGCCGCGAAAGCGGATGCGGCCGAGCGCGAAGGAAGCGGTCAGGCCCAGCGCCAGCGAGATCGCCACCACGGCGGTGGCGATCATCACCGAATTCAGGATGTTGCGCGCGAAGGACTGTTCGGCGAAGACCCGGCCGTAATTGGACAGGTCGAATGCGGTCGGCCAGTAGTCGACGCTGAAGATGGCCGAGCCGCTCTTCAGCGAGGTGATGACGGCGTAGTAGAACGGGAACAGCAGGTAGAGCAGCACCAGCGCCACCAGCAGCCAGAAACCGAAGGACCGCAGCGCCTTCTTCATTGCCGGCGCCCTCCCAGATCGGGCCGCAGGGCCATCAGGTAGAGCGCCGTCAGCAGGCCGATGGCGATGAACAGCAGGGTCGAGACCGCCGAGCCGTAGCCGACGTCCTGGAAATCGACCAGTTGCTGGCGCGCCATGACCGACAGGGTCTGGGTCGCCTTGGCGTTCCCTGTCATGACGTAGACCACGTCGAAGACCCGCATCGCGTCGAGCAGCCGGAAGATGATGGCCACGACCAGCGCCGGGCGGATCAGCGGCAGGGTGACCTGGAAGAAAACCCGCACCGGATGCACGCCGTCCACGCGCGCAGCCTCGTAGCAGTCCTGCGGCACCATCTGCAGGCCGGCCAGCACCAGCAGGGCGACGAAGGGCGTCGTTTTCCAGATGTCGACGGCGGCCACCGACCACAGCGACAGGTTGGGATCGGCCAGCCAGGCGATGGGCGCGGCGATCAGGCCAAGCCGCAGCAGCAGATCGTTCACCATGCCGAACTGGTCGTGCAGCATCCAGGCCCAGATCTTGGCCGACACCACGGTGGGAATGGCCCACGGCACCAGCACGGCCGCGCGCACCAGGCCGCGGAAGCGAAAACTGGCGTTGAGGATCAGCGCGATCAGCACGCCGAACACGGTCTCGAAGAAGACGGTTATGCCGGTGAAGACCAGCGTGTTGCCGAGCGCGCCCCACCATTCGGGATCGGCCAGCAGCCCGTACCATTCGCCGCCGTCGCGCACGAGATAGTTCTCGAGCCCGATGAAATCGTAACTGGCGGTATCGACCAGCGTGGCGTTGGTCAGGCTGAAGAAGATAGTGCGCAGCAGCGGCCACGCCGCCACCAGCGCCAGCACCGCCAGCATCGGCGCCAGGAACAGCCAGGCCGTGCGCAGGTTGCGCCGTGCCGTCGCCGAGACGCGCGGCCTGACCAGCGGCGTCGCTTCTTGCTGCGCCAGGCTCATGGGCCTTACCAGCGGCCGCGGCGCTTGATCTGCTTCAGTTCGCCTTCCAGCGCCTGCAGCCGCGGCCCGGGCTTGGCCTGGCCGGCCAGGATCTCGTGCGCGGCGGTCCAGAAGGCGGAAGAGACGCGGTTGTAGAACGGACCGGCGACGGCAGCCGGCCGCGCCACCGCGTTCTCGAACGTGTCGAACAGCTCGCCGAAGAACGGATTGGCCTTCAGCACGTCGGCGTCCTTGTAGAGCGCCACGATGGTCGGATTGTACGAGCCCTCGATGGCCCGGCGCTTCTGTTCGGACTCGCCGGTCAGGAACTTGACCAGATCGGCGGCTTCCTTCGGATGTTTCGAATAGCGCGATACGGCGAGATGCCATCCGCCCAGCGCGCCGGTGGTCTTGCCGTCCGCCCCGCCCTTTGGCAGCGCCACGACGCCGACCTTGCCCTTGACCGGGCTGTCGACGCTTTGCGACAGCGACCAGGCATACGGCCAGTTGCGCATGAACACGGCATTGCCGCTCTGGAAGACGCCGCGCGCGGCTTCCTCGTCGTAGTTGAGCACGCCCTTGGGCGAGATGTCGTCGATCCACGAAGCGGCGGCCGCCATCGCCTGTCGCGCCCTGGGATTGTCGATGGTGATCTCGCCCTCGCCATCGACGATGGCGCCACCGCCGAAGGCATCGACCCATTCCAGCGCGTTGCAGGTCAGCCCTTCATAGGCGCGGCCCTGGAAAACGTAACCCCACAGCCCGTCCTGCCCTGCAGCACGCTCGGCCTTCTGGATCGCGCGCGCCGCCTTGGCCATCTCCGCCCAGGTGGCGGGCGGTTCGAACCCGTGCTTCTTCAGCAGGTCGGTCCGGTAGTACAGAACGCCGGCATCGGTCCACCAGGGCATGGCGACCAGCTTGCCGTCGATCGTGTCGTTCTCGATCAGCGCCGGGAAATGCCCCTTGGGATCGTCGCCCATATAGGGCTTCAAATCGATCAGATGGCTGGCGAGAATGCCGGGCCACACCACGTCGACCTGCAGCACGTCGATGTCGTCGGCCTTGGAACTGAGCACCTGCTGGTAGAGCGCCAGCCGTTCGGTCGAGGAATTGGGCGTCGACACGACCTCGACCTTGTTGCCCGTTTTCTTTTCCCAGGCGCGCACGCCCTCGGTGCACAGTTTCAGCTCGACGCCGAGCGCGCCGCAGGAGATGGAAATCTCGACCGGTTCGGCGACGGCCGGTGCCGCCAGGACGAGCGTCAGGGCGAGACTGCCCAGGGCGAAACCGCCCAGGGCCGGCAGGGTTCGTGCTTTCATCCTCCCACTCCTTCTTATTTTATTGTCGTGGAAACCGGCGCTACTGCGCTGCGGTTCCGATCGCGGCCAGCCCGACGCCGCCGCGCGGCCCGCCGATCTCGCCGAACCGGTCGAAGGTGTGGTCGACCCAATGCCCGACGTCGTAGCGGCGGACCACCTCCTGCATGGCCTGCATGCGGCTTCTGGCCTCGTCGGCCGGCATGTCGAGCGCGCGGTCGATGGCGGCATCCATGGCGCGGGTCGAATAGGGATTGGTCAGGATGGCCTGGGGAAACTCCACGGCGCAGCCGGTGAATTCCGACAGCACCAGCGTCCCCGGCTTGTCGCCCTTGGCCGCCACGTATTCCTTGGCGACCAGATTGAGCCCGTCGCGCAGCGGCGTGATGATGCAGACGTCGGCCATGCGGTAATAGGCCAGCAGCCGGTCGAACGGGATGGCGTTGGTGAACAGCAGGATCGGCGTCCAGCGCAGATTGGAGAACTGGCCGTTGATGCGGCCGACCAGGGCCTCGACGTCGCGCTGCGTGTCCTTGTAGACACGCATGTTCGAGGCGGCGCGCACCGAGGTGACGATCAGCTTGATCTTGCCGTGCAGCTCGGGGCGACGCGTCATCAGCCGCTCGAAGGCCAGCAGCGTCTCGCGCATGCCCTTGGTGTAGTCGGTGCGGCCGACCGCGATCAGCAGCCGCTGGTCGGACAGCTCTTCGGCAATGCTCTCCTGCAGCTTGCGGTTCGACGGCTCCTGCAGCAGACGGTCGATGACGTCGGGGCTGGTGCCGACCGGGAAGGCGTCGATGGCGACGTGGCGACCGTCCACCAGCAGCCGCGTCGGCGTCTCCGGTTCCGACAGCGCCTGGCCGACCGGCGTCATGCCGTGCTCGACCTCGGTGTCGTTCTCGATCGAGACGTCGCGCAGCGAGCGGGCGACGTCGGCGAAGTTCTTGGCGTAACGCGGAATGTGGAAGCCGACCAGATCGCATTTCAGGAGGCTGTCCATGATCTCGTCGCGCCACGGCAGGATGTTGAACACGTCCGGCCCGGGAAACGGCGTGTGGTGGAAGAAGGCGATGCGCAAGGTCGGATTGAGCGCGCGCAGATATTGCGGCACCAGCCACAGATTATAGTCGTGGATCCAGA
>JBDZUM010000048.1:0-5958 GCA_040255215.1 Rhodospirillaceae bacterium
GTCTCGCGCCGCCCGAGCCGGCGGTCGAGCCAGCCGAGCGGTCCGCCGCGCTGCGCCGGATTGAGCCTGTCGACCGTCATCCGTCTGTCAATGCGCCCTTGTCGCGGCCATTTCAAGGCCGACCGTCAATCGCCGGCCAGCCGGTAGCCGCGGCCGCGCGAGGTCTGCAGGTAGCGTGGAAACTTGGGGTCGGGCTCGATCTTGCGGCGCAGGCGCGTGACCTGCACGTCCACGGTGCGGGCGCTGTTGCCCGGCCCCGTCAGCCGGGCCAGTTCCTCGCGCGACAGCGTGGCGCCGAAATTGCGCGCCAGCGCCAGCAGCAGGCCGCGTTCGGCGTCGGTCAACCGGATGCGTTCGGGGCCGCGCGCCAGTTCGCCGGAGTTCAGGTCGAGCCGGAACGGCCCGAACATCGCCTCCGCCGCCGCCTCGGGCGGCGTCTGCGGCGCCTCGTTGACCCGGCGCAGGATCGAGTTGATGCGCAGCAGCAGCTCGCGCGGCTCGAACGGCTTGGTGAGATAGTCGTCGGCGCCGCGTTCCAGCCCGGCGATGCGGTCGTTGGCCTCGGCCATCGAGGTCAGCATCAGGATCGGCACGCGCCGCTCCTTGCGCACCGATTCGGTGAGCTGCAGGCCGGTCTCGCCGGGCATCATGACGTCGAGCACCATCAGGTCGAAATCGAACGCCGCCAGGCTGCGGCGCGCCTCGGCCGCGTCGGCGGCGGCGCTGACGCGGAAGCCGTTCTCCGAGAGATACTTGCGCAGCAGCTCGCGCAACCGGTTGTCGTCGTCGACGACGAGGATATGCGGCGCGTCGACCACGGGCGGCGGCCGTCAGGGTTCGCTGCCGAGCTCGCGTTCGACCACGCGCCGGTTGTCGTCGTCGAGGATGCCCAGCAGCACCTTGCGGAAGCCCTCGACCGCGACCGCGCCGGCCTCGCGATAGGCGCGCGCCACGCGCCGCGCCTGGGCGGCGGTCAGGTCGCGTTCCAGCCGCACGCCCTTGTCGGTCAGCGACAGCAGTCGCTGGCGGCGGTCCTTGTCGCCCGATCTCTGGTCGATGAAGCCCTGGTCGATCAGTTCGCGCAGCACGCGCGACAGCGACTGTTTGGTGATGCGCAGAATCTTCAGCAGGCCCGAAACGGTGATGTCCGGATAGCGGCCGACGAAATAGACGACGCGATGATGCGCCCGGCCGAAGCCGAGTTCCGACAGCAGCGAATCGGCTTCGCCGGTGAAATCGCGATAGGCGTAGAACAGCAGCTCGATGCCCTGGCGCAGCTCTTCCTCCCGCAAAAACAGCGGGTTGGCCTGGTGTCTCGAGGGCTCGGGCATGTCGTCTCCTGCGTGATCGTCACGCATGCCGCAAGATAGGGCAATACGCATGACGTTTCATTGACTCTCCTACAGTCAAATGTTACTCACGATCAACCCTTTGGGAAATAATGTAACTCAGCAGAGGAAACTCCGGTTATGGCGGCTCCCGGCCCGGCTTTCGACGATCGCGATGGCCTTATCTGGTACGACGGCAAATTGGTGCCCTGGCGCGATGCCAAGCTGCATGTGCTGACGCATGCGCTGCATTACGCGTCGAGCGTGTTCGAAGGCGAGCGCGTCTATGGCGGCAAGGTGTTCAAGCTGACCGAGCACAGCGCCCGTCTGGTCAAGTCGGCCGAGCTGATGGGCTTCAAGATCCCCTACAGCGTCGCTGAGATCGATCGCGCCACCGAGGAGACGGTGAAGGCCAGCGGCATCGTCGACGGCTACGTGCGGCCGGTGGCGTGGCGCGGTTCGGAAATGATGGGCGTCTCGGCTCAGAACAACACGATCCACCTCGCCATCGCGGTGTGGGAATGGCCGTCCTACTTCACGCCGGAAGCGCGCATGCAGGGCATCCGGCTGAAGCTCTCGGAATGGCGTCGGCCGGATCCGAAGACCGCGCCGGTGCATGCCAAGGCGGCGGGCCTCTACATGATCTGCACGCTGTCGAAGCACAAGGCGGAAGCCGAAGGCTACGACGATGCGCTGATGCTCGACTGGCGTGGGCAGGTCGCCGAGGCGACCGGCGCCAACGTGTTCTTCGTCATGGACGGCGAGATCCACACGCCGAAGCCCGACTGCTTCCTCGACGGCATCACGCGCCAGACCGTCATTGGTCTGGCCAAGAACCGGCAGATGAAGGTCGTCGAGCGCGCGATCATGCCCGAGGAGATGGCCAAGGCCAGCGAATGCTTCCTCACCGGCACGGCGGCGGAGGTGACGCCGGTGCGCGAGATCGGCCAGTACAAGTTCACGCCCGGCGCGGTGTGCAAGACGCTGATCACCGATTTCGAGGCTGCCGTGAAGCCGGGCGCCAAGGCGACGGCTGCCGAATAGCGGCCTCTGGCAACCCATCGAAAAAGGGCCCTGCGGGGCCCTTTTTGCTGCTCTAAATCCAATTAAGACAGTGACATTGACTAAAACAGTATTCCTGTCCTATCATCGATTAGTTACGTTATCCGCGCCAATAGCGCACGATAATATTATTCCAAGAAAGGAGAGCGCAATGCTCGGACCCATGGACGATCGTGAGGGCTGGATCTGGTTCGACGGCAAGCTGGTCCCCTGGCGGGGCGCGCGGCCGCATGTGCTGAGTCACGGGCTGCATTACGGCTCCTCGGTGTTCGAGGGCGAACGCGCCTATGACGGCCATGTCTTCCGCCTGCGCGCCCATACGCGCCGGTTGCGGCGATCGGCCGAGTTGCTGGATTTCGAGATCCCCTGGAGCGAGGATCAGATCGATGCCGCCACGCGCGAAGTCGTGGCCGCCAACAATATCGGCGACGGCTACATCCGGCCGGTGGCGTGGCGCGGCTCGGAGGTGATGGGCGTCTCGGCCCTGGGCAACGCCACCCATCTGGCGATCGCCGCCTGGTCGTGGCCGGCCTATTTCTCGCCCGAGGCGAAAATGAAGGGCATCACCTTGTGCCTTGCCGACTGGAAGCGGCCGGCGCCCGACACCGCGCCGTCGCAGAGCAAGGCCGCCGGGCTCTACATGATCGCGACCATGGCGAAGGACCGCGCCATCAAGGCGGGGTTCGACGACGCGCTGATGCTCGACTGGCGCGGCGACATCGCCGAGGCGACCGGCGCCAACGTCTTTCTGGTGATCGACGGCGAAATCCATACGCCGAAACCCGAGTGCTTCCTCGACGGCATTACGCGCCAGGCGACGATGGAGCTGGCGCGCCGGCGCGGCTATGCCGTGCGCGAGCGCAGGCTGACGCTGGACGATCTCGACCGCGCCCAGGAGATGTTCCTGACCGGTACGGCGGCGGAGATCACCCCGGTGCGCCAGGCGGTCGGCCGCGATCTGGTCGTCGGGCCCGTGACGCGCGCGCTGGTCGAGGATTTCGCGCTGCTGGTCCGCACCGAGCCGAAAGCCGACTCGGCGGCGCTGGTCCGGGCGGCATGAGCGGCGCGCCGTGAACGATAAGGTGGCGGTGTCGGCCCGGGTGGCCGCCTGGCGCGATGCCTGGCAGAGCGGAGACGCGGCGCGTGTCGCCGCGCTCTACACTGCCAACGGCACGCATGAGAGCGCCAAGGTGGCGACGACGATGACGGCGCCGGGCCGTCCGCACCTGCGCGGCAAGGCGGAAATCGAAGCCTACGCGCTGCGCGCTTTCGCCCGCGTCCATCCGCTGCGTTTCGACATCGAGCAGGTGACGGAAACCGAAGACGTATCGGTGGTCGAGTACCTGCGCCACGCGTCCGGTGTCGAGCCCATGCGCGTGTGCGAGGTGCTGCGCTGGCGCGGCAGGCTGCTGGCGGCGGTACGCGTCTATCATTTCTGAGCGGACGCGTTCTCTCCTTCCGTCATGCTGAGCGAAGCGGGGGATGCGCCATCGACTCTGACCGACTGTCGTTGCATTCTTCGTTCCGAAAGATTGGTCGGGGGAAGCATGAAACTGCCGCAGAAAATCCTGCTGCTGGGCTCGGGCGAACTGGGCAAGGAATTCGTCATCGCCGCCCAGCGGCTGGGCTGCCATGTGGTCGCCTGCGATTCCTACGACGGCGCGCCGGCGATGCAGGTCGCCGACGAGCGCGAGGTCTTCCCCATGCTCGATGGCGCCAGGCTCGGCGCCGCCATCGAAAAGCACCGGCCCGATCTGGTGGTGCCCGAGATCGAGGCGATCCGCACCGAAACCCTGCAGGAATACGAGGCCAAAGGCTTTCATATCGTGCCGTCGGCGCGGGCCGCCTTCATGACCATGAACCGCGATCGCATTCGCGAAGTGGCGGCGACCGAGCTGGGCCTGCGCACGTCGAAATACCGCTACGCCGAATCGCTGGCCGAGATGGAGGACGCCGTCAAAGCCATCGGCCTGCCCGTGGTGGTGAAGCCCGTGATGTCGAGCTCCGGCAAGGGGCAGAGCACGGCGAAGACGCCGGCCGACGTGGCGAAGTCGTGGGAATACGCCGTCGCCAACATGCGCGGCGATCGCGCCAAGGTGATCGTCGAGGAATTCATTCCGTTCGAATACGAAATCACGCTGCTGACGGTTCGCGCGCGCGACGGCGGTTGCGTCTTCTGCCCGCCCATCGGCCATCGCCAGGAACGCGGCGACTATCAGGAATCCTGGCAGCCGCAGGCAATGACGCCGAAACTGCTCAAGGACGCGCAGGACATGGCGCGCAAGGTCACCGACAATCTGGGCGGTGCCGGCATTTTCGGCGTCGAATTCTTCGTCACGAAAAGCGAAGTGGTGTTTTCCGAATTGTCGCCGCGGCCGCACGACACGGGAATGGTCACCATGATCTCGCAGAACCTGACGCAGTTCGACCTGCATTGCCGCGCCATTCTCGGCCTGCCAGTGCCGGAGCCGATCCTCTACGGCCCCTCGGCCTCGGCCGTGATCCTGGCGGACCGCAATGCCGAGAACTTCGATTTCGAGATCGACACGACCGTCCTGAAGCGGCCGGCCACCGATCTGCGTCTGTTCGGCAAGCCGACGACGCGGCCCTATCGCCGCATGGGCGTCGGTCTGGCGCGCGGCGCGGACACCGACGAGGCGCGCGCCACGGCTTTGAAAGTCGCGCAGTCGGTGACGATCAGATATAGTTAACTGAATCCACCGTTGATCAAATTCGGACGTTCATTCGTCGGGGAAAGGAGACATGGTCCCGTCTTTTCCCCGAGGACGCTATCGTTCTAAAGCGCAGTTTTGTACCTTGGATATTGATCAGCTCTGCGCCCGATGTAAGGGCATGTTCTAGAAGCGCTTTTTCAAGCAATGCCAAACAATCCGGAAGTCGCAATCCTCGACCAGTTAAGAACTGTCCGATGAGAATTTTTTTGCTTCCTGTTCCTGACCTCCCAAGCGCAGTCATCAATTGAAAGTTGTTCATCTGCTGCCTGAGACGAAGGCGAATGCTTTGTGCCTTGCCAACATATACTGGATCAAAATTGGATCCGTGCTGGCGTCCAAAAACATATACGCCCGGAAAACTATCCATCTCTTCGATGCATTCCCGGGCCAATGCTAAGGTTCTATCGCTAAGTTTCCCCAAGTCGATTGATGGGTGCCAAAGTAGCTTAAGAGACATGGTTGCTTCCCCCACGCAGCAGAACTACCAAGGGTAGCAGGGTAGTCTAGCAAATCTTCCCCCGCACCACCAAATTTGCTTACTTTTTCACCCACCTCTGCGCCGCGCGGTCGTCGCTGTCGCGGGCTTCGACCCAGCGGCTGCCCTTGCCGGTATCTTCCAGCTTCCAGAAAGGCGCCTTGGTTTTCAGCCAGTCCATCAGGAACTGGCAGGCCTCGAAGGCGGCCTCGCGATGCGAGGACGCGACCGCGACCAGCACGATGCGGTCGCCGGGATCGAGCTGGCCGTAGCGGTGGATGATGGTCACTGCTTCCAGCTCCCAGCGCCGGCGCGCCTCGGCCTCGATGTCCTCCAGCGCCCGCTCCGTCATGCCCGG
>JBDZUM010000048.1:6058-28115 GCA_040255215.1 Rhodospirillaceae bacterium
TTGACGGCGGCGCGCAGCACGGCGTCCTCGGCGAAGGCGGCGGCATAGCCGCCGCCGCGGCCGCGCAGCCATGTCATCAGCGCGCCGACCGTGCCAATCCCGGCCGGCAGATCGAGCGTCTCGGCGTTGGTGCCGATCTCCTGGCGCAGCCAGGCGAAGTAGAGCAGCTTGACGCTCATGATCCGGCCGGCGGCTGCGGATCGGTCATGTGGGCCAGCCCGGCGCGCAGATAGTCGTAGCCGGTGATCAGGGTCAGCACGGCGGCCAGCCACAGCCCGACCTCGCCGATCTCGCGCCAGGGCAGGAAATCCGGACCGGCATTGCCGACCAGCAGAATGGCGATCGCCACCATCTGGATGGTGGTCTTCCATTTCGCCAGGCTCGATACCGGCACCCGCACCTTGAGTTCGGCGAGGAACTCGCGCAGGCCCGAGACCAGGATCTCGCGGCAGAGAATGACGATCGCGGGCAGAACGGTAAGGCCCGCTATGCGGTCCCAGGCCACCAGCATCAGCAGGGCGGCCGCGACCAGCAGCTTGTCGGCGATCGGGTCGAGGAAGCGGCCCAGCGCGGAAACCTGCTGCCAGCGGCGCGCCAGCCAGCCGTCGAGCAGGTCGGTCAGCGCGGCGGCCACGAACAGCCCGAACACCAGCCAGTTGCCGGTGGGAAACGGCACCCAGAACAGCGCGATCATCAGCGGGATGGCGACGATGCGCGAAAGCGTCAGGAGATTGGGCAGATTGGTCGGCATTGTGGCGTCGGTTTCGCTCGAATCGGCTGGTTGGGGGCTCTTCCGACTCTAGCGGTCCCGCCGGTCAGCCGCCATCGTGGAAATGGTCATATATGCGTCGCGCGACCGCGGTTGAGATGCCCGGCACCGCCTCGAGGTCGACCAGCTTGGCGGCCGCCACCGCGCGCGCCGAGCCGAAATGCAGCAGCAGGGCGCGTTTGCGTGCCGCGCCGATCCCGGCCACCTCGTCGAGGGGCGAACGGGCGATGGCGCGCGAGCGGCGGTCGCGATGGCTGCCGATGGCGAAGCGATGCGCCTCGTCGCGCAGGCGCTGCAGGAAATAGAGCAGCGGATCGCGCGGTTCGAGCGAAAAGGGCGCCCGGCCGGGAAGGAAGAAGCGCTCGCGTCCGGCGTTGCGATCCGGCCCCTTGGCGATCGACACGATGGCCAGTTCGCCGATGCCGAGATCGGCCAGCACCTGCTGCGCCTGCGCGAGCTGGCCGGCGCCGCCGTCGATCACCACCAGATCGGGCCATTGGCCGCGGCTGCGGTCGGGATCTTCCTTCTGGGCGCGGGCGAAGCGGCGGGTGAAGACCTCGCGCATCATGCCGTAGTCGTCGCCCGGCGCGATGCCGCCATCCTCCGTCGCGCCGGTGGCGGTGCGGATGTTGAACTTGCGATAGGCGTTCTTCTGGAAGCCCTCCGGCCCGGCGACGATCATGGCGCCGACCGCATCCGATCCCTGGATGTGGCTGTTGTCGTACACCTCGATGCGCTCGGGCGCCTGCTCGAGGCCGAACAGGGCGGCCACGCCGTCCAGCAATTTGCGTTGGGCGCCGCTTTCGGCGACGCGCCGGCCCAAAGCCTCGCGCGCATTCTGCAACGCCAATTGCATCAGATCGGCGCGCGGGCCGCGCTGCGGCCGGTGGATTTTGACCTTGTGGTCGCTGTTGAGTTCGAGCGCGCTTTCCAGCAGCGGCGTGTCCGGCAGGGCGTGGCTGACCAGGATCAGCTTCGGCACCGGCCGATTTGTGTAGAACTGGCCGATCAGCAGGCTCAGTGCTGCGCTTTCGTCGGTGTCGGCATTGAGATTGGGAAAATAGGGTCGGTTGCCGAGATTCTGCCCGCCCCGCAGGAAGAACACCTGTACGCAGGCCTGGCCGCCTTCGACATGCAGGGCGAAGACGTCGGCCTCGTCGATGTCGAGGTTGTTGATCGATTGATGCGACTGGATCTGCGTCAGCGCCCGGATGCGGTCGCGGAAAACGGCGGCGCGTTCGAATTCCATCTCGGCGCTCGCCGCTTCCATGCGTTGCGACAGGCCTTCCTGGACGTTGCGGCTGCGCCCCGACAGGAAATCGCGCACCTCGTCGACCATGGCGCCGTATTCCTCGGCGCCGATATAGCCGACGCAGGGCGCCGTGCAGCGCTTGATCTGGTATTGCAGGCAGGGGCGGGTGCGGTTGGCGAAGATCGCATCGGAGCAGGACCGCAGCGGGAAGGCGCGTTGCAGGGCATAGAGCGTGCGGTTGACCGCGCCAGCCGAGGCAAAGGGGCCGAAATAATCGCCGCCAGCCTGACGCGCGCCGCGATGCTTGACCAGCTGCGGCCAGGGATGGTCGCGCCGGATCATGATGTAGGGGAAGGACTTGTCGTCCTTCAGCATCACGTTGAAGCGCGGCCGGAACTGCTTGATCAGATTGCTTTCCAGCAGCAGCGCCTCGGCCTCGCTGCCGGTCACGACGAACTCCATCGTCGCCGTCGCCGCCACCATGCGCATCAGCCGCGTCGTCAGCCGTGGCGTCTGGGTGTAGGAGCCGACGCGGTTGCGCAGCACCCGCGCCTTGCCGACGTAGATCACTTCGCCTTTGGCGTCGATCATGCGATAGACGCCCGGCGCGCGCGGCAGGGTCTTCAGATGCGCCTTGATGACCGCAATGCCGCCCGCAAGCGTGCCCGGCGCCGGCGGCGCGTCCTGGCCGTCGCTTGCTGCGGTATCGATGTCGGCTTCCTGGTCGAGATCGCTCATTGCCCGTGTGATTTGGCTCCGGAATGCCGGCGGGTCAACGCGGATGGCGAGGGTAAAAAACGGACGACGCCTTTCGGGCGTTCCCTGCCGTCGCGCGATAATCCACGATTCGTGTGCATAAGCTTGTGGGGAACCGGGCTCGGAGGAGGCAAACGCCAAGGTTTCCGCGGCGCCATCATAGTCGCCCAAATTTGAGGCAGTTTTCTAAGTTATTAATTTCCATTGTTTTTTGCGGACAATCCGCGTGACAAAACTGCAATACGGTACTGCGTGCCGGATTAGTGCGGTGCCAGAACGCGCTATGCCGGCCTGTAGACAAACGACGATGGCTGCCCGAGGTCGGTCCGTCCAAGTCAAGAAGATTCGGCAGCGTTAATCGCAGCGCAGCCGTTCGATCTCGACACCGACGCTCGCCGCATCGGCAAAAACCTCCAGCTTTTCCAGCCGGACCGTGGCCTTGCGCACCTGCGGATCGTCGAGGCAGATCGCCGCAATGCGTTCGGCCAGGGTCTCGACCAGATTGACATGGCCTTCGGCGATCAGGGCGCGGACCCGATTGACGATTTTCTCGTAGCACACGACGTCGGACAGCCGGTCGCTCGACGGTCGGGGCGATTCGGCGACCGTCAGATCGAGATTGAGGCGAATGCGCTGCTCGCGCTTCTTCTCGTGCCGATGCACGCCGATGCGCGCGCTCAGCACCAGGTCGCGGACGAAAATGCGCCGGGTGGAAACCGCACGGTGCGGCACGGGGAGGGGTTGGATCTTGCCCGCCATGATCGCGCCAGATTAGCCAATCGGCGGCGCCGGGGGGAGGGTGGCATGGCCGCCATTCGACATGGCGGCCATGCGTGGTTCCGGTCGGCTAGAGCACCGACAGCATGCGCCCGACCAGCGGGTGGCGCACGACGTCCTTGTCGGTCAGGCGCACGACGCTGACGTCGTCCATTGCCTCGAGGCGGCGGCCGATGTCGTCGAGCCCTGACATGCCGGCCAGCAGATCGGTCTGGTCGGGGTCGCCGGTCAGCACCATGGTCGAATGCCAGCCCAGCCGCGTCAGCAGCATCTTGAGCTGCCCGTAGGTGCAGTTCTGCGCCTCGTCGATCAGGATGAAGCTGTTGTTCAGCGTGCGGCCGCGCATGAAGGCGACGGGCGCGATCTCGATGGTGCCGTCGGAGAGATAGGTGCGCAGGCGCTTGGCGCCCAGCCGGTCGTTCAGCACGTCGTAAAGCGGGCGCAGATAGGGATCGAGCTTGTCGCGCATGTCGCCGGGCAGATAGCCGAGATTCTCGCCCGCCTCGACGGCCGGCCGCGACAGCACGATGCGGCTGATCTTGCCGGCCTCCAGCGCCTCGACGCCGGCGCTGATCGCCAGATAGGTCTTGCCGGTGCCGGCGGGCCCCAGCGCCAGGGTGAGCGCGTTGCGCTCGATCGATTCCATCAGCAGCCGCTGATTGTCGCTGCGCGGGCGGACTTTGGCGAGATAGCGCTGGTCGCGGTCTTCGGGGAGGTCGGCGGCGCCGCGCCCGCGCGGCTTGTCGAAAAACAGATTGTGGACGCGGGCGGAGTTCTGCTCGGTCTGCTGCAAACGACGCGACGCACGCTTTGCCATTCAACTCTCCTGTGGCTGACGCGAGGTGACCGCAGGCCGCCAACCGCAAAACGCCTCCCCGGCGGGGGAGGCGGTTGGAATTCTGTCGTATGGGCGGCTATCGGTCGGGATCGAACCGGAGGGGCTGCCGGACGGCCGCAGCATCTGTGGCGGGCTTGCGCCTGTCGAATCGGGCCGTCGGTCGCTTATGGCGATACCTCCCCAGGAACACGAAAATGCTAGTCCCCGCCGATGCGACTGTCACCAGATTTGTGGCGGCGTCCCAGAAAATTCATACAACATATTGATTGTTGTTGCATTTCGGCCGAAACGCCGGCCGCACCTGCCGGAAATTCAGGCGCGGCCGCTGGTTTGCGACAGGGCGCCGGGTTCGACGCCCAGCTTGGCGTAGGCGCGTTGCCATTTGCTGTCGATATCGGCGTCGAACAGCAAGGCCGTGTCGGCCGGCACCACCAGCCAGCCATTGTCCTGGATCTCGCGATCGAGCTGCCCCGGCCCCCAGCCCGAATAGCCGAGCGCCAGCAGGCTCTGGGCCGGTCCGCGGCCCAGCGCGATGTCGCGCAGGATGTCGGTGGTGGCCGTCAGCGCCATGCCGCCGGCGACGCCCGTGGTGCCGTCGATCGAATAGTCGCTGGTGTGCAGCACGAAGCCGCGGCCGGGCTCGACCGGGCCGCCGAAATGGACGCGAATGGCGTCGGACTGATCGCCGCTTTCGATATCGAGCTGTTCCAGCAGATCGGCGAACGGCATGTCCTCGATCAGCTTGTTGACGACCAGGCCGACCGCGCCGCTGCGGCTGTGGCTGCACATGTAGACGAGGGAATGGCGGAAGCGCGGGTCTTCCATGTGGGGGACCGCGATCAGAAGCTGGCCCTCGACCGAACCGTTAATCTCGCGCTCGTTCTTCATCCGACTCAATTAGGCGGGGATTATGGCGAGCGCAAGGCTTGCGCAGGAAGGCGGCCGTTCGACGTCGGAATTCCACAGGGAATGAAGGGGTTGCTCTCCGGTGGACAAAGCCCGGCGGCCCCAATAGGGTGCCTTCAGTCGCGCTGGCGGGGCGGCGCGCGCCGTCCGTCCGCGCCCCGAGTTCGCGCCGTTCGAATACCAGGAGGGAATGGGAAATGATCAAGGTGGGCGACAAGATTCCATCGGCCAAGCTGATGCAAATGACCAAGGACGGCCCGCGTCCGATCACCACCGAGGAATTGTTCGGCGGCAAGAAGGTGGTGGTGTTCGCGCTGCCCGGCGCCTTTACGCCGACCTGCTCGGCCAAGCACGTGCCGGGCTTCGTGCAGCACGCGGCCGACATCAAGGGCAAGGGCATCGACACCATCGCCTGCGTTTCGGTCAACGACGCTTTCGTCATGAACGCCTGGGGCAAGGACCAGAATGCCGGCGACAACGTGCTGATGCTGGCCGACGGCAATGCGGAATTCACCGACAAGGTCGGCCTGACCTTCGACGCCTCCGGCTTCGGCATGGGCAAGCGCTCGCAGCGCTACGCGATGGTCGTCGACGACGGCGTGGTCAAGGCGCTGAACGTCGAAAAGCCGGGCGCCTTCGAGGTGTCGAGCGCCGAGGCCATTCTCAAGGCGCTGTAAGCTTTTCCTGGTGCCGCGGCGCCAGAACATAAAAACGGCAGGCTGGTCCTGCCGTTTTTTGTTGTTTTTCATATCGATAGATACGCGATTGCAAATCGTTTGCAATAGAGACAAAGCCTAGCTAGCCTCCCTCGACGCCTTGTCGAATTCGGGAGGACGCATGCATCGCATCGATTCGCAGCCGCAGACCGAGCGCCCGGTGCCGGAGACGCCGGTCAATGCGCTGGGCGTCGCCGAGATGTTCGCGCTGTGGGGCATCAGGCTGTGGGTGGTGGCCTATCGTGGTGGCGGCAATCTGCTGCCCGATCTGCGGCGCGGTTTCGTGCTGGCCGGCGCGCCGGCGGCCTGGCTCGATCTCGACGAGTTCCTGACCCGCCTGTTGGGCAACGTGCGCCGGCCGCTCGATATCCGTCCCGTCGCCAGTCCGTTGCTGTCGGCCGACGAGTTGGGCGCGCTGCACTGGCTGGCGGGGCTGCAACGCGACGACTCGCCAACTCCGCAATGCGACCGGTTGCGGACCATCGCCGCGCCGGGTGCGCGGCTGGCGCGCGCGCTGGCCGACGCGGGGTTGCGGTTTGGCTCGGCGGATGCCGATGGCGGCTTCGCCGCGCACCGCGCCGGCGACCATCTGATGCAGTAGCTGTCAGGAGCTCTCGCGCAAGGTCCGGATCGCCGCTCGCGCCAGCGCATCGGCGCGCTCGTTCTCGGGGTGGCCGGCATGGCCGCGCACCCAGTGCCATTCGATCCGGTGTTCGCCCAGCGCCCGCTCGAGACGCTGCCACAGCTCGACGTTCTTCACCGGCTTGTTGTCGGCGGTGCGCCAGTTGCGGCGCTTCCACGACGGCAGCCATTTGGTGATGCCGTCGCGCACGTAGATGCTGTCGGTATAGAGCTTTACCTCGACGCCGCGCTTGAGCGATTCCAGCGCCATGATTGCGGCCATCAGCTCCATGCGGTTGTTGGTGGTGTGCCCTTCGGCGCCGGAGATCTCGCGCTCGCGGCCGCGCCAGCGCAGCAGGGCGCCCCAGCCGCCGGGACCGGGATTGCCGCTGCAGGCGCCGTCGGTGAAGATCTCCACCGCCTCGTCGGGAGTGGCGTCGTCGTTCATTCGATGCCGTAGGCGCCGATATCGCGCACGTTTCGATGGAAGCGCAGCTTGTGCAGGTACTCGAGCGGATCCTTGCGGCGCACCAGCGCATCGGACGGCGTGTTGAGCCAGTCATAGAGCCGGGTCAGCAGAAAGCGCAGCGCCGCGCCGCGGGCCAGCAGCGGCAGCGCCGCCCGTTCGACCGGTTCCAGCCGGCGCACGCGCTCGTAGGCCGAGAGCAAAGCGCGTGCCTTGGTGACGTTGAAGCTGCGGTCCACTTCGAAGCACCAGGCGTTGAGGCAAATGGCCAGGTCGTAGGCCAGCGCGTCGTTGCAGGCGAAATAGAAGTCGATCAACCCGCTGATGCGGTCGGCCAGAAACAGCACGTTGTCGGGAAAGAGGTCGGCATGGATGACGCCCTGCGGCAGGTCGGCGGGCCACGCCGCCTCCAGATGCGCCAGTTCGCCTGCCAGTTCCTCGGTCAGCCCGGCCATGACCTCGTGGGCGCGCGGGCTGGCGGCGTCGAGCAGCGGTCGCCAGCCGCCGACCGAAAGAGCATTGGCGCGCCGGAGCCCGAAGCCGGAGGCGGCCAGATGCATGCGCGCGGTCGCATCGCCCAGCGCGGCGCAATGGGCGGCCGATGGCCGCTTGTGCCACATGCCGGGCAGGAAGCTGACGATGGCGGCCGGGCGGCCGGCGAGGACGCGCAGCGCCTGCCCGTCGCGGCCATGGATCGGCGTCGGGCAAGGTATGCCGTGCGCCGCCAGATGCTCCATCAGCCCCAGGAAGAACGGCAGGTCGGCGCGATCGACGCGCTTTTCGTACAGCGTCAGGAAATAGGTGCCACGCTCGGTGCCGAGCATGAAATTGGAGTTCTCGACCCCTTCGGCGATGCCCTTGCACGAGAGCGGCGCGCCGAGGTCGTAGGCGGCGAGGAATTCTTCCAGCTCCTGATCGGAGACTTCGGTGTAGACGGCCATGACCGACCCGCTTCAGGCCACGAGCGCGCGGGGCAGCTTGAAGGTCACGTTCTCCTCCGTGACCTTGATCTCCTCGATGGCGACATCGAAGCGCTGCCGGCAGGCTTCGATGACTTCCTCGACCAGCGTCTCCGGCGCCGAAGCGCCGGCGGTAATGCCCAGATGGCGGATATCGGCCAGCGATTGCCAGTCGATGTCGGCGGCGCGTTGGACGAGCTGGGCCCGCGCGCAGCCGGCGTTGCGCGCCACTTCGACCAGGCGCATCGAGTTCGACGAGTTGGGCGCACCGATCACCAGCACGGCATCGGCGCGCGCGGCGATCGCCTTGACGGAAGCCTGGCGGTTGGTGGTGGCGTAACAAATGTCTTCCTTCTTCGGCCCCTCGATATGGGGGAAACGCCGTCGCAGCACCTCGACGATCGCCGCGGTGTCGTCGACCGACAGCGTCGTCTGGGTGGCGTAGGCGAGCTTCTCGCCGGCCGGCACCGCCAGCGCTTCGGCCTGGGCCACGTTCTCGACCAGCAGTACCGCGCCGTCCGGCAGCTGGCCCATCGTGCCGACCACTTCGGGGTGGCCGCGATGGCCAATCAGCACGATCCGGCACCCGGCGGCATGATGCCGCTCGGCTTCGCGATGGACCTTGGAGACCAGCGGACAGGTGGCGTCGAGATAGAAGAGCTGGCGCTGCTCGGCCTCCGCCGGCACCGATTTCGGCACGCCATGGGCGGAGAACACCACCGGCACGCCGGCCGGCACCTGGTCGAGCTCGTCGACGAACACCGCGCCCTTGGCTTCCAGAGATTCGACCACGAAACGGTTGTGCACGATCTCGTGCCGCACATAGACCGGGCGGCCATACCGCGCCAGCGCCTGCTCGACGATCTGGATCGCCCGGTCGACGCCGGCGCAGAAGCCGCGCGGATTGGCGAGCAGGATGGTCAGGGGCTTGCGCTGGGACATTTTCCGTTCCCGGCCAGACGCTTGCGGCGAAGGGGCGCTGCCCTTGTGCCGGCGCAGGCATTTCCATAAAGTCACCCCGCGTCGACGCTTTTCGGTGGCGGCGCGCGCGGAGGCCGCACCCTAACCCACCTCCCGCCGACAAGGAAGAGGACCATGGCCGAGCCCGTCTGCGCCCAGAAAGCGCCGTACAAGATCACGCTCGAGGCCGGCAAGGACTACTGGTGGTGCGCCTGCGGACGGTCCAGCCGGCAGCCGTTC
Source organism: Rhodospirillaceae bacterium (assembly GCA_040255215.1). Classification (GTDB taxonomy): domain Bacteria; phylum Pseudomonadota; class Alphaproteobacteria; order Reyranellales; family JAQSWP01; genus JAQSWP01. The sequence continues at coordinate 15,319 of JBDZUM010000048.1, forward strand.
TGCGACGGCGCGCACAAGGGCTGCGGCATCGATCCGCTGCGGTTCAGCGTCACCGAGACCAGGGATTACTGGCTCTGTGGCTGCAAGGCGACGGCAAAGCAGCCGCATTGCGACGGCCGGCACAAGAGTCTGTAGGAAAGAATGGCAATGGTTTGCGCGTCGAATTCGTCACTGGTTCTGGGCGTCTCGCTGGCTGCGGCGGTCGCGCTGCTGTCCGGCTGCTCCTCCAAGGCCGAGAAGGCGGAGGCCGCCGCCATCTGTCCGAAGGCCTATATCGTCGGCGATGCCGCGCAGCTTACCCGTTTCAAGCCGGGGCCGGGGCGCGATCCCACCGACGTCGCTTTCCGGGCCGACGTGCTGCGGGCGGAGAATCGCTGCGAGTTCTCGCGCGACGGGCTGACCATCGACACCAATGTCACGCTCGGCGTCCAGGAAGGCCCGTCGGCGGTCAACCGCCAGGCGAGTTTCAACTATTTCGTGGCGCTGATCGGTCCGACCAACCAGATCGTCGCGCGCGAGGAATTCACCGCCGATTACAAGTTCGAGGGCAACCGCACGCGGCTGGCCGGGGTCGAGGAGCTGCGCCAGCGTGCCGGCATCACCAGCGACACCGCGGCCGGCTATCGCGTCGCCGTCGGCATCGCGCTGACGGCGCAGGAACTCGACTACAATCGCCGCCTGCAGCGCTAGATCTCCGTCGTCCGTCTGAAGCCCGTCGCGCGCTTGCGCGAATGGGCCGGCTTGTCCGCTGCGGAATTTGCTGCAAAGTTCCGGCTGACTTGCCTGCAAACTGCCAGTGGCGATGAACGATGTTATCCGACCGTTTCGGCCTGCCGATCAGCACGTCCTCCCAGGCCGCGCGCGATGCCTATGTCGAAGGCTGCGATTGCGTGTTGTCGGCCGAATACGGCGCGGAGGCGCATCTGCTGCGGGCGATAGAGGCAGATCCGAATTTCGCCTTGCCGCATGCGGCGCTGGCTCGCGCCCTGTTCGTGGTCGGCGACATGGCCCAGGCGCGCGAGGCGACGGCGCGCGCCCGCGAGCTTGCGGACGCCGCCAGCGATCGGGAGCGCAGCCATGTCGACGTGCTGTGCCTGCCGATCGAAGGCAAGGGCGGCCAGGCGCTTGCCGCGACGCAGGCGCATCTGGCGCAACATCCGCGCGATGCCATGGTGGCGGCGCCGGCCACCGGCGTGTTCGGGCTGATCGGCTTCAGCGGCCGCCAGAACCGCGAGCCCGAACAGGTTGAGTTTCTCGACGAGCTGCGCCCGCATCTGGCCGAGGACTGGTGGTTCCAGATGGTCTACGCCTTCGCGCTGGAGGAGATGGGCCGGCTCGACGAGGCGCTGGAGCTCATCGAAAGCAGCCTGGCCGTCCGGCCGGGCAGCGCGCATGGCGCGCACATCAAGGCGCACGTGCTTTACGAACTTGGCGAGGATCGTGCCGCGCTGGACTATCTCGCCGCCTGGCTGCCCGACTATCCGCGCCAGGGCTTGATGCATTGCCACGTCTCGTGGCACATGGCGCTTTCGCATCTGGTGCTGGGCGATGCCGACCGCGCCTGGGACATCTATCGGTCGCAGGTCCATCCCGGCGCCGCCTGGGGCCCGGCGTTGAACGTGGCGACCGACGCGCCGTCCTTCCTGTGGCGGGCCGAACTGGCGGGACAGGCGCCGTCGCCGGAGCTGTGGCGCGAGATCCACGCCTATGTGCAGAAGGCCTTTCCCAAGCCCGGCATTTTCTTCGTCGACGTGCATCGCGGATTGGCCGCCATCGCAACCGGCGACGACGATGGCGTACTGGAGCTGGTGGCCGAGCTCGAACGCCGCGCCAGCGCCGGTCAGTCGCCGACCGGGGATGTGGTGCCGCGCATCGCCAGGGGGATGCATGCCTATGCGCGCGGCAGGTGGGCGGACGCTATTGCCATTCTCGATTCGGTTCTGGCCGAGACCGTGCGGATCGGCGGCAGCCGGGCGCAGCGCGATCTGGTGAGCAACACGCTGCTCGCTGCGTATCTGAAAGCGGGCAAGGCGGCGGAAGCGCATCGCTTGCTGGCCGGCGTCGCCGATCGCAGGCCCAGCCTCGCCGTCGCCGGTCTAGCCTAGTTTTTTAAGCCCTTGACGGACGCTGCGGCCGGGCTGCCTTGCCGCACAAGGTCGCCCAGACGCCCTCGGCCAGAATCTCGACATGATCCGAAAGCGGGCCGTTGATGCGGCCATAGACTTTGTGGATAGCCGGCTGCAGCACGATGCCCATGGTCATGGCCGTCACCACATCGACGTCGCGGCGCGGGATTTCGCCGGCCGTCATCGCCTTGCGCACGATCTCGCGCACAACGGCAACGGGATTGGCCTGCTCGATCCTGACCTGGATCATGTGCTGATGCTGCGACAACAGGTGGTAGGAGAACAGCAGCCAGTCGGCGTCGGCCGCGCGGCAATAGGCCTCGACGATGGCGCGCGATTTGTCCTGCAATCCGGTCTTCCCGCGCTGAGCCTGCTCAAGCTGTTCGGCCAGCCCGTTGTGGACGCGCAGGAACAGCTCGGTCGCCATCGCCTCCTTGGAATCGAAATGGCGGTAGATCGTGCCCTCGGCGATGCCGGCGGCCAGGGCAATCTCGCGCGTGGTGGTTTCGGCCACGCCGCGGGCCACGAACAGGGTCAGCGCTGCCCGTTCGATCCTGGTTCTGGTTTCCGCCGCCTTGCCCATGACTGCCCTGAAATAGCGCCACCGAACTGAGTGAGCGCTCAATTTGCCGGGCGCGCGCCAAGCTTTCCACCGGAATCTCCTGGCAGAGCGGAATGCCGCGTTGCGCCTGCGAAAGGCGGCCTCTAAGGTCGATCATTCCCGATGAAACCTGCGGGAGAGACCGGCAAAGCGCCGGCGCCGAAGGAGCAACCGCCCCGGAAACTCTCAGGCAAACGGAGCGCAGGATGAGGGAACTCTGGAAAGCAGCGACGACCGGCACGGGCCGGCATCGCTCACCGAAGAAGTAAGCAGACGCCGGCAGCGCCGGTTGACGCGAATCTTTCAGGTCGTGCGACAGAGGGGGTCGGATCGTCGCGTCATGCGGCGGACCCGACCGATTCTGGCACGGGAGAAAGAGACGCGTGAGCGAGCCGAACGCCGATCAGACACTGCTCAAGACCCCCCTGCACGCGCTGCATGTCGAGCTCGGCGCCAAGATGGTGCCGTTTGCCGGCTACGACATGCCGGTGCAGTACCCTGGCGGCATTCTGGCGGAGCATCAGCATACCCGCACCGCCGCCGGTCTGTTCGACGTCTCGCATATGGGGCAATGCTGGATCGAGGGGCCGGAGGCGGCCGACATCGTCGAGCGGCTGACGCCCGGCGACATCAAGGCGCTCGAACCCGGCCGCCAGCGCTATACGCAGTTCACTACGGCAAGCGGCGGCATCTACGACGATCTCATGGTCACCAACGCCGGCAGCCGTCTTGTGCTGGTGGTGAACGCCGCCTGCAAGCAGGACGACTTCGCCCGTCTGCAGGAGGCTATGACCGGCAACACGGCGATGCGCATCCTCGAAGGACAGGGGCTGCTGGCGCTGCAGGGGCCGCAGGCCGTGGCGGCGCTGGAGCGCGTGGTGCCGGGCGTTTCGGCGCTGAAATTCATGACCGGCGATCGCTTCTCCTGGCAGGGCGCCGATCTCTACATCACCCGCTCGGGCTATACCGGCGAGGATGGCTGCGAAATTTCCGTGCCGGCGGAAAAGACCGAGGCGCTGGCGCGGGCGCTGCTGGCGCAGCCGGAGGTCAAGCCGGTCGGGCTGGGCGCACGCGATTCGTTGCGGCTGGAGGCCGGGCTCTGCCTTTACGGCCACGACATCGACACCACCACCAGCCCGATCGAGGCCGGCCTGCTGTGGTCGATCCCCAAGCATCGCCGCAACGTCGGCGGCTTTCCCGGCGACACCGTCATCGTGCGCCAGATCGCGTCCGGACCGCCGCGGCGGCGCGTCGGCATCCTGCCCGAAGGCCGGGCGCCGGCGCGCGAGGGCAGCGAGATCGTCGATGCTTCGGGGGCGAAGATCGGCGTCGTCACCAGCGGCGGCTTCTCGCCGTCGCTCGGGCGGCCGATCGCCATGGGCTACGTCGACCGCGCCCATGCCGAGATCGGCGCCAAAATCGGTCTTGTGGTGCGCGGCAAGCCGCTGCCGGCCGAGATCGTGAAAATGCCGTTCGTGAAGAAGAGCTATCACAAGGATTAAGGGGCTTTGCGTGATGAAACGATTCAGCGAAGAGCATGAATGGATCTCGGTCGAGGGCGATGTCGGCACGGTCGGCATCACCGACTACGCGCAGAGCCAGCTGGGCGACATCGTCTATGTCGAGGTGCCGGAGGCCGGCAGGAAGCTGGCCAAAGGCGGCGAGGCGGCGGTGGTCGAATCGGTCAAGGCCGCGTCCGACGTCTATTCGCCCGTGACCGGCGAAGTCGTCGAAGGCAACGCCGCCCTGGCCGACAACCCGGCGCTGGTCAATTCCGATCCCATGGGCGAGGGCTGGTTCTTCAAGGTCAGGATCGCCGAAAAGGGCGAGATGGACGGGTTGATGGACGAGGCCGGCTACGCCGAATTCGTGAAGGGGCTGGCCTGATGCGCTACCTGCCGCTCACCGAGGCCGATCGCGGCGCCATGCTGGGCGCGATCGGCGTCAAGTCGATCGACGCGCTGTTCGAGGACGTGCCGAAGGCGGCGCGGCTGGCCGGCCCGGTCGACCTGCCGCGCCACGCCGGCGAAATGGAGGTCGAGCGCCAGCTTGCGGCGATGGCGGGGAAGAATCTCGCTGCAGGGTCGGTGCCGTTTTTCATCGGCGCCGGCGCCTATCGCCATCACGTGCCGGCGACGGTCGACTACCTGATCCAGCGCGGCGAATTCCTGACGTCGTACACGCCTTACCAGCCCGAAGTGACCCAGGGCACGCTGCAATACCTGTTCGAGTTCCAGACCCAGGTGGCGCTGCTGACCGGCATGGATGTCGCCAACGCCTCCATGTACGACGGCTCGACCGCCACCGCGGAGGCCGTGGCGATGGCCAACCGAGTCACCCGCCGCAGCAAGGCGCTGGTGTCGGGCGGCCTGCATCCGCATTACCGCGAGGTGGTCGAAACGCTGGGCCGGTACACCGGCTTCGCGGTCGAACCGCAGCCAGCCGATATCGCCGGCGACGAGAATCTGGCGGCGAAGATCGACGCCGACACGTCCTGCGTCGTCGTGCAGTACCCCTCGTTCTTCGGCCGGCTGCGCGATCATTCGGCGCTGGCGGCGGCGTGCCGCGAGAAAGGCGCACTGCTGATAGTGGTGGTGACGGAAATTCTGGCTTTGGGCGCGTTGAAATCGCCCGGCGAGATGGGTGCCGATATCGTGGTGGGCGAGGGCCAGTCGCTGGGCAACGCGCTGAATTTCGGCGGCCCCTATGTCGGGCTGTTCGCCACGCGCGAGAAATACGTGCGGCAGATGCCGGGCCGGCTGGCCGGCGAGACGGTCGATGCCGACGGCAAACGCGGCTACGTGCTGACCCTGTCGACGCGCGAGCAGCACATCCGCCGCGAGAAGGCGACGTCGAACATCTGCACCAATGCCGGGTTGTGCGCGCTAGCCTTCACGATCCATCTCTCGCTGCTGGGCGAGACGGGCTTGCGCGATCTTGCCGCCCTCAACCATGCCAGGGCGGTGCAGCTGGCCGACAGGCTGGCGGGCGTTGCCGGCGTCGACGTGCTGAACGACGCCTTCTTCAACGAATTCACGGTGCGCCTCGCCAAGCCGGCCGCGCCGGTGGTCGAGGCGCTGGCCAAGCGGCGGATCCTGGGCGGGCTGCCGGTGTCGCGCCTGCTGCCGTCGGATCCGGCGGCGGCGAATTTGCTGCTGCTGGCAGCGACCGAGACGACCAGCGAGGCCGACATGGATGCGCTGGTGGCGGCGCTGAAGGAGGTGCTGTGATGGATCGCAGCCAGGGACGCAGCGGGCGGCCGACGATCGAGGCCGATGCGACGAAACAGACCTTCACCGGCAATCGGGCGCTGCAGCTCGAGGAAAGCCTGATCTTCGAACAGGACTCGCCCGGCAGTACCGGCGTCGATCTGCCGCCGGCGCCGAAGGTGAAATCCCGTCTCGGCGGGCTGGAGCGCCAGGGCGCGGTCGGTCTGCCCGGACTGTCCGAGCCGCAGGTGGTGCAGCACTACACCCGCCTGTCGCAGAAAAACTACGCCATCGACATGGGCGTCTACCCGCTGGGCTCCTGCACCATGAAGCACAACCCGCGGCTCAACGAGAAGATGGCGCGGCTGGCGGGCTTCGCCGACATCCATCCGCTGCAGCCGCAATCGACGGTGCAGGGCGCGCTGGAAATGATCGACCTGCTGGCGCACTGGCTCAAGACGCTGACCGGCATGCCGGCGGTGGCGTTGTCGCCGGCCGCCGGCGCGCATGGCGAGCTCTGCGGCATGGTGGCGATCCGCGCCGCGCTCGAGGCGCGCGGCGAGGGCGGCCAGCGCAAGCGCGTGCTGGTGCCGGAATCGGCGCACGGCACCAATCCGGCGACCGCAGCCTCGCTGGGCTTCAGCGTCGAGCCGATCCCGGCCAACCGGCAGGGCCAGGTCGACGTCGCCGCGGTCAAGGCGGCGCTGGGGCCGGACGTGGCGGCCATCATGCTGACCAACCCCAACACCTGCGGCCTGTTCGAGCGCGACATTCGCGAGGTCGCCGATGCGGTGCACGAGGCCGGCGCCTACTTCTACTGCGACGGCGCCAACTTCAACGCCATCGTCGGGCGCGTGCGGCCGGGCGATCTCGGCATCGACTGCATGCACATCAACCTGCACAAGACTTTCTCGACGCCGCATGGCGGCGGCGGGCCCGGTTCCGGACCGGTGGTGCTGTCGGCCGCACTGGCGCCCTTCGCGCCCTATCCCTGGACGGTGAAGGACGGCGACGTCTGGCGTGCCGCGGAAGCGGGTTCGGAGGTCAATGGCCAGCCGTTTGGCCGGCTCAAGGCCTTCCACGGCCAGATGGGCATGTTCGTGCGCGCCTTGGCCTACATGCTGAGCCATGGCAGCGACGGGCTGTGGCAGGTGGCGTCGGATGCGGTGCTGAACGCCAACTACGTTCTGGCGCGGCTCAAGGACGTGATGAGCCCGGCATTCCCCGGCACCTGCATGCACGAGGCCCTGTTCGACGATTCCTTCCTCAAGGGCACGGGGGTGACGACGCTCGATTTCGCCAAGGCGATGATCGACGAGGGCTATCACCCCATGACCATGTATTTCCCGCTGGTCGTGCACGGCGCGCTGCTGATCGAGCCGACCGAGACCCAGGCCAAGGCCGATCTCGACCAGTTCGTCGACGCGCTGCGCCATCTGGCGCAGAAGGCGAAATCGGGCGAGGCGGCCGCTGCGTTCCAGGCTGCCCCGGTGCTGGCCCCGCGCCGGCGGCTCGACGAAACGCTGGCGGCGCGCAAGCCCGTGCTGCGCTGGCGGCCGCCGCCGGCGGCGCAGGCGGCCGAGTAGGCCGCGCCGCCGGGTCGCAGTTGTGCCGGCCCGGCAGCCGGGTTTACTCTCGCAACGGCTGCGGCGTTGATCCGCAGCCCTGCGTTGACGGGGAATTGCGCAAGAAATGTCTGCTCCCTCGGTGCTGCCCGGCGATGCCGCGCCATGGTTCCATGTGCGGTCGATCGCCAATCAGCGCTTCCATTTCGACACTTGCGGCGGACGCTATCTGCTGCTGGCCTTCCTCGGATCGGCCGGCAGCGGTCCGGGCGCCGAGGCGATGGCGGCCTTCAATGCCGCCGGATCGCTGTTCAACGGCTTCCACGCAGCGCTGTTCGCGATTTCGGCCGATCCGACCGACGAGACCGCCAAACGGCTCAAGGAAACCGGCTCGGTCAAGGCGTTCTGGGATTTCGACCGCAAGGTGGCGCGCCTCTATGGCCTGGCCGACGAGCAGCACGCCTTTGGCGTGTCGCCGGCGCTGTTCCTGATCGATCCCGGCTTGCGTGTGCTGGCGATGCGCCCGCTGCGCTCGCGCGCCGATGCGGATGCCATGATCGACCTGCTCGGGCGGCAACCGCAGCTTGCGCCGCCGCAGCCGGCGGTGCAGCAGGCGCCGGTGCTGGTGGTCGATCGCGTGTTCGAGCCCGGCCTGTGCAAGGCGCTGATCGATTATTACGAACGCCAGGGCGCGGTCGATTCGGGCTACATGACCCAGGTCGGCGACAAGACCGTGGGTGTCGTCGATTACGGCCACAAGCGGCGGCAGGATTGCTGGATCAAGGACGACAGCCTGATGGCGGCGACCAGGGCGCGCATCCATCGCCGGCTGACGCCGCAGATCGAGAAGGCGTTCCAGTTCAAGGTGACGCGGCTGGAACGCTATATCGTCGCCTGCTACGACGCGGAGATCGGCGGCTACTTCCGGCCGCATCGCGACAACACGACCACCGGCACCGCCCATCGCCGCTTCGCGGTCACCATCAATCTCAACAGTGAGCAGTACCAGGGCGGCGATCTGCGCTTTCCCGAGTACGGCAACCGCGTGTTCCGGGCGCCGACCGGCGGGGCGGTGGTGTTCTCCTGCGGCATCCTGCACGAGGCGACGCCGGTGACGAGCGGCCGGCGCTACGCCTTCCTGCCGTTCCTCTACGACGATGCCGCGGCGGAGATTCGCGCCCGCAACGCCTCGAGCATCACCAGCGCCGGTTCGCGGCCGCTGGCCGACGGCGTTTCCTGACGCCTTCCTACCAAAGCGATTTCTTCGCCCGTTCCGGCCATTCCCGGTCGTATGTCTCGCCGCCGATGCGGCCGTCGCTCATGCCGGCGAGGATCTCGCCCGGGCTGGGCAGGGACTTGGGATCGACCTGGCGGGTGGCGTCCCACAGGCCCGATCTGACGATCGCCCGCGCGCACTGGAAATAGACGCTGGCGATGGCGATGCGCATGACGCTGCGCGGCTTCTTGCCGTCGACGGCGAAACCGGCGAGCAGATCGGGATCGATGTCGAGCGTGGCATCGCCGTTGACGCGCAGGGTGGTGCCCGATCCCGGTATCAGGAACAGCAGCGCCACGCGCGGATCGCGCACGACGTTGCGCAGCGTGTCGATGCGGTTGTTGCCCTGCCGGTCGGGCAGCAGCAGGGTGCGATCGTCCGCCACCCGCACGAAGCCCGCCAGATCGCCGCGCGGCGAGCAGTCGAGCCCCTCCGGGCCGCAGCTTGCCAGCGCCGCGAACGGCGACGCCTCGATCAGCCGCCGGTATTGCGGCGTCAGCCGGTCGGTCTCCTTGACCAGCGAGGTCTCCAGAGGCCGGCCGTAGATTTCCTCGAGCTGCTCCAGCGTCGTCACCGTCGTCATGTCGGTCCCCCGTTGCGCGTCGTTTCCGTCGCTTCCGCCGCCCGCGCCAGCCGCCGGGTCCAGGCGCTCAGGCCCATCGACAGCAGCGCCGCGGCGGCGAACAGGTAGATGCCGGGCTCCAGATGCGTGCGGACGAAGAAATTGCCCTGCAGCGTCACCACCGCCAGCGCCACCACCAGCACGTCGAGCAGCGACCAGCGGCCCAGCGCCTCGACCAGATCGAGCGCCCGGCGGCTGCCCGCCGGCCGGCCGCGCCGCCAGACCCAGGCCAGCAGGGCGAGCTTGGCGTAGGGCAACACGACGGAGAAGGCGAAGATCAGGATCAGCACCGGCCAGTCGCCGGAGCGGCGCAGAGCGTCCAGACCGCCCAGCACCGAATAGACCGTATCGAACAGGCGTAGCTCGGTGACGCGCAGCGCCGGCAATAGAAGACCGGCGGTCAACGCCGCCAGGGTCACCGCATAAAGCGGCCAGAAAACGAAAACCCCCGCCGTGGCGGGGGTCTGGTGCGGTTCGCCGGTTATGGCCAGCCTCAGTTCATGCGCTGCGGCAGCTGGGCGATCGCCTCGTCGACCAGCTCGCCGGCCTTGGCCGGGTCGATCTGCTGGCGCAGCACCTTGCGGGCGGCCTCCATGGCGACGTCCACCGCCATGTTGCGCACCTCGGCGATCGCCTGCTTTTCCGCCTGGTTGATGCGGTCCATCGCCTGGCGCTCGCGCAGCGCCAGCGACGCCTGCAACTCGGCCTCGCCGCGCGTGCGCAGCCGCTCGGCTTCCGCCTTGGCCATGTCGACGATGCCCTGGGCGTCCTTCATCGCCTCGCGCTGCTTGCGCTGGTATTCGGCAAGGGCCGTCTGCGCCTCGGCGCGCAGCAGACGGGCCTCTTCGATGGTCTGAGCGATGCGTGCGGCGCGCGCGTCGAGCGCCATGGTCATCGTCGCCCAGGCGCGGCGGGCGACCAGCGCCACGAAGATGACGAAGGAGACGGCGACCCAGAACTCCGGCGTCAGGTAGAACGGTTCGGAGCCGTGAGCGCCTTCGGTTGCGGCTTGAGCGACGGAAATCATCAGCGGGCTCCGATGGCGCTGTCGATCTCGCCCGACAGGCGGGAAGGATCGGCGGAAACGCCGGCGACGCGCGCGATGGCGGCGCCGGCCACGTCGGCGGCGACGGTCTTCAACTCGCCCATCGCCTGGGTCCGGGCGGCGGCGATGCGCTGCTCGGCCTCGGCGATGCGGGCCGCGATCGCCGCACCCGCTTCCTGCTGCCGTTTGGCCGCAGTGGCGTTGATGGCGTCGGTGGTCTCGCGATAGAGCTCCTGCGCCTTGCCGCGCGCTTCGGCCAGCGACGCCTCGTAGGCGGCGATGATCTCCTCGGCGTCGCGCTTGAGCTGGGCGGCGCGGTCGAGATCTTCGGCGATCTTTTCCTGCCGCTCCTGCAGCACGTTGCCGACGCGCGGCAGCACCAGCTTCGACATGACGAAGTAGAGCACCGCGAACGTCACCACGAGCCAGAAGATCTGGCTCGGGAAACTGGAGGGGTCGAATTGCGGCATCAGCGCACCCGAAACGTCATGGTTCGCCCGCCGCCGGATTGCGCCGGCTGCGGGCGAAAACGGATTAGCTGAACAGCGCCATCAGCGCGACGATCAGGGCGAACAGCGCGATGGCTTCGGTCACGGCGAAGCCGATCCAGATGCTGGCGCCGATTTCGCCCTTGGAGGCCGGGTTGCGGGAGATGGCCGAGATGTAGCTCGCCCACACGTTGCCCACGCCGATGCCGGCGCCAATCATGCCGATCGCGGCGAGACCCGCGCCAACCAGCTTTGCAGCTTCTGCTTCCATTTTGATGCTCCTTGGGATCGAAAGGTTGTTTTGGATTACGTATCGAAACCGGCCTGCCCGGCCAGCCTCAATGCATGTGGATCGCGTCGTTGAGGTAGATGCAGCTCAGGATGGTGAAGATGTATGCCTGCAGCACGGCGATCAGCAGCTCGAGCGCGGTGATGCCGACCAGCGCCGCCAGCGGCAGCCAGCCGCCGATCAGGCCCAGGGCAACCACGAAACCGGCCAGCACCTTCAGCATTACGTGGCCGACGGTCATGTTGGCGAAAAGACGAACCGAGAGGCTGATCGGGCGCGACAGGTAGGACACCAGCTCGATCGGCACCAGGATCACGGCGGTCCAGAGCGGCGCGCCGTGCGGAAACAGCATGCGGAAATAGTGCAGCCCGTGATGGGCGAAGCCGATGATCGTCACCGCCACGAACACCACCGCGGCCATCACGAAGGTGACCGCCAGGTGGCTGGTGAAGGTGAAGGAATAGGGGATCATGCCCAGCAGGTTGCCGAACAGCACGAACATGAACAGCGAGAAGACGAACGGGAAATAGCGGCGGCCTTCGCTGCCCACGTTCTCCCGCAACATGTTGGCGATGAATTCGTAGGAGAGTTCGACCATCGACTGCCAGCGGCCGGGAACCAGCGCGGCGCGACGCATGCCGAGGCCCAGGAACAGCGACACGACGCCGACGGCGGCGATCATGGCCAGAGCCGAATTGGTGATGCCGATCGGCGTGCCGCCGATTTCGAACAGCGGCGTCAGGGTCTTGATCTCGAACTGCTGCAGCGGACTTGCCACGTCAACCCTCGTTCTGGCGTCTGGCGGCTTCCGCCGCCTTCTGCTCCGCCATGCGCCTGTCGTAAGCCTTGGCAGTGCGGATCACATTCATAAAGCCGGCCGCGGAGCCGACGACGAAAAACACGATCATCAGCCAGGGCTTGGTCCCCAGCCAGTAATCGAGCCCCAAACCGATCGCCGTGCCGACAATCACCCCGGCGACTAGTTCGAGTGCGATCCGCATGCCGATGCCGATTTTTTCGCTCGACTGTCGATCCCCGCGGGCTTCCGCCTTCTTGCCGGAGAGTTCAGCCTGAGCTTCCCGCGCCGCCCGCAGTCGAGCATCGAAATCGCTGCTGCCGGGTGGCTGGTGTTCGGACATCGGATTTGGACCGCGCTTAACCCCTTTTTGACCGCGTTTTCCGGCAATTGCCGCGCTCGCGAAGTCGGGGCGCACAATATTGACAGGGTTATGGCGTGTCAAGCCGAGGCGGCAATGGGTTAAACCATTGAAGCAATGTCGAAATTCGCCTCCGCTTGGCGGTGAAACGGCATGTCGCAGGCGCGCCGCCCCGGCTCTCGGCCGCAGGGCCTCGGAGCCGGCAGCAAAAAGCCGGACGTACTGCGACGTCCGGCTTCCGATTTCCCGATTTTCGCGGCGGCCGCTCAGGCGGCGTTGACGATGCGGTCGGCTTCCTGGAGGTCGACTGAGACCAGCTGCGACACGCCTCGTTCGGTCATGGTGACGCCGAACAGGCGGTGCATCTTGGCCATGGTCACGCGGTGATGCGTGATGATCAGGAAGCGCGTGTCGGCCTT
>JBDZUM010000180.1:0-5067 GCA_040255215.1 Rhodospirillaceae bacterium
CTGTGCCCGCCGGCCGACGTGGCGCGCCTGCGCGCGCATTACGCCGCCACCGACCTGCCGGCCGACGCCCGCACCGTCGGCCAGCGCCGCTGGGACAGCGCGACGCTGATCGACCACATGATGCACGACAAGAAAACGCGCGACGGCAAGCTGACCTTCATCCTCGCCCGCGGCATCGGCCGCGCCTTCATCGCCAAGGACGTGCCGGTCGAGACGGTGCGCGGCTCGCTCGACCGCGCTTTGGCCGCCTGAGACGATGGAAGACGCTCTTTTTCTCTCCGGCGGCGCGGTCGTCGCCTGCCTGCTGCTTTCGGCTTTCTTCTCGGGCGCCGAGACGGCGCTGACCGGCGTGTCGCTGCCGCGCATGCTGCGGCTGGCGCAGCAGGGCAATGCGCGCGCCGCCCTCGTCATCCGCCTGCACGAGCAGAAGGAGCGCATGATCGGCGCGCTGCTGCTGGGCAACAACACCGTCAACATCCTGGCCTCGGCGCTGACCACCGGCATCCTGATCGGCCTGTTCGGCGAGGCCGGCATCGCCTACGCCACCGTCGCGGTCACGCTGATGGTGCTGATCTTCTCCGAGGTGCTGCCCAAGACCTACGCCATCATGCATTCCGACCGCATGGCGCTGGCGGTGGCGCCGGTGGTGCGCTTCGTCGTCGTGCTGTTCGCGCCGCCGGCCATGACGGTGCAGGCCATCGTCACCGCCATATTGCAGGCCGCCGGCGTGCGCCGCCGCGACGACGCGCAGGAAGCGGAGCAGAACGAGGACGTGCTGCGCGGCGCCATCGAGATGCATGCCGCCGCCGAACCCGAGACGCCGCACTCGCGCCACATGCTGCGCTCGATCCTCGATCTCGGCGATCTGGCGGTGGCCGACGTCATGACCCATCGCGGCAATCTCACATTGATCGACGCCGACCAGCCGCCGCAGGCCATTCTCGAGCAGGTGCTGGCCAGCCCGCATACCCGCATCCCGCTCTACCGCAAGGAATCCGACAACATCGTCGGCGTCATCCACGCCAAGGCGCTGTTGCGGGCGGTGCACGCCAATGCCGACCGGCTCGACGATCTCGATGTCGTCGCCCATGCCAGCCCGCCCTGGTTCATCCCGGAAAGCACCACCTTGTCCGACCAGCTGCAGGCTTTCCGCCAGCGGCGCGAGCATTTCGCGCTGGTGGTCGACGAGTACGGCGCTTTGCTCGGCATCGTCACGCTCGAGGACATTCTCGAGGAGATCGTCGGCGACATCGCCGACGAGCACGACGTGCCGGTGGTCGGCGTCGCCGCCGAGGCCGACGGCACCTACGTCGCCGAAGGCCAGGTGCCGGTGCGCGATCTCAACCGCGAACTGGGCTGGAGCCTGCCCGAGGACGTCGCGACCACCATCGCCGGGCTGGTGCTGCACGAGGCGCGCCGCATTCCCGAGATCGGCCAGACCTACACCTTCTACGGCTTCCGCTTCGAGATTCTGGGCCGCGAGCGCCATCGCGTCACCTCGCTGCGCATCACGCCCCCCATGCTGGCCGGCGAGAACGGCGGCGGCGACGAGGCCTGACAGCGGCGCGACGGTACGGCGGGACGCTTGCGCCTTGCGCGGGCGGGTCTGTATATACTCCACTGAACGAGCGTTCATTTGGAGTACGGTCAATGCCTCTTCCCGCCCCCGTCGAGCGCCAGCATCTGCATACCAGGCTCGTCGAATGCCGCGGCTATTTCCGCCATGACGGGCTGTGGGACATCGAAGGCCACATCACCGACCTGAAGACCTACGAGCATCGCACCGACTGGCGCGGCGCCATGCGGCCGGAAGATCCCATTCACGAGATGTGGATCCGCCTGACCGTCGACGACAAGTACGTCATCCACGACGTCGAGGCGGTCTCCGACCACACGCCCTACCGCATCTGCCCGGAGGCGACGCCCAACTTCAAGCGGCTGATCGGCGCCAGCATCGGGCCGGGCTTCCGCAAGGAGCTGCGCAAGCGTATCCCCGGCCGCGACAGCTGCGTGCACATCGCCGAATTGCTGGGGCCGGTGGCGACGGTGGCCTTTCAGACCATCTTTTCCGAGCGCGCCAAGGAGCTGATGCGCGACTGGCGTCGGCGCAACGGCGTCGCCGAGCCCGATCCCGGCCCGCGCCGTCGTCCGGTCGTGCTCGATACCTGCCGCACCTGGTCGTCCGACAGCGAAGTCGTGCGTCGCATCTATCCGGAGTTCTATACCGGCGACGAGGAAGGCAGCGAGGCGGGCGACGGCGCCGACGAGGGAACGGTCAGGCGCAACGCCGGCTGACGCTCTAGGCCGCAGCCTCGCGCTCGTTCGGCGTCGCGGTGACGCCGTGGCCGACCTCGATATGGCCGCTCTCCGTCGCCGCGGCGCGGAAATAGCCCAGCACGAACACCCGCAGCGCCGCCGTCAGCGACGAGCGCGTGCGCCGTTGCGCCACGATGGTGCAGACGTCGTGGATGGTGACCGCCTCGCGCCGCGCCACCTCGTGCAGCGCGTCCCACATTTCCGGCTCCAGCCGCACGCTGGTGCGGCGACCGGCGACGGTAACGTTGCGCGGCACCAGGGCACCGTCGATCGGCTCGTCGCCGCGCAGGCGCACCGCCTCGCGGCGCGTCGCTTCCGCCGCCGCCAGGATCAGCGACGCCGGCTTGCCCAGCCTGGCGTTGCGCGCCTCGCGATAGAGATATTCCAGGCTGGCCTGCACGCCTTCGGCGGCGGCGATGCGCCGTCCGTCGGCCTTCTCTCCATCCTGCTGGTGCCTGTTGCTCATGACCACGCTCCCTGTACTGCTGCGCGCAGTATGGCCAGCGGCCGCTACGGGGTGACCTGTCGGAATTGACAGGGTGACGGCGCGGGAAGGCTCAGGGCCGGATCAGGTTCATCATGATCGCCCGCACCACCGCCTGGGTCTTGGACTGCGAGTCGAGCTTGCGGCGGGCGTTCTCGATATGGAAATTCACCGTGCGTTCGGAGACGCCCAGGATCACCGAGGTTTCCCAGGCCGACTTGCCGCGCGCCGTCCACAGCAGGCAGTCGGCCTCGCGCAGGGTGATCGGCGAACGCTGCGGCGCCTCCGCCTCCCCCTTGGCGCGGCCGCGGCCGCTGCGCTGCCAGGCGGCGGTGGCGCGGGTGTGGTAGTGCAGCGACAGCAGATGCAGCACGTGCCGGCTGTGGCCGACCTCGCTGGTGAATTCGCGCGGCGCCAGATCGGTCGACAGCGCCACCAGCCCGTCGGCGCCGCCGGGCGCATGGATCGGCACGGTGAAGCCCTGGCGCAGGCCGAAGCTGTCGGCCTCGTCGAACAGCTGCCGCTGCAGGCCGCTCAGCGAGCGCCGGTTCTTCATGTCCGACCAGGCGAACGGCATCAGCGTGTTGCGGGCGCGCTCCAGGGTCGGATCGACCTCGAAATAGCGCTTCTCGATGAAATGCGCGTTCCACTTCTTCGGATAATTGGTGGCGACGTATTCGTAGCGCGTCGCCTCGGCCGACTTGCCGCGCGCCACGTAGGAGAATTTGCGGAAGCCGAATTTGCGGATCTGCTCGAGGAAACAGCTGGTGATCGCGGCCGGCTTGTCCGCCCCGCGCGTGTCGGACAGGAACTGTTCGACCGCAAGCTCCAACCCCAAGGCCCCAACGCCTCCCCAGCCGCTGTTGCATTGAAAGACTATCCCAGCCCGGCGGGGCGGCGATAGTGCCTACGCAACGCCCGTTCCGGCCTGCGGCACGATGCCCCGATCGCGCTCAGGCCGCGCCTTCCTCCTCCGGCGTACGCAATTTCAACGACAGCGCATGCACCGGCCCGGCCAGCTCCTCGGCCAGCGCCTCGTAAACCAGTCGCTGGCGGGCGATGCGGTTGAGCCCGGAAAACCGCGCCGACACCACCGTGACGTTGAAATGGCTCTCGCCGCCTTGGCGCGCGCCGGCATGCCCGGCATGGCGCGCCGAATCGTCGACGATCTCCAGCCGCTTCGGCGCCAGCGCCGCGGTCAGCTTGTCCCTGATCCTGCCCGCCACCATCGCCATCGCAAGCCTCCCGCACCCATCTTGCCGCCGCACCGTCGAGACCGCATATTTCCTGCATGTCGCGCGCGCGCACCAGAAAAATCCTCGAGCCCGAGCCGCATTCGCCGCCGCGCGCCTGCGAGTGGCCCGACTGCGCCCATGGCGGCAGCTTCCCGGCGCCGAAATCGCGCGACCAGCTGCGCGAATACCGCTGGTTCTGCCTCGAGCACGTGCGCCGCTACAACGCGTCCTGGGACTACTACGCCGGCATGACCGGCGACGAGATCGAGCGCCATCTGCGCGCCGACACCACCTGGCGCCGCCCGTCCTGGCCCTTGGGCGCCCGCCCGCGCAAGCGTGGCGCGCCCGGCCCGTGGGACGATCTGGTCGATCCGTTCGGCCTGTTCGAGGGCCCGGATGCGGTCGGTCCGCGCCCCGCCGCCATGCCCGAGAAGCCGGGCCAGAAGCTCACCGCCGCCCAGCGCAAGGCGATGGCGGTGATGCGCATGGAAGCGCCGCTGACGCTGGAAACCCTGCGCGCCCGCTACAAGGCGCTGGTCAAGCAGTACCACCCCGACGCCAATGGCGGCGATCGTGCGGCGGAGGAAAAACTCAAGGCCATCAACCTTGCATATTCCTCGCTGAAACAAAGCCTTAGAGAACACGTCCGCTAGCCGCCCCGCATGCCAGCGCGGCGTTTTCCGCACTTGCCTGGGCGGGATCGTCCTGTAATCATCGCCCGTTCTTCAGAAAATGCTGCGTAGCACAACGGATTGATCATGACCTCTTCCCAGACCGCCCAGGCCGAAACTCCCGCCGGCATGCCCGACATCAAGGTTTCGGTGCGCCAGCTCTTCGGCATCGACAGCGACATGGAAGTGCCGGGCTTTTCCGCCTCCTCCGAGCTGGTGCCGGCGGTCGACGAGGCCTATCGCTTCGACCACGACACCACCTTGGCCATCCTGGCGGGCTTCGCCCACAACCGGCGCGTCATGATCCAGGGCTATCACGGCACCGGCAAGTCGACCCATATCGAGCAGGTCGCCGCCCGCC
>JBDZUM010000049.1:0-28107 GCA_040255215.1 Rhodospirillaceae bacterium
CTGGGCAGCGACGCGGTGGTGCTGTTCTTCGTCCTGTCGGGGCTGGTCATCGCCTACACGACCGACACCAAGGACCGCACGCTGGGCAGTTTCGTCTTCAATCGGCTGACCCGCGTCTATTCGGTGGCGATTCCGGCGGTGCTGCTGACCATCGGGCTCGACAGTCTCGGCGCCAGCCTGGTGCCCAAGGATTACGACGGCTGGTGGTACAACGATGCCGGCTTCTTCGCCACGCTGCTGCGCGGCCTGACTTTCAGCACCGATTGGGGCCTCGTGTCGTTCCGCCTCGGCACCAACGGACCGTTCTGGTCGCTAAGCTACGAGGTCGCGTACTACGCGCTGTTCGCTGCGGCCTTCTACCTGCAGGGCTGGCGGCGGGCGCTGGCGCTGGTCGTGATGGTCCCGGTGTTCGGGCTGAAGCCGCTGCTGCTGATGCCGGCCTGGCTGCTGGGCGTGGCGGTCTATCGCCAGTTGCGCGCGGGCGTCGAGATCGCGCCGGCCTGGGCGTGGTTCCTGACCCTGGCGCCGGTCGCGATTTACGTCGCCTGCCTGTCTATCGGCCTGCCGAAATTCCTGCTGGCGGAGACCAAGGGGCTTCTCGGCGATCGCTACGTGCTCGTGCTGCTGAACTTCTCGAACGAGTTCATCTGGAACAATTTCATCGCCCTGCTGGCCGCCGCGCATTTCCTGGGCGTTGCGGCCCTGTCGCGCCGGCGCGCCATGCCGGGCGCCAGGATCGCACAGGCGATCCGCTGGCTGGCCGGCGGCAGCTTCTCGCTTTATCTCGTGCATTATCCGGTGCTGCAGTTCACCGAGGCGGTGATACCGCAGGACTGGCCACAGATCGTGCATCATCCGCTGCTGCTGGTGATCACGCTTGCCGCCTGCTTCCTGGTGGCGGAAATCTTCGAGCGTCGCCTGGGCGCGTTCCGCGCGCTGGTGCGCAGCGCCGCGTTCTGGCGTCGCCCGGCTACCGCGGCGCAGTGACGGCGTAAGGTCAGTTGCAGCGGCGGAAGACCGGCGTATCGGACGGCGTGGTGGTCGCCTTGCCGTTGCGCGTCATGGAGAAGGGCCGCCAGCCGTCGCCGACGCGCTGGTAGGTCAGCATGTCGCCGGCGCGCGGCGCATCGGGGTGCTGGAAGGGGCGGTCGATATCCTTGACCAGGCTCACCATGAGACGGCCGCCTTTGACCTCGTAGCGCGCCTCGCCGTAGTAGAAGCGCCGTCCGTCGCCGGTCCACTCAAAGGTGCCGTCGGCGAAGACGTGGCGCATGGCGACCCTACTGCAGGCCGGATCGCCCGACCAAGAGCCCTGCACCTCCTTCGCAAGCTGCGCGGTCGCCACGGCGGCGCCGACCGGCATCATGGCCAGCGCGCAGAGAACGATGCGGTAAGCGGCTCTCATTTGCGAACTCCGTTCACGATTTTTTTCAGCATGATGCCAATGCGGTCACGCGACAATCGCAAACGCCTGCGATAAACTGCCGTTCATGCTCAAAGCCAGCGACATTCTCACCATCGAGGAAATGCAATCCCTGCGCCGGCGCTCCAATCTGCGTGGCGCGGCTCTGGTGCTGCATGCCTGGGCGCTGATCCTGGGCGCCATGGCGCTCTTCGCCGCCTGGCCCAATCCCCTGACTTTCGTGTTCGCCGTTGCCGTGATCGGCTGCCGCCAGCTCGGGCTGGCCATCCTGATGCACGATGCGGCGCATGGGCTGCTGTTCGCCAGTCCGAAACTGAACGACACCGTCGGGCAATGGCTCTGCGCCTGGCCGGTGGCGACCAGCTTGCACGCCTATCGCCCGTACCATCTCAAGCATCACCGCTTCACGCAGCAGGAACAGGATCCCGACCTCGCCCTGTCGGCGCCGTTTCCCATCACGCGCCAGAGCCTCTATCGCAAATTCCTGCGCGACATGACCGGGCAGACCGCCTACCAGCGGCGCAAGCTGCAATGGCGCGACGCCTGGGGGCCCGAAGGCTTGTCGCGCGACGAACGGCTGGCACGGCTGAAGGAAAAGCTAGGCGGACCGCTGCTGGTCAACGCGGTGTTCTGGGCGGGGCTGGCCCTGGCGGGATACTGGTGGCTCTATCCGCTGCTGTGGCTGCTGCCGCTGGCCACCTGGTACCAGCTCATCAGCCGCATCCGGAACATCGCCGAGCATGCGGTGGTGCCCGACAACGACGATCCGCTGCGCAATACGCGCACGACCCTGCTGGACCCGGTGACGCGACTGTTCGTGGCGCCCTACTGGGTCAACTACCACCTCGAGCACCATCTGTTTCTGTTCGTGCCGTGCTATCGCCTGGCCGAGGCCCATCGGCTGCTGATCGCCAAAGGCTACGAGCCGCGGATGGAACTGAAGCGCGGCTATCGCCAGGTACTGCGCGAAGCGGCTTCCGCCACCACCGATTCGAAGCGCGGCGGCGGTGGCGGGGAGAATGTGCAGTTCATTTAAAGGCGGCTGTTCGCGAGCCTATAGCTTGTTCAGTTTCGGAGCTGATATCGCACGACAATTAATACGATCAGCAAGAAGCCACAAATCCATCCGGCCAAATCAAGATTCTTCGGTAATCTCATTCTTCTGACCAAGGAGAGATAAGTCACAAGCAGTGGTACTGCGACCAGAAAGACAATAGTTCCAATGATGAGCGTTCCATAGGACAGCTCTGTAAAAACGTTACTTGAAATTAGAACTAGAACTCCGACAAGCGCAGCGTGGACAAAGCGCAAGTACAGAGCGAGCGCAGGATCTCCAGATCGTTTGTCCAATGCAGAAGCACCCATGCTCGAGATCATTGCGAGCGACACAACGAAGGCCAACGTCGACGCGGACACAAGAAAAGCAATTTCGAGGTCCATGCTGAGCTGCGTCGCGCTACGCCCTGTGCTTGATGAGGTTCCAGGCCAGTTCCGACAGGGTGCGGGCGCGGTTGCCGAATTTCAGCGCCGTCGTCGAGGCCGAGTTGCCGTCCAGCCCGCGCTTGTAGACGCCCTGGGCGATGCCGGCCAAGCGGAACATCGAGAACGCCATGTAGAAATCCCAGTAGGGAATGCCGTCGCGGCCGGTGCGCCGGCAATAGGCGTCGAGATATTCCTGCTCGGTCGGGAAGCCCAGCGCCTTGACGTCGTGGCCGGCCAGCCCGTTGGTGGCGCCGTAGCCCTTGCCGAAATGGTAGATCATGCAGTTGTAGGAGAGATCGGCCAGCGGATGCCCGAGCGTCGACAATTCCCAGTCGAGCACGGCGATGATGCGCGGCTCGGTGGCGTGCACGATGGTGTTCTCGAGGCGGTAATCGCCATGCGCGATCGTGGTCTCGTCGCTGCCCGGCGGAATATTCGCCGGCAGCCAGACTTTCAGACGCTCCATCTCCGGGATGTCTTCGGTCTTGGCGAGATCGTACTGGCTGGTCCAGCGCGCGATCTGGCGCTGGAAATACTGGCCTTCGCGGCCGTAGTCGCCGAGGCCCACGGCCTTGTAGTCGACCTTGTGCAGGCGGGCCAGCACGTCGTTCATGTGGTCGGTGATGGCGCCGCGCTCGGCCGGGCTGCATTCGGGCATCAGCGGATCGCGGAAGATGCGGCCCTGCAGGAATTCCATGACGTAGAACGCCGTGCCGATCACGGCGGCGTCCTCGCACAGGCAGAAGGCGCGGGCGACGGGCACGTCGGTCTTGGACAGGGCGGAGATGACCTTGTATTCGCGATCGACGGCATGCGCCGAGGGCAGCAGCTTGCCCGGCGGCTTCTTGCGCATGACGTATTGGCGGCCGTTACCGTCGGTCAAATGGAAGGTCGGATTGGACTGTCCGCCGTCGAACTGGCGCACCGTCAGCGGGCCCGCGAAACCGTCGACGTTCTCCTTCATGTAGGCGGCGAGCGCGCCTTCGTCGAAGCGATGCGCCTCGCGCACATCGGTCAGATTGTCGGGCAGGGCGGCGGCATGGCTTGACGGCATCGGACTCTTTCCTGTCGGCGCGAAGCGGAATTCAGTTGACCTGCCGCTCGCGGCCTTCCCAGAACGGCTTGCGCAGTTCGCGCTTGAGGATCTTGCCGGTCGGGTTGCGGGGCAGGGCGTCGATGAAATCCACCGAGCGCGGAACCTTGTAGCCGGCGATGCGCTCGCGGGCAAAGGTGATCAACTCGCCCTCGGAAAGATTCGCGTCCTTCTTCCGCACCACGAAAGCCTTGACCGATTCGCCCCAGCGCTCGTCGGGCACGCCGATGACCGCGACGTCGGCCACGGCGGGGTGTTCGAACAGGGCATTCTCGATTTCGGCCGGGTATATGTTCTCGCCGCCCGAGACGATCATGTCCTTCACGCGGTCGTGGATATAGAGATAGCCCTTGTCGTCGAGATAGCCGGCGTCGCCGGTGTGGAACCACTCGCCGCGAATCGCCCTGCGGGTCGCCTCGTCGAGCTTCCAGTACCCCTTCATGACCTGCGAGGAGCGCACGGCGATCTCGCCGACGTCGCCGGGCTTGGCCACGTCCTTGCCGTCGCCGTCGAGAATGCGAACCTCGACGCCCTTCTGCAGATAGCCGCAGGACAACAGCTTGTGCGGGTCGTTGGGATCGTGGTCGGACGGCGGCAGCAGGGTGATGGCGCCGGTTGTTTCGGTCAGGCCGTAGACCTGCTGGAAGCCGCAGGGGAAAACGCCCAGCGCCTGTCGCAGCACCTCGACAGGCATCGGCGCAGCGCCATAGACGATCAGGCGGATGGAACTCAGGTCGGTTTCCCTGATCTGCGGCGCTTGCAGCAGGAACAGCACCATCGCAGGCACCAGCAGCAGCACTTCGAGCTTGTCGTCCTCGATCGATTTCAGGATCTGCGCCGGCACGAACTCGCGGAAGATGTAGTTCACCGCGCCGCTATAGATGCCGACCAGGCCCCAGCCCGCGCCACCGATATGGAAGGCGGGCATGCAGACCAGGTTGCGTCGGCCCGGGGCCATCTCCCAGGTCGGCGTCCAGATCGGCAGCATGTTGAGGAAATTGTGGTTGGTGATCTGCGCGCCCTTGGGATGGCCCGTGGTGCCGCTGGTGTAGAGCTGGATGGCGACGTCCTGCGAGGCGATCGGCAGCATTGGGTCGCGATCGCTCTGGGCATCGCGCCAGGCGGCGAAATCCTGCCACTGGGCGTGGCGGCCGTTGAGCGCCACGATCTTGCGCACGGTCTTGAGCTGGTCGCGGATCTTCTCGATGGCGGGAAAGAACTCCTCGCCGACGAACAGGATTTCGGCCTCGGCATCGTTGATGACGTAGGCGATCTCCGGCGGCGCCAGGCGCCAGTTGACGGAAACCAGCACGGCATTGGCCTTGGTGGTGCCGAAGAACAGCTCGAAGAACAGGTCTGAGTTCTTGTCCAACTGCGCCACGCGCGCCTGCGGGCGCACGCCGTCGGCGATCAGGGCGTTGGCGATGCGGCTGGCCTGGCGGTCGAGCAGGCCGTAGGAGGTGGTGCGGCCCTCGAAAATCATCGCCGGCGCGTCGGGGCGGAGGGCGGCATGATGTCGCGTGATGTCGGCGATGGCTTTTATCGCTGGCGCTTCGGCCATGGCGGCCCGTCCTCCCTGTGGTCGCCTCGCCTGCGGCTCGCGGCGGGGCTTTGTCGTTGGCGGCATCCTATCAAGCGGGCTGGAGGCATTGAAGCGATTTGCCCCGAATTCGGCGCGGATTGCCGCTGCGTTCTGGCAAGAAACGCGCCCAGCCGCTATAGTTCGCCAGTGCGGTTCCGCCGACCGGAACCGCGTCCGGGTGCAGTCGTCGGGTGATGTTCGCCAAACTTTTCGGCCAATCGCAGAATGCGCGCAAGTCCGCCGCACCGCGGGTGCCCGAGGGCGTGCGCGTCTATTGCGTCGGCGACATCCACGGCCGGGCCGACCTGCTGAAGGCGCTGCATCGCGGCATCCAGGCCGACGCCGCGCAAAGCCCGCCGGCGCGCAACGTCGCGGTCTATGTCGGCGACTACGTCGATCGCGGCATGCACAGCCGCGAGGTGATCGACCATCTGCTGGGCGATCCGCTGCCGGGCTTCGAGAAAGTGTACCTGAAGGGCAATCACGACGATTCGCTGCTGCAGTTCCTGCGCGATCCCGATCTGGGGCCGACCTGGTTCTCCTATGGCGGCGACGCCACGGTGCTGAGCTATGGCGTGCGCATGACGCCCGGCAAGTCGGGGCGCGAGCGCTTCGAGGACATGCGCCAGCAGCTCGAGGCCAACCTGCCGCCGGCGCATCTGGAGTTCCTGCAGACGCTGCGCCTGACCTACGAGTGCGGCGACTATCTTTTCGTGCATGCCGGGCTGCGGCCGGGCGTCGGGCTGGAACAGCAGACGGCCGAGGACATGATGTGGATCCGCGAGGATTTCCTCGACAGCCGCCACGATTTCGGCAAGGTGGTCGTCCATGGGCATTCGGTGACGGAAGCGCCGGAGATGCGAGGCAACCGCATCGGCATCGACACCGGCGCCTATGCGTCCGACACGCTGACCTGTCTCATTCTCGAAGGCGACGGCCGGCATTTCATCGGCACGGAGAAGGCGAAGCGGCAGCAGAGCGCCTGAGGGCGCCGTTCCGGGGGGAAAGATGGGCAAGCGTATCGTGGTCACCGGCGGCGCCGGATTTCTCGGCTCGCATCTGTGCGAAAGGCTGCTGGCCGAAGGCAACGACGTGCTGTGCATCGACAATTACTTTACCGGTACCAAGACCAACATCCTGCCGATCCTCGACAACCCGCGCTTCGAGGTCATGCGCCACGACGTGACGTTCCCGCTCTACATCGAGACCGACGACATCTTCAACCTGGCCTGCCCGGCCTCGCCGGTGCACTACCAGTACGACCCGGTGCAGACGACCAAGACCTCGGTGCATGGCGCCATCAACATGCTGGGGCTCGCCAAGCGCACCCGGGCGCGCATCATGCAGGCCTCGACCAGCGAAGTGTACGGCGATCCGACCGTGCATCCGCAGACCGAGGACTATCGCGGCAACGTCAACCCGCTGGGCCCGCGCGCCTGCTACGACGAAGGCAAGCGCTGCGCCGAGACGCTGTTCTTCGATTACCACCGCCAGCACAGGCTGCGCATCAAGGTGGCGCGCATCTTCAACACCTACGGCCCGCGCATGCATCCCAACGACGGCCGCGTGGTGTCGAATTTCATCGTGCAGGCGCTGCGCGGCCAGGACATCTCGATCTACGGCGAAGGCACGCAGACGCGCGCCTTCTGCTACGTCGACGACCTGATCGAGGGCTTCATGCGGCTGATGGCGACGCCGGACGAGTTCACTGGCCCGGTCAATCTCGGCAATCCGGTCGAGATCACGGTGCGGCAACTGGCCGAGCGCATCATCGCGCTGACCGGCTCGAAGTCGAAGCTGGTGTTCAAGCCGCTGCCGCAGGACGATCCGCTGCAGCGCTGCCCCGACATCACCCTGGCGCGCAAGACGCTGGGCTGGGAGCCGAAAGTGCCGCTCGACGAAGGCCTGAAGAAAACCATCGCCTATTTCGACGCGCTGCTGGCCGGCAAGGTCGGGTGACTCAACCGTCGACGCGGCCGTAGACGTCGTCGAAGCGCTCGATATCGTCCTCGCCGAGATAGGAACCGGACTGCACCTCGATCAGGTGCAGCGGTTCGCCGGTGGCGTTCTCCAGCCGATGCCGGGCGCCGGGCGGAATGTAAGTCGACTGGTTCTCGTGCAGGTCGAAGACGCGATCGTCCTGGGTGACGCGGGCGGTGCCGCGCACCACGACCCAATGCTCGGCGCGTTTGGCGTGGCGCTGCAGCGACAGGCGCTGGCCCGGCAGCACGGTGATGTGCTTGACCTGGAAACCGTCGCCGGCATCGACGCTCTCATAGGCGCCCCAGGGACGGAAGACGCGATGATGGGCGCTGGCGACCGGGCTGCCGGCCTGTTTCAGCCGGTCGACCAGCAGGCGGACGTCCTGCGCCCGCTCGCGCGGAGCGACCAGCACCGCGTCGCGTGTGGCGACCACCAGCAGGTCGCGCACGCCCAGCGTGGCGACCAGGATGCCGTCCTCCGAGCGCAGATAGGAGCCCGCGGTCTCGACATGCAGCGTATCACCCTGGGTGACATTCCCGTCTGCGTCGGCCGCACCGATGCCCCAGAGCGCCGTCCACGAACCGAGATCGCTCCAGCGCATGTCGACCGGCACGACGGCGGCGCGGTTCGTGTGCTCCATGACGGCGTAGTCGATCGAACGCGCCGGGCAGGCCTCGAAGGCCGAGCGATCGAGCCGGGTGAAGTCGAGGTCGCGCCGCGCGCGTTCGAGCGCGGCATCGGCGGCGGCGAGGATGGCGGGGGCCGCCCGACGCATTTCCTCGATCAGATCGCCGGCGCGGAACAGGAAGATGCCGCCGTTCCAGAAATGGCCGCCGGCGCGCAGCATGGCTTCGGCAGCGGCGATATCCGGCTTCTCGACGAAGCGGTCGACGGCATGTGCGCCCGCGACATCGGCCAGGGCTGCGCCGGCGCGGATGTAGCCATAGCCGGTTTCGGGCCGGTCGGGCGCGATGCCGAACGTCGCCAGCCGACCGGCACGGGCGGCGGCGGCCGCCGTGTCGATGGCGCGGCGGAAGGCAGTCTGGTCGGCAATGACGTGGTCGGAGGGCATCAGCAGCAGCAGCGCCTCCGGATCGGCCTTCGCCAGCATCAGCGCCGCCACCGCCGCGGCCGGCGCCGTGTTGCGGCCCACAGGTTCCAGCACGATGGCCTGCGGCGTCACGCCGATCTGGCGCAACTGCTCGGCGACGACGAAACGGTGCTCGTCATTGGCGATCAGCAGGGGCGGCGCGAAGAGGTCGGGATCGAGGGCGCGCAGCACGGTCTGCTGCAGCAGGGTGCGCTCGCCCGCCAGGGCGTGCATCTGCTTTGGGTAAAGTTCGCGCGACAGCGGCCACAGGCGGGTGCCCGATCCGCCCGACAGCACGACCGGATGGATGAGCCGGTCCGCCACGGCCGGTCAGCCGGCGCGGCGGGCGGCCGGAGCGCCGGTCATCTGGTCGTGGATCCAGCGATAGGTCTTTTCCAGCCCGTCCTCGAGCCGGATCGAGGGCGCCCAGCCGAGCACGCGCTTGACCAAGGTGTTGTCGCTGTTGCGGCCGCGCACGCCTTTGGGCGCATCGAGTTTGTAGCGGCGCTGCAGCTTCACCCCGCCGATCTTCTCGGCGATGTCGACCAGGCGGTTGATGCTGACCAGCTCGTCGCTGCCGATGTTGATCGGCTCCTCGACGCCGCTTTCCATCAGCCGGACGCTGCCTTCCAGGCAGTCGTCGATGTACATGAAGCTGCGCGTCTGCTCGCCGTCGCCCCAGATCTCGATCTCGTGCCGGCCCGAGCGCTTGGCTTCGATGACCTTGCGGCAGATCGCGGCCGGCGCCTTTTCGCGCCCGCCGTCGTAAGTGCCCCAGGGACCATAGACGTTGTGGTAGCGGGCCATGCGGGTGACCAGGCCGAAATCCTCGCGGAAATGCCGGCACATGCGCTCGCTGAAAAGCTTCTCCCAGCCATAGCCGTCTTCGGGCATGGCGGGATAGGCGTCCTCCTCGCGCAAGGCGGTGACGTCGGCGGAGATCTGCTTGTCGGCGTTGTAGACGCAGGCCGAGGAGGAGAAGAAGAAACGCTTCGTGCCGGCTTCCTTCGCCGCCATCAGCAGGTGCGTGTTGATCAGCACCGAGAGCATGCATTCGGCCTTGTGCGTCTCGATGAAGCCCATGCCGCCCATGTCGGCGGCGAGATTGTATATCTGGGTGGCGCCAGCGGCGGCCTCGCGGCAGGCGGCGGCCTCGCGCAGATCGAGCACGCGCTCGTCGACGCCCTGATGGCGCTGGTACCACTCGCTCTTGGGCTTGAAATCGACCGCACGGACATCGGACCAGCCCAGCCGCTTGAGATGGCCGACCAGATGGCCGCCGATGAAGCCGCCGGCGCCGGCGACGACCACCAGACCCTGGTTTTTCGATGATTCAGCCAACGGTCGATCCCCCAATAAAACGCTCGTCATATTAGACGTTTATGGGCGTTTTGCGAACCGCTTTGTCAGGCACGCGGCGGCGCAACGATCGCCTCGAAACGATCGGCGATCGGCCCGATGGCGAAGGTCCGCTCGGCATAGGCGCGGGCGTTGTGGCCCATGGCGGCGGCGCGCGCCGGCTCGTCGAGCAGCGCCAGAGCGGCTTCGACGAAGGCCCGGACGTCGTCTGGCGCCACGACGGCGCCGGCGTCCTCGCGGGCGATCAGCCTGGCGGCGAGGTTCTCGGCCGGCATGGCGGCGAGCACCGCGCGGCCGGCGGCGCAATAGCTCAGCACCTTGGACGGGACGGAGAACACGCCGGCATCGGGTTCGAGCAGCGCCACCGCCACGTCGGCCGCGCCAAGCATGTCGGGCAGCGAGTCGTAGGGCTGGAACGGCAATAGCGTCAGGCGGTCGAGCTTGCGGGCAGCCTTTTCCCGCGCCAGGTAATCCGCGCCCAGCCCCTGCGAGGCGACGATCAGGCGGCCGCGCGGTTTTGCGGCGAGACCTTCGGCGAGGCGGGCCAGCAATTCCGGATTGTGCTTGAGGCCGAGCGTGCCGGCGTAGAGGAAGCAGAAGTCGTCGGCGCAGTCGTGGCGCTCCGACCACGGGTTGCGTTTCGGTCGCGGCGCGATCTCGTCCAGCGGGGCCCAGTTCTCGATCGTCGAGACGCGCGCCTGCGACACGCCGAGCGACTGCAGGAGAGGAACGAAATCGGCGCTGATCGAGACCACGGCGTCGGATCGGCGCAGGCAGTCGGCTTCCTTGCGCGAGAGCCACCACGCCGCGGCGTGCCCGAGCAGCTTCAGGCGTCGGGGCAGGATTCGGCTGGCCGCTTCGCCATACAGGTCCTGCAGCCAGAACACGTAGCGCGCCCCGCGAGCGCGGGCGGCCTGCAGGGCAGCCGTCTGGATGTCGGGCGCGCCGTTGCCGCAGATCACCACATCCGGCGCCTGCTCGGCGATGCGCTGGCGCAGCAGGGCGGCATAGCGGCGCTCGGCCGCCCAGCGACGGAAGTAGCTGTACTTGGCCAGTGGCGCGCCGAGGCTGATGGGCGCGATCGAGAAGGTGGCGGCGTCGTCGGCGCGTCGCTGCAGGGCGCCCTGCGGCGTCTGCATCGAATCGGAAAAGCAGTGGTGCACCGTGTGGCCCCGGCGGGCCAGTTCGCGCGCCAGTTCGACCTGAAACGGGTGGCCCGAATAATCGTGCAGGACGATTTTCAGACCGCCTGCCGTCATGTTCTGGTCTGCCGCACCACGTATTCGAACAGCTGATCGAGGCACTGCTCGAAGGAATGCGCCTCGGTGTCGATGACGAGATCGGGGTTCTCCGGCTCCTCGTAATCGGCCGAGATGCCGGTGAAATCGGCGATCTCGCCACGACGCGCCTTGACGTAGAGGCCCTTGGGATCTCGGGTCTCGCAAGTCTCCAGCGACGCCTTGACGTAGACCTCGGCGAAGCCGCCATCGCCGGTCGCCTTGCGCGCGTGATCGCGTCCGGCGCGGAACGGCGAGATGAAGGCGGTGATGGCGATCAGGCCGGCATCGGCGAACAGCGCGGAGACTTCGGCGACGCGCCGGATATTCTCCGTACGGTCGTCGGCGGAGAAGGTCAGATCGGCATTGAGGCCGCGGCGGACGTTGTCGCCGTCCAGCACGTAGGTCTGGTAGCCGCGCTCGAACAGACGGCGCTCCAGCGCCATTGCCAGGGTCGACTTGCCGGCGCCGGACAGGCCGGTCAGCCAGACGACGATGCCGCGATGGCCGTTGCGGCGGCTGCGCACGTCCTTCTCGACCGTATGGGCGACGGCGGTCAGGTTGGTGCCGGCCTGGGTGCGCAGGCGGCGCTGGTCGGGGATGCCGTGCAGGTCGGCGATGCCGCCGCCGACCACGCCAGTGCCATCGATCAGCGCGAAACGGCCTGTCGCCGGCATATCGGCATAACTGTCGACGGCGACGATCTCGGCCAGCCGCAAACGCACGTCGGCCAGGTCGTTCTGCTCGATCGACGGCGCGTCGGTATCGATCCCGGCGGGCCTGATACGGGCGGCGATCTCGGTGAGCTGCGCTGGGACCTCGCTGGTGCCGATGCGCAGGCGCAGCGACTGGCCGACCACCAGCGGCGCCTTGGGCAGCCAGAAGATGCGCGCCTTGATCTCGTTGGTCTCGATCGGCGCGTTCTCGACGTGGCTGAACAGGGCGCCGCGATCGGCGAATACCTGGTCTTCCAAGGTCAGGCCGATCGATTCGCCGGCAGCAGCCTGGCCGACGGCGGCCGGGGCGCCGAACACCTCGATGCTGCGCACGCGGGTCTGCCGGTTGATCGGCGAGATCAGCACCGTGTCGCCGACGCGCACCGAACCGCTTTCGACGCGGCCGGCATAGATGCGTTTTTCCCCGACGCGATAGGTGTCCTGCACCGGGAAGCGGAACGGCTGGGCATCGCGCGGCATCGCCGGACCGAAACTGTCGAGCATCTCGAGCAGGGTCGGGCCGTCGTACCAGCCCATGCGTTCGCTGCGGATGGCGATGTTGTCGCCGTCGCGCGCCACCGCCGGAACGATGGCATTGGGCGTCAGCCCGACTTCGCCAAGCAGCGTCTGGGCGTCGGCGGCGAGCTGGCGGAACTTCTGTTCGGAGAAGTCGATCAGATCGAGCTTGTTGACCAGCACGGCGAGCTGGCGCACGCCGAGCAGCGACAGCAGCATGGCGTGGCGCCGGGTCTGCGGCTTGATGCCTTCGCCGGCGTCGATCAGCAGCAGCGCCGCGTCGCTTTCCGCGGCCCCGGTGATCATGTTGCGGACGAACTCGTGATGGCCCGGCGCATCGACCAGCACGAACTGCCGGTTCGCGGTCTTGAACCAGACGGTGGTGGTGTCGATGGTGATACCCTGGTCGCGCTCGGCCTGGAAGGCGTCGAGGGCGAAGGCCCATTCGATGGCACGGCCGCGCTTCTTCGATACCGCCTGCAGCGCTTCCAGCTTGCCTTCGGCCAGCGAGCCCGTGTCGTAGAGCAGGCGGCCGACGAGGGTGGACTTGCCGTGATCGACCTCGCCGACGATGACCAGTCGGACGTTCTGCAGTTCGCCGCTCATCTCTACATGTACCCCGCGCGGCGCAGTCGTTCGAAGGCGTCTTCCGATTCGTGGTCCATGGCGCGGCCGGCGCGCTCGGACTGCCTGGTGTTCTCCAGCTCGACGATGATCTTCTCGATCGTGTCCGCCTCGCTCGCCATCGGATTGGTGATGTCCTTGTCGCCGAGCGAGCGGTAGCGCCGTCCATTCTTGGCCAGGTAGAGGTCGATGATCGGCATCTTCTCGCGCTGGATGTAGCGCCAGATGTCGATCTCGCGCCATTGCAGCAGCGGATGGATGCGGACATGCACGCCGGCCGGATAGTTGGCGTGGTAGAAGTTCCAGAACTCGGGCGGCTGGTCGCGGAAGTTCCATTCGCCGTCGACCGCGCGCGGACTGAAAATGCGCTCCTTGGCCCGGATGCTTTCCTCGTCGCGGCGAATGCCGGCGATGATGCCGCCGAAGCCGCGCTCGGCGATCATCTTCTTGAGGCCGAATGTCTTGCGCGCCGCCGAGCGCGCCGCCGGCGGCAGGGTGGGGTCCATCTCCTCGACCGGCGGGCACTCGCCGACGATCAGGTCGAGATCCCACTCCTTGGCGTAGCGGTCGCGGAAGGCGTACATCTCGGGAAACTTGCGGCCGGTATCGATGTGCATGACCGGGAAGGGCAGCTTGCCGTAGAAGGCCTTGCGGGCCAGCCAGACCATGACGTTGCTGTCCTTGCCGAGCGACCACAGCATGCCCAGCCGCGGCACCAGCGCCCTGGCTTCGCGGAATATGTAGATGCTCTGGCTTTCGAGCCGGTCGAGATGGTCCATGGACGCCTGCCGCGCTGCAACAAGGGCGGTAGGGATACACCAGCGAGCGGTCAAATCAAGCGAGGATTCACCGGCGGCCAATACCCTGTGGACTACCAGGCGTTGCGGCGGCGCAGCACTTCGCCGAGCGTCAGGAACAGAATCTTCAGATCGAATCGCAAGGACCAGTTCTCGATATAGAACAGATCGTGCTCGACCCGGCGCTGGATCTTTTCGATCGTGTCGGTCTCGCCGCGCCAGCCATTGACCTGGGCCCAGCCCGTCAGGCCGGGCTTGACGCGGTGGCGGGCGGCGTATTCGGCGACGGCATCCTCGAAGGGCACATTGGCCGCTCGCGTGCCGTTGGCGTGCGGGCGGGGGCCGACCAGCGACATCGAGCCGTTGAGCACGTTGAACAGCTGCGGCAGTTCGTCGAGGCTGGTGCGGCGCAGGAAGGCGCCGAGAGCCGTCACGCGGGGATCGCCCTGCTGAGCCTGCACGATGCCGTCGGACGGCGTTTCGTGGACCCGCATGGTGCGGAACTTGTAGACTTCGATCAGCTGGTTGTTGAAGCCGAAGCGCGGCTGGCGGAACAGCGCCGGCCCCGGGCTGGTCAGCTTCACCGCGGCGGCGATCAGCAGCATCACCGGTGACAGCGCCACCAGCATCAGGCTGGCCAGGCCGAAATCCTCGATCCGCTTGAGCACCATCTTTTCGTCCGACAGAGGCCGGTCGAACACGTTCAGCACCGGCACGTCGCCCAGAGTGCCGAAAGCGCAATGGGTGAGCTGATAGCCGATCATGTCGGGAGCGAGCCGGATATCGACTGGCAGGGCCCACAAAGCCTTGAAAATCGCGATGATCTCGCTCTCGCTGGACCATGGCATGGCAACCACGATCTGGTCGATGCGCTGGCGGCGGGCGTCAGCCAGCAAGGTGGCGACGGTGCCGCAGTAATTGACGCCGGCGACGTCCGTCTCTGCCGGGGGCTGGTCGTCATAGACGCCGACCAGAACGATTTCGCGATCGCCGCTGCGTCCGAGATGCTCGATCAGCCGCTTGCCGACCGGCCCCGCACCGACGATGGCGACGGAGCGCGACAGGCGGCCGAGTTCCGACCAGCGCGTCAGCAGCGCGCGCAAAGCCACACGGACCAGCAACAGACCGGCATAACCGGCGACGAACCAGACGATGACCCAGCCACGGGAGAAGTAGGTCGAGACCTTGGCCACGAAGGCGGCCACGATCAGCAGGGCAGCGACGACGGTCCAGGCCAGCAGCGGCCGGGAGATCTGGCGAAACCAGTTGCGCCAGTGCCGCTCGTCGTAGAGTCCGAACAGGGGGAAGATGTTGGCCGTGAGCAGGGCGGCGAGCACGATGCCAATGGCGTAGAGCCCGTCCGCCTGGACGATGGAATCGGTGAGATAGATTTCGTAGGCTGCGCCGGCCGCCAGGATGGTGACGGCGACATCCGCCAGCCTGAATCCGGTGCGCACCAGGGCGGGGGAAACTGGCCGTACCGAGTTCATCGTTCGAATTTTCTCATGTTCCGAGGACCGAGGGCCAATCAGTTCCGTATTGCCACGCCCTGAACCGATGGGAAGGTAGATCAAAACTGACGTAAAATCAACAAGATATAGTGGAATTTGCAGGCGCCGCGCTATAACTGGCAATGTCTGCAACGATCTAACGCCGCTGCGCAGCAAAATCGGACCCGATGGACCTTGCCCGGATAACGCCCCTGATTCTGACCTTTAACGAGGCGGAGAACATTGACCGGACCCTGAACGGGCTGCGCTGGGCTCGGCGGGTGGTCGTGGTCGATTCCGGCAGCACCGATGCGACGGCTGAAATCGTCGGACGCTACGCCAACGTCGCGCTGTTCCAGCGGCCGTTCGATTCGCATGCCGCGCAGTGGAACTACGGTCTGACAGCAACGGGGATCGACAGCGACTGGGTGCTGGCCTTCGATGCCGACTACGTGGCGGACGGCCCGTTTGCCACCGAACTCGAAAGATTGCCCGCAGAGCCCGAAGTCGATGGCTATCGGGCGCATTTCGTCTATTGCGTCGACGGGCGCGAATTGCGGGGATCGCTCTATCCGCCGGTGACCGTGCTGTTCCGTCGCGCGCGCGGCTCATTCGAGCAGGACGGCCATACGCATCGGCTGAAGCTGGCCGGGAACGTCGTTGATCTGCGCCAGCGGCTGCGGCACGACGACCGCAAGAGCCTGCAGCACTGGCTGGCGTCGCAGGCGCGCTACATGCGGCTCGAGGCCGACAAGCTGCGCGCGCGTCGCTGGAGCGAACTCGACTGGCCCGACCGGCTGCGCAAGCTGCGTCTGGTCGCTCCCGGCGCGATCTTGCTCTATTGCCTGTTCGGCAGAGGCCTGATCCTCGATGGCCGTGCCGGTCTCTACTATTCGCTGCAGCGCATGGCGTCGGAGATCGTCCTATCGCTGACCCTGCTGCGCGACGATATCAAGGGTGGCGCGCCCTCATGACCGCGATCCTCGGACTGAACGCGTTTCACGCCGATTCGGCAGCCTGCGTCATGGTGGATGGCAAGCTGGTCGCCGCCGCCGAGGAGGAGCGCTTCCGCCGCATCAAGCACTGGGGCGGATTTCCGCAGCACGCGATCGCCTATTGCCTGGCCGAGGCCGGGCTGACGCTGTCCGATATCGACCATGTCGCGCTCAATCGCGACCCGAACGCCAATCTGGTGCGCAAAGCGGCCTACGTGCTGCGGCGGCGGCCGAGTCTGTCGCTGCTCGGTCAGCGGCTGGCCAACCGCAGGCAATGGCGCGACACGGCGGAACTTCTGGCCGAGGCGTTTCCGCAGTCCTCGTTCAAGGGGCGCATCCACAACATCGAGCATCACGAGGCGCATCTCGCCTCGGCGTTCCTGGTGTCGCCGTTCGAGCGCGCCGCGGTGGTGTCGGTCGACGGCTTCGGCGATTTTTCGAGCGCCGCATGGGGCACGGGGGAGGGCGGCGCGATCTCCGTGCAGGGGCGGGTGCATTTCCCGCATTCGCTGGGCATTTTCTACGAGGCGCTGACCCAGTATCTCGGTTTCGAGCACTACGGCGACGAATACAAGGTCATGGGGCTGGCGCCCTACGGCCAACCGACCTACCGGCCGGCGCTGGAAAAGATTCTCAAGCTGAAGCCGGACGGCAGGTTCGAACTCGACCTGCGCTATTTCAACCATGCGCGCGCTGGCGCCAACTACCAGATCCGCGACGGCGTGCCATCGGGCGGTCGCCTCTACAGCGAGGCGCTGGTCGATCTGCTGGGGCCCGCGCGCGCCGCGGGCGAAGCGCTCGACCAACGCCATCGCGATCTCGCCCGGTCGGTCCAGGCGGCCTACGAGGATGCGTTCTTCAATCTGCTCGAGAGCGTCTATCGCAGCAGCGACAGTTCCGCTCTCGCGCTGGCCGGCGGCTGCGCCTACAACTCGGTCGCCAACGGCAAGATCTACGAACGCTCGCCTTTCGTGCGCTGCTACGTGCAGTCGGCGGCGGGCGATGCCGGCGGCGCCATCGGTTCGGCACTTGCGGTCTGGCATCGGCTGCAGCCGCAGGCGCCGCGACAGGCGATGGAGCATGCCTATTGGGGGCCGTCCTTCACCCAGACGGAAATCGATGCGGCGATCGATGCGCGCCGGGCCGAGTTCGAGCGCAGCGGCTGCACCATCGAGACCCTGTCGCCGGACGACATGGCGAGCCGCGTCGCACGGGCGATCGCCGATGGCAAGGTCATCGGCTGGTTCCAGGGACGGATGGAATGGGGGCCGCGGGCGCTGGGCAATCGGTCGATCCTGGCCGATCCGCGCCGCACCGACATGAAGGATATTCTCAACTCCAAGATCAAACGCCGCGAGTCGTTCCGGCCTTTCGCCCCGTCGGTGCTGCGCCATCACGTCGCCGACTGGTTCGAGACCGACGACGACGTGCCCTTCATGATGCAGGTCTACCGCATCCGGCCCGAGCGGCGCGCGGCCATTCCCGCCGTCACCCATGTCGACGGCAGCGGCCGGCTGCAGACGGTGACCGCGGCGACCAATCCCCGCTATGCCCGCCTGATCGAGGCATTCCTGCAACTGACCGGCGTTCCGATGCTGCTCAACACGTCGTTCAACGAGAACGAGCCGGTAGTGTGCCGGCCGGAGGAGGCGATCGACTGCTTCCTGCGCACCAACATGGATGTGCTGGCGCTCGGCGATACGCTGGTTTCGCGCTGAATTCTCAGGACCGCCGACGATCAACGATCTGGCGGTAGACGTCTTCCAGCTGCTTTCCGATCGCCGGCCAGCTATAGCGCTTGCGCACCAGTTCGACGCCATTGCTCCCCATCTGCCTGCTCCGATCCGGATCGGCCAGCAGCGCCGAGAGCGCTTGCGCCAGGCGGTCGATCTGGCATGGCACCACCAGCCCGGCCCCCGCATCGGCAATGGCGTCGTGGATGTTCACCTGATCGGAGACCACCACCGGCAGCCCGGCTGCCATGGCCTCGGCGACGGCGATACCGAAATTCTCACTGTAGGAAGGCAGGACGAACAGGCCTGCCTCGGCGAAGGCGCGGTCCTTGTCCGGACCGGTCAGCATGCCGGGGAACTCGACGCAATCGCCCAGTCCATGCCGCGCCACCAGTTCGACTGCCAGGGGACGCGCGCCGTCGTCGGGACCAGCGACCACCAGCCGGGCGTCGGCGAACCGCTGGCGCACGGCCGCGAAGGCCGGGATGAGCAGGTCGAGGCCCTTTTTGGGATGCAGCCGGGACAGGAA
Organism: Rhodospirillaceae bacterium; assembly: GCA_040255215.1. Taxonomy (GTDB): domain Bacteria; phylum Pseudomonadota; class Alphaproteobacteria; order Reyranellales; family JAQSWP01; genus JAQSWP01. Next base: position 18,690 of record JBDZUM010000049.1, read on the forward strand.
CAACAGGCGCCGCGGCTGGCGAGCGACATTGTCGACCGGCGTCGGCGCATCGACGCCGAGAGGAACGACGATTCCCGGCGCGCCTTGCGCATAGGGCTCGGAGATGCGCCGTTCGTCGGCCGAGGTGTAGTGGATCGCATCGGCCTGGGCGAGAACGCGATCCTGGTAGGCGAACTCGACCAGCGCCTTGCGCAGGCGATGGCGGCCGCGGATGTAAGGATCGAGCAGTCCGTGCGGGCGGACGATGTAAGGCCGGTTCGCGCGTCGGGCGGCAAGCGGCGCCACCAGGTCGTGGAACAGATACAGGGAATGGACGTGCAGCAGGTCGTAGTGTCGCGTCTCCGACAGAAGGGCCCGGGCGAGGGCGGCCGAGGGTTTCCAGTATCCGGGAAATCCGCAGCGGAAGCTGCGCAACGAGCCAGCCGCATAGGGGTAGCGGGCTGCCTCGCCATCCGGCGTCGGCGAGCGCCAGTCTGTGGTGAAGATGTCGACCTTGTGGCCCAGGCGGGCGACGGCGGCGGCCATTTCAACGCAGGCTTTGGCCGGCCCGCCGCTTGCGGCGTCCAAAGTGGCGATGACGTGAAGAACTCGCATTTACAACTATCAGTGATGCAAGTTTGCGACAGTGGCAAATTGTTTTAAAGCGGCCGGCGCGCCATCTGGCGTTTGTCCAAGGTCCGAACAATAATCGCCCCGCTGCTAGGATAGCGTCACTTCCCGCACATTTTGGCCATGCCAGGATCGCTCGGGCGGCGCTGCGGAACAGGGCATCGAATGTGTGGAATTGCGGGCCTCTACGCCTACGACCGGCGTGCGGCCCCGCCTTCGCTCGACGAACTTCAGGCAATCAGCTGGCGACAGCGTTTTCGCGGCCCCGACGACCACGGGGTGTGGCGCTCGTCTGACGACCGATGCCTGTTCGATCATCGCAGGCTCTCGATCATCGATCCGACGCCGGCCGGTCATCAGCCGATGATCGACGCCGCCGCCGGATTGTGCATCACGTTCAACGGCGAGATTTACAACTACCGCGATCTGCGGAGCGAGCTTGAAGCGGCGGGCGAAAGCTTCGCCAGCGGCACCGACACGGAAGTGCTGCTGAAGCTCTATCGCATCCACGGGGCGGGCATGCTGGACCGCCTGCGCGGCATGTATGCCTTCGCCATCTGGGACGGTCGGCGGCGCGGGATTTTTGCGGCGCGGGACCCGCTCGGCATCAAGCCGTTCTACTATTCGACGACCGGCGGCACGTTCCGCTTTGCTTCGCAGGCCCGCGCGCTGGTCGCCGGCGGCGGCGTTTCCAGCACCTTGCGGCCGGGGGCGCAGGCGGGCTTCCTGGTCTGGGGGTCGGTGCCCGAACCGCTGACGTGGTGGGCAGATGTCTGCGCCCTGCCGGCCGGGCATTGGATCTGGGTCGATGCGGCGGGTGCCGGCGCTCCGCAACGGTTCTTCGATCCGGCGGCGCAGTTCGCCGCTTCGGGCAATGGCGTCCGGACGGTCGCCGAGACCCTCGCAGAGTCGGTCAAATGGCATCTGGTAGCCGACGTTCCGGTTGGATTGTTTCTGTCGAGCGGCCTGGATTCCATGGCGATCGCCAGCATCGCCAACAAGCAAATGCACGACAGCCTGTGCAGCGTTACCGTCGCCTTCGATACGCCGGCGGGACCCTATCGGGACGAGACCGGCGCGGCCGAGCGGGTGGCGGATCGACTGGGCCTGCAACACCGCTCCGTCCGCTTCGCCGCCAGCGATTTCGCGCGCCATCGGTCGGCCATTCTCGATGCCATGGACCAGCCGACGATCGACGGCATCAACACCTATTTCGTCAGTCTGGCCGCCAGGGAACTCGGCTTGAAGGTCGCCCTTTCCGGCGTCGGGGGCGACGAATTGCTGGGCGGCTATCCCAGCTTCCGCCAAATCCCCAACCTGGTGCGGTTGCTGGGCCGTTTCCGTTCGCTTCGCGGCGCCGGCGGCCTGATGCGGTCGGCCGTGGCGCCGGTCATGTCGCGGGTGGTCTCGCCGAAATATTCGAGCCTGCTCGAGTATGGCACCGACGTGACTGATGCGTACATGCTGCGTCGGTCGTTGTTTCTGCCGTGGGAGCTGGACAGCGTGCTCGGCCGCGACCGGGCGCGCCATGCTCTCGAAGATCTCGATCGCGGCGCACCGGCCGTCAAGCTACCGACGGTCAGCACGCATGCGCTGGTCACGCTCCTCGAACTGCGCCGGTACATGACCAATCAGCTGCTTCGGGATACCGACTGGGCATCGATGCGGCATGGCGTTGAGGTGAGAGTGCCGTTCGCCGACGCTGCGATGGTCTGCGAACTGATGCCGCAGATCGGATCCGCCGATCCACCGACGAAGACGGCGCTACGCGATACCATGGACCAAACGACCTGGGCCGAACTGGCAGCGCTGCCGAAGCGAGGCTTCGAAGCCCCGATTTCCGAATGGCTGCGTCAGGTCAACTCCCCCAGAGCCCGGATGCGCGGGCTGCGGGGCTGGGCGCTGGAAGTCATGGACAGTTTCCTCTCCGACGGAATCCCCGGACTCAGGGGCGTTGCGTCCGGCCACTAATTGATTCAGTCAGTCGGCCTGCTGTGGTAGCTTGTTCGTCGCGGTCGCGCTGCGGCGGCCGATCATCCGGGGATTCTGTCGTTCGATGTCGCTGATTGTGACGGTCGCATCCGTAGTGCTTGGCGCGCTGGTCTGGGCGGCGATCATGTTTCGCTGGCGACTCGGCGTCTATGCGCTCGTCGTCTATACGCCTTTCACCGGGATTGTCGTGGCGGCCTTCGCCCCTTCGCCGATCGGCAATCTGGTTCGCGACATCCTGATTATCGTTCCACTCTATGTTGCTTTCGCGCTTACCCGGCGCCAGAGCGACCGGATGGGGATTCCTTTCGGTTTCATCGTAATCGTTTCGGCCTTCGCCGCCTTGATCGCCGCAAGTGCCGCCATCAGCCACACCAGCGGCTCGATGGTGTCCGTTTTGGGAGCGAAGGTCTGGCTGTTCTACATTCCGCTGGCCGCGGTCACCGCCGCCTATGTCCGCGACAAGTCCGACATTCTGAATCTGATGCGCCTGTTCGTCGTCATGGGGTGGATTCCCTGCGCCGTCGGTCTGCTGATGTGGATGGGGGCGATCAACAACCACTACCGCGAATCGGTCGAACTGCTGCACGGCGATTTCGCCCGAAACGCTACGCAGGGGTTCGTCGCCTTCCAGGTCGGCCAGAGCAAGATCTTCCGCATCCCCGGTACGTTTCAGTTCGCCGCCCAGTATTCGATGTTTTGCATCTTCATGGTCCTGCCGGTCCTGGTGCAGCTTCGCCTCGAATTCTCGCGAAACTGGCGGCTGTTCGGCTACGCCACGCTGATCCTGGTGGTGGCGGCGGCGCTGACCAGCGGCTCGCGCGGCATGTTCTTGCATTTGCCTTTCCTGCTGGCGGTGATCGGTGCGCTGCGTTTCGGCTTCGGTCGCGGCAGCAATATGCTGGTGCTGTTCGGGCTGATGGTGTTCGGCGCCGTCGTGCTCTCACAGTTCGACCAGTCGGCGCTCATCGACCATGTCGCCGAATTGGCCGTCATCAACGGGCGCGGCATCGTCCTCGGCGGACTGACTTACGCGATCGAGAACGGCGGGCCTTGGGGAATCGGTGTCGGCGCCGGCACCGCAGCATCGCGCCATGTCGGCGACGTCGCCAGCCTTATTCGTCTTGGTCAGTTCGTGACCATCGAAAACTACTATGCGAAGGCCTGGCTGGAGATGGGCGTTCTTGGCTTCGTTTGCATCATTGCCCTGTTCCTTTATCTCATTTTTGCAGGCATCCAGATCTCCGGCCGTTTGCGCGATCCGCAACTGCGGGATATCGGTCTGATCGTCGTGGCGATGGTGGTGTTCATGGCTTACATCAGCAGTCGCGGTTGGGCGCTCGATCAGGATCCGATGGCTTACTACTACTGGCTGATGCTGGGAATCCTGTTTAAGTTGCCTCTGCTCGACGCGGCGCTGGCGCCGCAGGGGATCAGTCAGCCGCGACAAGCGCTGAGATCGCTGAGACCTCACCCTTCATACGTCAGGCGTTGACGGCCCGTATGGCGCACACCGGCGTCTTCCATCCGGGACGCCAGCATTCCTGGCACGCCGCTGCCGCGATCGCGCAAGCCGGCGAGCTCGACTGGTATGCGACCGCGATCTACTACGACCCCGAACGATGGCCGTATCGTGCCGTTCGATATCTGCCCGAGGGCCTGGCGCGTCGCGTTCGACCTGCCCTCCAGCGGCGGGCGACGAGCGCCATCGCTGCCGCCAGCGTCCGTCACCTGCCGGCGCTGGAATGGGTAGAGCTCGCGCTGTCGCGACTGTCGCAACGCGGCGCCGCACGCCTCGTCAATCGTATCGGCAACGACCTGTTCCAGCGGTCGGTAGTCCGGCTGATGGAAAAGGAGCCGGTCGATCGGGTATGGGGCTACGATACGTCGGCGCTGCACGTCTTCGCACATGCCCGGGCGCGGGGTGTCGCGACAGTGCTGGACCAATCGATCGCTCATATGGCCGGTCTGCGCGATCAGCTTCTGGCGCAGCGCGAGCGGTTCGGGCCGCTGATCGACGTCGCGGAAATCCCGACGCCGGCGGAGATCGACAGATGTACCGCCGAGGTCAAGGCCGCCAGCCATATCGTGGTAGGTTCGGACTATGCGGCGCGTCTGGCGATCCAGCATGGGGCTGCGGCAGAAACGGTGCACGTCTGCCCGTACGGCTACGAGGAGGCGAATTTCCCTAAGGCCTACGTCGAGCCGCCGGGGGTAGGGACCCTGCCTGTCCGCTTCGTCTTCGTCGGCAACGTCTCGGCACGCAAGGGCTTCCAGCTGCTGGTGGACGTTTTCGGGAAGATGCCGCCGGATCGGGCGCAGTGTACGGTGATCGGTCCGACGACGCTGCCGGGCCATGTGCTGCGCGCTAACCTCGGAAACATCGAATACCATCGCGCCGTTCCGAACCACGAGTTGAGACGCCATCTCGCGTCGGCGCACTGCTTTCTGTTTCCCTCGCTCCACGAGGGGGGCGGGATCGTGCTCTACGAAGCGGCGGCTTGCGGCCTGGGCATCATCCAGTCGCCCAATTGCGGCGACGGCGTTCGCAACGGCCCCCTGGGACCGAACGGCATCGTGCTGTCCGAGCCTTCGCCGGAGGCGTTGCGTGCGGCGGTCGATCGGGTGCTCGCCAATCCGGCGATCCTGCGCGACTGGTCGGCGGCGTCCTGGGCGATGCGACAGGAAAGAAGTTGGGCTGCGTACAGGAAGCGTATCGTACGCTTGTTGCCGCAACTCAATTCGGCCGGCGGCAGCTGAGCAGCAGGTTGTCGCTGAACCGCTTGCCACACAGAACGCCGAGACCGATACCTTGCCAGGTTCTGCCGGGCATGCCGGGCACCATGCCAGTACCGGAATAAGAGACCGCCTGATCGACGAAGCCCGCCTCGCGCGAGGCGCGGACTAGATCGGCGGCCAGCAGGGCGGTGACGTGGGCGGGATAGCTGTCCGGCCCGAAGGCTGCGAAATGTCCGCGGATGGCGAGGCTGATCAGCGAACGGATGCTTTCGTTGTTCGGCGTCGTCAGCAGCAATGTTCCGCCGGGACGAAGGATCCGAAAGCGTTCGCGCATCATGGCGCGCGGATTCTCGAGATGCTCGATCACTTCCACCGCGGTCACGATATCGAATTGCGAGTCGGCCGACGGGATGCCGCGATTCAGGTCCGCCTGCAGCCACTCTATCGCTTCGGACAGACCGGTTGGTCGAGCTATGAGGTCGGCGGCGACGACACGGCGGAACAAACCGGATTCGAGCAGCACCCCGGCGAAATAGCCCTGCCCGGCGCCGAAATCGAGAACGTTGTCGATGGCGCCGCAGTCATGGATGGCCTTACGGACCATCTCGTAGATGGCGCTGTCGGAATAGCCGCCGCTGGCCGCCGAAGCGGCCCGCCTTCGGGCATCGAGATCATCGTCCATCGAGCTTCCGGCAGGAATGCTGACTTTTGCGGAGGTCTGGTGCCGGGTGAGGGATTTGAACCCCCGACCTTCGGTTTACAAAACCGCTGCACTACCGCTGTGCTAACCCGGCTAACCGTTTGTGGCGCCTCAATATCAAAGCGTGCAGGTGGGCGCAACTGAGCTCGGACAGGCAAGGCTCGAGATTACCCCAGCGTCGCCAGGTGCTACCATTCACTAGTTCATCGTCGTGAGTTGATGCCGATCGACGAGTGGTTTGGTTGAAAGAGGGGAGGGCTGACATGGACTATCCCTACGATCTCGGGCCCTATGGCAGGAAGATCACCACTGTTTCGTCTGACGCGCAGCGCTGGTTCGATCGTGGCCTGAACTGGTGTTTCGGCTATCACCATGAAGAGGCGATCGTCTGTTTCGAGAAGGCGCTCGCCGCCGATCCGAACTGCGCCATGGCGCATTGGGGCGTCGCCTATGCGGTCGGGCCCAACTACAACTTTCCCTGGGAATTGCAGGACGCGGCCGGCAAGGCGAATGCGCTGGGCCGGGCGTTCGACTCTTCGCGTACGGCCTTGAAGCTGTCCGATGGCGTCACGGCGGCCGAGCGGGCGCTGATCGAAGCGCTGCAGTCGCGCTATCCGCAGCGGGAGCCCATCGATGACCAGCGACCGTGGAACGATTCGTTCGCCGACGCCATGCGTCTGGCCCATCGGGCCCATCCGGCCGATCTCGACATCCGGACGATCTACGTCGAGGCGATCCTCAATCGTACGCCCTGGAAGATGTGGGATCTGCGGACGGGCGAACCGGCGAAGGGGGCCGGCACGCTGGAAGCCCGCCGCGTGCTCGAATCGGCCTTTCGCGATCTGCCGGGTGCAATGGATCATCCCGGGCTGCTGCATCTTCACGTCCATCTGATGGAGATGTCGCCTCACCCCGAGACGGCGCTGCTTACCGGCGATCGCCTGCGCGAGCTGACGCCGGACATGGGGCATCTGGTGCACATGCCGACGCATATCGACATCCAGTGCGGCCACTATCGGGACGCCATGGTGTGGAACCAGAAGGCGATCGTCGCCGACAGGAAATTCTACGATCGGGCTGGGCCGATGAATTTCTACTCCGGCTACCGGGTGCACAACTACCACTTCGCCGCTTACGGCGCGATGTTCCTGGGCCAGTTCCAGCCAGCTCTGGCCGCTGCCGAGGAACTGATCGAGACCATGCCGGAGGAGATGCTGCGCATGGTCTCTCCACCGATGGCCGATTTTTTCGAGAGCTACGTCTCGATCAAGCAGCACGTGCTGATCCGCTTCGGCAAGTGGCGGAAAATCATCGCCCAGCCGATGCCGCAGGACTCGGGACTGTACTGCAACACGATCGCCATGATGCATTACGCCAAGGGCGTGGCTCATGCGGCCCTGGGAGAAGTGCCGGCGGCCGAGAGCGAGCAGAAACTGTTCCGACAAGCGGCGAAGCGGGTGCCTGAAACGCGGTATCTGCACAATGTTCCCTGCCCGAGCCTGCTCGCCATTGCCGACCGGATGCTGGAGGGCGAGATCGCCTATCGCCGCGGCGAGTACGACGCGGCGTTCGCTTCACTGCGCCAGGCAGTGGCGCTGGAGGACGACCTGCCCTACGACGAGCCGTGGGGCTGGATGCAGCCGGTACGCCATGCGCTCGGCGCCCTGCTCCTGGAGCAGGGCAGGGCAGCAGAGGCGGAGACGGTCTACCGCGAAGATCTCGGCCTGGGCGGGTCGTTGCCGCGCGCCCAGGTCCATCCGGACAATCTGTGGAGCCTGCGCGGCCTGCTGGACTGCCTGGAACGGCGCGGCGAGACGGTCGAGGCACGGCTCATTCGCCAGCGGGTGGAACTCGCTGCGGCGCGTGCGGACGTACCGGTCGACGTGTCCTGCTTCTGTGCCGCCGGCAAAGCCGCTTGACGGCGCGGCAGCGGGATCAGGCGAGGTTCTTGCGGTTGAGCTCGTAGAGGGCGACGGCAGCGGCGTTCGATACGTTGAGGCTGGGGATGGTGCCGGCCATCGGCAGGCGCACCAGCAGGTCGCAATGTTCGCGGGTCAGGCGGCGTAGGCCGTCGCCTTCGGCCCCGAGCACCAGCGCCACCCGGCCGCCCGCGCCAGCCTCGGCCAGGTTTTTGTCTGCCTCGCCGGCCAGGCCGAGAATCCAGAAGCCGCGGGATTTCAGGTAATCCAGTTCGCGAACCAGGTTTATGACGCGGATCAGCGGGATGCGGTCGACCGCGCCAGATGCCGACTTCGCGAGCGTGCCGCTCTCCTCGGGCGCGTTACGTTCCGTTACCACGACGGCCGCGGCGCCGAAGGCTTCGGCCGAGCGCATTACCGCCCCGACATTGTGCGGATCGGTCACCTGGTCGAGAACCATCAACACCATCGGCTCGTCGTCGCTGCCGGTGAGGATATCGGCCAGGTCGCGCTCGGGCAGCGGCCCGACATAGGCGGCAATGCCTTGATGCACGGCGTCGTGACCCAGTGCCGCATCGATGTCGTGGCGGTCGACCAGCTGAATGCCCGTGACGGGTTCGCCGCGCCTTGCGCTGGCTTCCGCCAGTTCCTGCGTCAGCCTTGACTGCGCGTCGCGGGTCATCAGGATCTGGCGCACCTCGCGAATCGGGTTGGAAAGCGCCGCCAGAACGGCATGGCGTCCGTAGAGCCAGTGACCATCGTCGCTACGGTCGGCGCGTCGACCACGCCGGCCGTGACGGTCGCCTGGCGATGGCGGACGATCCGGGCGAGCGTTCGGATTGGAAGGCGGGCGGCGGGGGCGGTTTCTGGCCATGGCTGCCTCTTAGCCGGCGGTGGGTGGCATGGCAATTTCAAAGCCGTCGCCAGTGCCCTGGCGGGTGGGGTTTTGTTTCTGAAATTCCTATCAATTTGGGTTGACACTTAAGGCAAAATGCCGATAGTCCGCTCGTCCGTTTTTCGGGCATGCCTGGTCGTTCTGAGTGCTGTCGCGGACCCATCCCGTGGCCGGCTCTTCCTGGAGGGGTGGCCGAGCGGTCAATGGCAGCAGACTGTAAATCTGCCGGACTTTGTCCTACGAAGGTTCAAATCCTTCCCCCTCCACCAGGCTGCCGGAAAACGCGACAGAGAGGTCTGTAGACGGATCGACGGAATCATCGGCTTGCGGGTGTAGCTCAATGGTAGAGCACCAGCCTTCCAAGCTGGCTACGTGGGTTCGATTCCCATCACCCGCTCCAACCAAGCGCGGTACGGTCCGGCGGCCGTCCGTGCGGAGCGGCAGGCGGACGGAATATCGTTCGGGCGCAATCGGCCCCGGGCGGTTGGCAATGAAGGCGAGAGGATCGTAAAGGCAATGAGCAAGTCGAAGTTCGAGCGGAACAAGCCGCACTGCAACATCGGGACG
>JBDZUM010000050.1:0-28052 GCA_040255215.1 Rhodospirillaceae bacterium
ACGGGCTGGAGGACGTGCACCAGGCGGGCTTCCTGCATCGCGACATCAAGCCGGCAAACATTCTCATGCGCGCCAACGGCCAGCCAGTGCTGATCGATTTCGGCGCCGCGCGCCAGGCGCTGGGTGAGAAGTCGCGCTCGATCACCTCGGTGTTCACGCCGGGCTATGCACCGTTCGAACAATACACCTCGTCGGGCAAACAAGGGCCGTGGACCGACATCTACGCGCTGGCGGCGACGCTCTATCATGGCATCGCCGGCAAGGCGCCGCCGCAAGCGACCGACCGCATTCGCGAGGACGACATGGAGCCGGCGACGGTGCTCGGCGCCGGCAATTATTCGCGGCCTTTCCTGGCGGCGATCGATGCCGGGCTGGCGGTGATGGAAAATCGCCGGCCGCAAACGGTGGCGCAATGGCGCGCGATGCTGGCAGGCGAGGCTTCTGCTGCGCCAGCGGCCGTCTCCACGTCGGCGCGCGGCTCGGGCCGCAAGCGGTTGTTGCTGGCGGCCGGCATCGGCGCGCTGCTGCTGGCCGGTGGCGGCGGCTATGCCGCCTGGCAGTCGGCAGAAGCCGAGCGCATCGCCACCGCGCAGCGCCTGCAGGCCGAAGCGGAGGCGCGTCAGAAGGCCGAGATCGAGGCGCAGGCAAAGGCGGAGCAGGAACAGCGCGCCGCCGTCGAGGCGCGGCGCAAGGCCGAGCAGGAGGCCAAGGCCCGCGCCGACGCGGCGGCTCGCCGCCAGGCGGAGGAAGCGGCAGCGAAGGCGGCGGCGGAAGCCAAGGCGCGGGAAGAAGAGGAAGCCCGGCGCCAGGCCGAAGAGGAGGAAAAGGCGCGGGCGGAAACCGAGGCGCGGCTGCGGGCGGAGCTGGAGGCGAAAATCCGCGCCGACTTCGAGGTGCAGCAAAAGCGCGAAGCCGAGATCAGGCGTCAGGCCGAGGAGGACGCGCGGCGCAAGCTGGAGGCCGAAGCTCGCGCCAAAGCCGAGGCGGAGCGCAAGGCGCGCGCTGCCGCGCCGCCGCCAGCCAGCCAGCCGCCCGCCGCTCGGCCTGCCGCAACGCCGCAACAGCAAGCGGCGGTCGCGCAGCCGGCCGATCCCAAGCGCTATGTCGCGGAGAACTGGGACGCCATGCGCGGCTCGGCGGAAAAGGCGATGAACACCATGCTGGTGAACCATAATCGCCGGGTGCAGACGATCGACCGTTTCGAGGGCGTTTCCGTCACCGCTTCGACGGTGACGGTGCGCGTTTGGGTCACCGTCGCCAACATCGCGGGCATGTCGCGCCTCGACAACCGCACCTTGACCGTCGAGTTGCGCAATCAGCCGCCGGGTTTTCCCGCCATCGGGGCGCGCTGACCGTGCGACGCGAACGCAGGGCGAGGAGCCGCCATCGTGCCGCAATTGTCCGGCGGCGCGGCGTGCGTCACACTTCCGGCGGGGAGCGTGGCGCGCCATGACCGACGACAGGACGAGGATGGCCGAAGGGCACGACGAACATTTCGTCGCGCTGCATTCGGGGTTCCGCCTGGGCAAGTACGAGTTGCAGGCGGTGCTGGGCCAGGGCGGTTTCGGCATCACCTACAAGGCGTGGGACGGCGAGCTCAACCGCGCCGTCGCCATCAAGGAATATCTGCCATCCGACGTCGCCGTGCGGATCGACGGTTCGACGGTGCGGGCGCGCTCGCGCAACGACCAGGACAGTTTCCAGTGGGGGCTGGAGCGCTTCCTCGACGAGGCGCGCGCACTGGCGCGCTTCGATCACAGCGGCGCGGTGGTGCGGGTCTACGACTACATGCAGGCCAACGGCACGGCCTACATGGTGATGGCGCTGGTCGAGGGCGAGCCGCTGTCGGCGCTCTACCGCCGCGAGGCGCCGCTGCCGGAAGAGCGCTTGAAGGCCATCGTGCTGCCGGTGCTCGACGGGCTGGAGGACGTGCACCAGGCGGGCTTCCTGCATCGCGACATCAAGCCGGCCAACATCCTGATGCGCGCCAACGGCCAGCCGGTGCTGATCGATTTCGGCGCCGCGCGCCAGGCATTGGGGGAAAAGTCGCGGTCCATCACCTCGGTGTTCACGCCGGGCTATGCGCCATTCGAACAATACACCTCGTCGGGCAAGCAGGGACCGTGGACCGATATCTACGCCCTGGCCGCCACGCTCTATCACGGCGTGACCGGCAAAGTCCCGCCGCAGGCGACCGATCGGATCCGCGAGGATGCGATGGAGCCGGCGATCCGCGCCGGCGGCGGTCGCTATTCCGTCTCGTTTCTGGCGGCGATCGATGCAGGGCTGGAAGTGTTCGAGAATCGCCGGCCGCAAACGGTGGCGCAGTGGCGCGCCATGCTGACCGGCGATCTGGCCGTCCCTCAACCGGCCGTCCCGCCGGGCACACAGGCGCCGATGTCTGCCGCGATGGGACCGGCGACGGGCATGGCAGTCTCGCAGGCGGTGCCGTCGCAGACAGCAGCGAAGCCGCGCCGGCGCGGCCTGCTGGCGGCGCTCGGCGTCGTGGTGCTGCTGGTGCTGGCCGGTGGCGGCTATGCGGCGTGGACGCAGATCGAGGCCGAGCGGGTCGCCACCGAACAGCGCCTGCAGCAGGAAGCCGAGGCGCGGGCGGTGGCTGAGAAGGCGGCGGCCGAGCTGCAGGCGCGCGAGACGGCGCGCCTGCAGGCCGAAGCTGCAGCGAAGGAAAGAGCGGCGGCCGAAGCGCGCCGGCTTGCCGAGCAGGAGGAGGCCCGCCGCAAGTCAGAGGCCGATGCCAGGGCGCGGGCCGAGGCCGACGCGAAAATCAGGGCGGAAACCGAAGCGCGCGTGCGCGCCGAACTGGAAGCCAAGCGCAAGGCGGAGGAGGAAGCGCGCCGCAAGACCGAAGCCGAGGCGCGGCGCAAGGCCGAGGAAGAGGCGAAGAAACAGGCCGAGGCGGAAGCCAAGGCCAAGGCCGCCGCCGAAGAGAAGGCGCGCCGCGAGGCTGCGGCGCGCGCTCCCGCCACGCCGCCGCAGCAGGCGGCCGCGGCCGGTTTCGCCTATGCCGGCACCTGGCGGCTGGTGATCGAATGCCCGAACACGCCTGTCACGCCGTTCACCGACTATCCGATTTCCGTCGCCGGGCCGACCGTGACGCAGAGTTTCTATCGTGACGGCAAGGGCCAGGGCAGTTTCGCCGGCGACCGGTTCACCTATCGGTTTGCCTTCACCGGCCGCGGCGGCGCCTCCTTGCGGGGCAATCTCAGCCTCTCGGCGCAGGGCGCAACGCGTTTCGCCGGCAGCGGCAAGGTCTTTGGGTTCGACCGCGGCGCTGGCGACCGCGACTGCACGGCGGAGATGACCAAACTCTAGCAATTGCGGCGCGGCCAGTCCGTTGTCTTGGACAACTGATATGGCTAGCCTGTGGGCATGCGCCTGCTGTTGCCTTGTCTTCTGCTCATTCTCGCGCCCGGCATCGTTCTTGCCGAGACGGTACGTCCGCTGATCGATCCGGCCGGCAAATGCGGCGTCCATGCCGCACCGGCCATCACCAAACCCTATCCGCATCTGCGCTGGAGCGGGCCCTGCCGCGACGGCCTGGCCGATGGCGAGGGCGTGGCCGAGTTCGCCGCCATGGCGACGGCGAAGCCGAACAAGATCTGGCGCGGCCATTTTCGCGGCGGATACTTCGTCGGCGATACGCCGCTCGCGGCGCGGGTCGAACCGCTGGGTCGGCAGAACGCCTTCGTGCAATTGCCGAGCTATCCGGCGGCCGAAGGCAGCGCCTGGATCCATGTCCGCGTGCGTTCCGATGGCGGGCCACTGCCGCGCTGCGGCGAGGGCGCGGCGGAAATCGCCATCGAGGCGCCGGCCGGACTGGCGGTCGCTGACGAGAAGCGTCTGCGCGGCATGATGCTTCAGGCCGCGTCCGCCTATCGCGCCGTCTGTTCGTCGCCCATCGTGCAGCGCTTCGCCGTGGTCGCCGCCGGACGGCGCGCCGCACTTGGCATCGGCTCCTTCGGCGGCGCGACCGAGGCGATCGCGCGCGCCGAAATGCTGGCGGGCAAGGACGATCTGCGCGACTTCCGCAACATCGCCACCGGCGAAAGCGACAGCAGCCGCCAGGCGCAGCACTACGAGGACAAGCGCAAGGAGCGCATCGAGGAAAGCCGCACGGCCTGGCGCGACTTCACCCGCGCCAATCGCGTCGAACTCTGGGTGACGCCGCGGCAGCTCGAAACCAATCCGTTCCGCTACGAGGGGCGGACGGTGGCGTTCCCCGCCCGCTTCCTGCGGATGATTTCGGCCAATGTGGCGCTGGTGCGCGACGATCGCTGGGGCGAGGTGCTGGTGCTTGGCGTGCCCAACGATCTGCTGCAGGACAAATCCACGGCCGTTTTCGCCGGCCGCAGCATCGGCCGCCGCACCCTGCCCAATTCGCGCTTCGAGGTCAGCGCCATCGAGGCCGTGGGCTGGCGCCTGTGCCGCCGCTCGGGCTGCGGCGATCTGCTGGAATGGATGGACGAGGAGACCAAACCCTTTCCCTGGGGCGAGGACCAGTCGGCCTTCCGATAACGCAATCGGCATTTTCGGCCCATTGTCGGCGAGCCTGGCTTCGGCCAGACTTGCGGTAAGGGGGGGACCGCTTCTGCCGTGAGCGAGGACCGCACGCAACTGGCCAGTGGTGGCGAGGAGCATCTTGCCGCCCTGCATTCGGGCTTTCGGCTCGGACGCTACGAGCTGCAGGCGGTGCTGGGCCATGGCGGTTTCGGCATCACCTATCGCGCCTGGGATGGCGAGCTCGATCGCGCCGTGGCGATCAAGGAATACCTGCCTTCCGACATTTCCATCCGGGTCGACGGCAGCACGGTGAAAGCCAAATCCGGCGGCGATCGCGAGAGCTTCCTGTGGGGGCTGGATCGCTTCATCGCCGAGGCGCGCGCTTTGGCGCGGTTCGAGCGCAGCGGCGCCATCGTGCGCGTCTACGACTACCTGCAGGCCAACGGCACCGCCTACATGGTGATGGCGCTGGTCGAGGGCGAGCCGCTGTCGGCGCTCTATCGCCGCGAGGCGCCGCTGTCGGAAGAACGGCTGAAGGCAATCGTGCTGCCGGTGCTGGAAGGGCTGGAGGACGTGCATCGCGCCGGCTTCCTGCATCGCGACATCAAGCCGTCGAACATTCTCATCCGGCCCGGCGGCGAGCCGGTGCTGATCGATTTCGGCGCCGCGCGCCAGGCATTGGGGGAAAAGTCGCGCTCGATCACGTCGGTGTTCACGCCGGGCTATGCGCCGTTCGAGCAGTACACGTCGAGCGGCAGGCAGGGGCCGTGGACCGACATCTACGCCCTGGCCGCCACGCTCTATCACGGCGTGACGGGGCGCATCCCGCCGCAGGCCACCGACCGCATTCGCGAGGACGGCATGGAGCCGGCAATCCGTGCCGGCGCCGGGCGCTACTCGGATTCGTTTCTGGCGGCGATCGATGCGGGGCTGCAGGTGTTCGAGGACCGCCGGCCGCAGACATTGGCGCAGTGGCGCGCCATGCTGACCGGCGCGACGGCGACGGTCGCGCCCGCCAGCCTTGCGCCATCGGCGCCGCCGTCTGCCGCGGCAGCGCCGACGACGCAGCCACCGATCTCGCAGAGCGTGACGCCTGCTTCCATTGCACCGGCCTCCGTTGCGCCCGCGCCGTCGCCACGACGCCTGCTGCCATGGATCGCCGCCGGGGTGCTGGTGCTGGCGGTCGGGGCCGGCGCGGCGGTGACCTTGCTGTCGCCGGGATCCGGGGACGATCAGGCCGTCGCCGAAACCGCACAGGCGCGCGCCGAGCGTCTGCGGCTGGAAGCGCAGCGCGCCGGCGAGGAGGCGCGCAAGGCGCAGGAAGCGGCGGAAGCCGAGTTGCGTCGGCAGGCGGCGCAGGAGGCGCAGCAGATCGCGGCCGAGAAGGCACGGCGCGAGGCGGAAGCGGCGGCCGCGCGTCAGGCGGAGCAAGCCAAGGCGGCCGCGGAGACGGCGCAGCGCGCTGGCGATGCTGCGGCGGCGCAACGCGCCGAGCAGGAGGCGCGGCAGGCGGCGCAGGCGGAAGCCGCCCAGCGCCTGGCGGCCGAGCAGGCCGAGAAGGATCGCAAGGCGCTGGAGCTGGCGCGGCAGAAGGCCGAGGCCGAGCTGGCGGAAGCCCGTCGCGCGGCGGAGGAGGCGCGTCGGCTGACCGAGGAGCTGCGCGCCCAGGCGGAAAGCGCGCGCCGGTCGGCGGCGGCGGAACGCCAGCGTCTGGAGGCGGAGGCGCGGCAGAAAGCCGAAGCAGAAGCTAAAGCGAAGGCCAAGGCCGAAGCGGACGCCAAAGCCAAGGAAGAAGCCGAAGCCCGGCGCAAGGCGGAGAGCGACACGCGCACGCGCGCCGAGGAAGAGGCCCGGCGTAAGGCGGAGGCGGCGCGCGAGAATGCCGAAGCGGCGCGGCAGGCGGCGGCCGAGTCGCGCGCGCGAGCGGCCGCCGCCCGCGGCGAGCCCTCGCCCTCGACGCAACAGCAAGCCGCCGTGCCCCCGCCGAGCGCGCCAGTCGACCCCAAGGATTACGTCGCCCAGCACTGGCAGAACATGCGGCCGGCGGTCGATGCCGAGGTGCGTCGCCAGCTCGAACGCAACAGCGAGCGGCTGCAGTCGGTCGATGGCTATGACGTTGTCGAAGTTACCGCCGCGCGGATCAGGCTGCGCGTCTACGTTTCCGCCGCCGCGACCTGGTATGGATCGATAACCAACCAGCGCACGCTCAATATTGCCATCGGCAACACGCCGCCGCGCTTCGGCGCCACAGGCGCGCCGCCGCTACCGCCGCCAGCGGCGAGCCCGCCTTCGCCGCCGCCACAGCAGCAGCAGGCGGCCGTGCCGGGCTACGAGTTCGCCGGCACCTGGCATCTGGCGCTGAACTGCACGACGGTGATGCGCCAGTCCCTGCCGGCGATCGCCTTCGCCATCACCGGCCCCAGCTTCGCCGCCCGGTTCGGCGCCGACGGGCAGGCCAGCGGCCAGATCGCCGATGGTCGTCTGGCGTTGAAACTGTCCTATACCAGCGGCGCGGGCGAGAGCATCCGCGGCGAGCTGTCCCTGAGCGCGCGCAGCGGCGGCGGCAGCTTCAGCGGCGGCGGATTGCTGACGGGCTTCGCGGCCAATTCAATGGGCGTGGTCGGCGGCCCCGACCGCCAATGCACGGCGACGTTGGCGAAGTAGCGGGCTTCGGTCCCGCACGCCTTGTCGGCAGCGGCGCAATGTGCTGAATAGACGGCAGCCTCTCCGAGCGCTGTCGTTCTGTGGAGACGATCGACATTAGCGATCGCGTCTTCACCGATTCTTTTTCCTTCCACCATTGCGGATCACGATGCGCCCACAGCCATTCAGTTTCCTGATTCTTGCATTCGCGTACGCCGTCGGCGCGCTGTCGCCGGCCGTCGCCGCAGAGTCGCGGCCCTACGCTCAGGCAAGCACGGAATATTCTTTCGCCGGCACCTGGACCCTGACCCTGGATTGTCCGGCGGCGCTGCACCGTCAATTGCCGCCGTTCAGCCTCGCCGTCTCCGGCCCGCGCTTCACGTCGCGGATCGGCAGCGACGGTCAGGCCAGCGGCCAGATCGTCGATGGCCGGCTGGAGCTGGCGCTCTCCCTGACCACGAGTGCCGGCGAGAGCATCGAAGGGGATTTCGTTCTCAACGAACGTGGCGGCGTCTTCACCGGCGGCGGCCTGCTGACAGGGTTCGCCGCCGGCGCCTATGGCGGCGCCGGCGGCCAGGGCGACAGGCAGTGCGTGGCGAGGATGTCGCGGTAGGCGCGCCTACTCCGACGGCCGGCGCATGCGCCAGACATTGTCGACGGTCGAGTACTCCGAGTAGCCCAAACGGCCGACCGGCTTGAAGGCCAGCGTGTCGACGCGGCCGTCCTTGATGATGCGGTCGTCGATATGGATGCCGACGACGTGGCCGATGACGAGCGTGTAGGGAACCTGCGTGCCGTTGCCGGGAAGCTCGACGGTCTTCCACAGTCTGCACTCGAGCGCCGCCGGCGCGCGCGCCACGCGCGGCGGCCTGACCAGGCGCGACGGCGCGGGCTCCAGCCCGGCCAGCTTCATCTCGTCGATGCCCATGTCGACCTGCGCGGCGGTGGCGTTCATCGCGTCCTTCAGCTCCTCGCTGACGACGTTGACGACGAACTCGCCGGTCTGCCTGACGTTGAGCAGCGAATGCTTGGCGGGCGAGGCGCCGTAGGAGCCGCCGGCCGAATACATCACCATGTGCGGCGAGTCGGACACGCCGTTGTAGAAGGAGAACGGCGCCAGGTTGATGCGGCCATCGCCATCGACGGTGCTGATCCAGCCGATCGGACGCGGGCCGACCAGCGACTTGAAGGGATCGATCGGCAGGCCGTGATCCTGCTTCGCGGTGTCGTAGAACATCGTCCGGCCCCCCTACTGGTTCTGCGGCATTTCGTGCTTCGGCATCTGCGCCATCTTGGCCGAAAGCGGCCGGCCGCCGATGACGTGGATGTGGAAGTGGAACACGATCTGGTTGGCGTCGGCGCCGTGATTGCCGACGATGCGGTAGCCGGTCTTGTCGACCCCCGTCAGCCGCGCCACCTTGCCGACGGCGCGCCAGAAGCCGGCCATCATCACTTCGCTGGCGTTGGCGAGAAAATCGTCGGACGACACGAACTCGCCCTTGGGAATGACCAGCACGTGCACCGGCGCGGCCGGATGCAGGTCCTCGAACGCCAGGGCGAATTCGTCCTCGAACACCTTCTTGCACGGCAGTTCGCCGCGCAGGATGCGGGCGAAAACGTTGTTCTTGTCGTATGTCATGGCGATTCCGTACTGGACTGCAGCTCCCGCGTCCTTGCTAACACGCCGACGCCCGGATCGGTAGCGATCCTAGCGCACCGCATGCCGCAGGATCTCGAAACCCTCCTCGGGCGTCGGCGGCTGGAAGTGGCTGGAGAACTGGTCGAACTCGGCGCGTCCGATTTTGTATTCGTGGCTGCCCTCGGCGTTGCGCCGCGCCAGCCGCTGCAGGCAAATCTCGTCCGGCGTCTCCAGCACGTGCAGGACATGCCCGGCATCGGCCTCCTCGAAAATTCCCCGCAACCATTGCCGGCCGGCCACCGTGTTGGCCGGGAAATCCAGCACCAGCGACAGGCCGCAGCGCAGCAGCGCGACCAGATGCGGGCGGATCGCCTGGCGCAGGCGCGGAACCAGGATGGCGTAATCCTCGATGGTCTTGAGGTCGGGATAGAGCGTGGCCATCCAGTGATCCTGCGCGATCAGGACCGTGGCGGGCGCCTGCGCCAGTTGCGCGGCAAGGGTGGATTTGCCGCTGCCGATCTTGCCGCACAGCAGATGCAACACGGGCCTGGCCGGCATCATGATCGCCCGGAGCCTTCTAGGTCGCGGGCGGCGGATCGGCCAGGGTGGCGGACAGTCTTTCGACCGCCTCGGCGTAGTCCTTCATGAATTCGTACACCACCGAGCGGACGGATTGCTCCTCGTTCATCATGCCGACGCACTGGCCGACATAGCCGGCGGCGATCTGCCGGGCGCCGTCATGGCCGGTCTCCGCCAGCTTGATCGCCTTGGCCATGGCCGGGCGCGTCAGCATGCCCTGCAGCGGCGTCGGCAGCGGCTCCGGCGCGTCTTCGGCGCCCCAGGCGTCGGACCAGGCCGAGCGCAGCTGCCGGGTCGGCTTGCCGGTGCGGCTGCGCGACCGCACGGTGTCGGCCGAGGACGCAAGCAGCAGCTTTTCCTTCACCGCCGGCGTCGTCTCGGCCTCCTTGGTCGTCAGCCATACCGAGCCGCACCATACGCCGGCCGCCCCCATCGCCATGCAGGCCGCCATCTGTCGGCCGGTGGCGATGCCGCCTGCCGCCAGCACGTCGACGTTCTGGTAGTCGCGCACCGCCTCGATCACTTCGGGCACCAGCACCATGGTGGCGATCTCGCCGCAATGCCCGCCCGCCTCGCCGCCGGCGGCGACCAGCACGTCGACGCCGGCCTGCGCGTGGCGCACCGCATGGCGCTTGGATCCGGTCAGGGCGCCGACCAGGATGCCGCGCGCATGCGCCTTCTCGATGATCGAGGCCGGCGGCACGCCCAGCGCGTTGACGAACATCTTGATCGGATAGGCGAACGCGATTTCCAGCATGCGGGAGGCGCCGCTCTCGCGCATGAAGGACGAATCGCGGAATTCGTAGTCGCCGGTCCAGACGTCGGCGCTGTCGATGCCGTGCCGCTCGAGCAGGTCGGCGACGAACTTGCGATGGGTTTCTGGAATGGTTTCGCGCAGCGCCTCGTCGCCCATATCCGATTCGCGTCCCAGCATCTTCTGCGGGATCAGCAGGTCGATGCCGAACGGCTTGCCGTCGACCTTGCGGGCGATCCAGTCGAGTTCGATGGCGAGCTTCTCCGGCGTCAGGTTGACGGCGCCGAGTACGCCGAAGCCGCCGGCATTGGTGACCTCGGCCACCACGTCGCGGCAATGCGAGAAGGCGAAGAGGGGGAAATCGATGCCGAGCTTGCGGCACAGTCTGGAATTCAAGGTCTTCCGCTCCGATCGAAGGGTGGGCCAGTATATTTCCCGAGTATCGGCCGGCATCGCAATCGATTCCGACCGGAGATTGCTGCATGCGAACGCATGGCGGACGGGAGAAGACGCATGACGACAACCGTTTCCTTTCTCGCCTTCGCGCTCGCGGCGGTGGCGGAGATCGTCGGCTGTTTCGCCTTCTGGGCCTGGCTGCGGCTGGGCAAGTCGGCGTGGTGGGCGCTGCCGGGCACGCTGGCGCTGATCGTCTTCGCCCTGGCGCTGACGCGCATCGACAGCCCGTTCGCCGGCCGCGCCTTCGCCGCCTATGGCGGCGTCTACATCGCCGCGTCGATCCTGTGGCTGTGGCTGGTCGAGGGGACGCGGCCGGATCGCTGGGACCTGGCGGGCGGCGCGATCTGCCTGCTCGGCGCGGCGATCATCCTGCTGGCGCCGCGTCCGGCCTAGGCGGCGGCCGTTCTAGCTTTTGGGCTTCTTCTTTACCGGCGACTTGCCGCGGCTGGCCTTTTCGGCGAGGCCGGAGACGCCTTCGCGGCGCGCCAGCTCGGCCCAGACCTGCGCCGGCTTGACGCCGCGCGAGGCCCACAGCGCCAGCAGGTGATAGAAGAGGTCGGCACTTTCGGCGACCAGCTTCTTGCGATCGCCGCGCACGCCCTCGATCGCCGCCTCGATCGCTTCCTCGCCCACTTTCTGCGCCAGCTTGATCGGGCCTTTCGCCATCAGGCGGGCGGTGTAGGACGAGTTGGGATCGGCGCCCTTGCGGCTTTCGATGGTGGCGTAGAGTTTCTCCAGCGCATGCAGGCTGGCGGCGCGGCTGGTGGGCTTGCGCTTGACCGACGCCTTCTTCGGGCGCGGATCCTTCTTTTTCTTGTTCTGCTTGGCCATCGACTGACGTTTTCTCCCTGCTTGCCGGCGACCGCTCAGGCGGCCAGATCCAGCGGCCGCACCGGCACGCCGGCCGCGGTCAGATAGGCCTTCACCTGGCCGATCGAGAATGTTCCGAAATGGAATACCGACGCTGCCAGCAATCCCGAGGCATGGCCCTCGCGCACGCCCTGCACGAAATGCTCCAGCGTGCCGACGCCACCCGAGGCGATCACCGGCACCGGCACGGCATCGGCCACGGCGCGGGTCAGCGCCAGATCGAAGCCCTCCTTGGTGCCGTCGCGGTCCATCGAGGTCAGCAAGATCTCGCCGGCGCCCAGCGATACCATGCGCCGGGCCCAGTCGACGGCGTCGAGGCCGGTGGCGTTGCGCCCGCCATGGGTGAAGACCTCCCATTTGCCCGGGCCGGTGGCCTTGGCGTCGATGGCGACCACGGTGCACTGGGCGCCGAACTTGTTGGCCGCCTCGGCGACGAATTCCGGCCGGCTGATCGCGGCGGTGTTGATCGACACCTTGTCGGCGCCGGCCAGCAGCAGCTTGCGGATGTCTTCGACCTGGCGTACGCCGCCGCCGACGGTCAACGGCATGAAGCACTGCTCGGCGGTGCGCGCCACCACGTCGTAGAGCGTGTCGCGGTTGTCCGACGAGGCGGTGATGTCGAGAAAAGTCAGCTCGTCGGCGCCCGCCTTGTCGTAGACGCGCGCCTGCTCGACCGGATCGCCGGCATCGACCAGGTCGACGAACTTGACCCCCTTGACCACGCGTCCGGCATGGACGTCGAGGCAGGGTATGATGCGGACCTTCAGCATGGTCGGCCATCGGATGGGTGGCGCCAGGTGCGATCGGCAGAGGGAAACGGCTCCACCCCGAAGGAATTCCCGTCCTGCCGCGACGACTGTAACACAATCGTAACAAAAATGTCTTTATTCGACCCGGCCATCCGCGGCCGGATCGCGCGATGCGCTATTTCAGCACCGCCACCGCGCGCGCCGGATCGATGCGTCCGTCGTAAAGCGCGCGGCCGCAGATGACGCCGACGATGCCGGCCGCCTCGTGTTCGCGCAGCTCGCGCAGATCGTCGAGCGAGGAGACGCCGCCGGAGGCGATCACCGGCGTCGCCAGATGATGCGCCAGATCGACGGTGGCGTCGACGTTCGGCCCGCCCATGGCGCCGTCGCGCTCGATGTCGGTGTAGATGATCGCCGCCACGCCGGCATCCTCGAATCGCAGCGCCAGATCGAGCGCCTTAACGCGCGAGGTCTCGGTCCAGCCCTGCACCGCCGCCATGCCGCCGCGCGCGTCGATGCCGACGGCGATCTTGCCGGGAAAGCGCCTGCAGGCATCCTTCACCAGTTCCGGCTGGCGCAGCGCCACCGTGCCGAGAATGACGCGCGCGATGCCGGCTCCGAGCCAGCGCTCGATGGTCGCCATGTCGCGAATGCCGCCGCCGAGCTGAGCCGGCGCCTTGACGGCGGCGAGGATCGAGCGCACCGCCTGCTCGTTGACCGGCCGCCCTTCGACGGCGCCGTTGAGATCGACCAGATGCAGCCATTCGCAGCCGGCCTTGACGAAGCTCGTGGCCTGCTCGGCGGGTTCGAGGTCGAACACGGTCGCCGACTCCATGTCGCCGCGCACCAGGCGCACGCACTTGCCGTCCTTGAGATCGATGGCGGGAAACAGAATCATGACCGGACGATGTCGCGCATTCGTGAGAGGAAGGAACGGAAGGCCGGCACTATCCTCCAATTCGCGGGGCGGGTAAAGCCGTGAAAACGCCGTATTTGCGCGGTTTTTCGATGGGCTTGCGGCTGTGATCGGGTTCACAGCCACACAAGCGCCACAGGCCTAGCCTGATGATGTGGTCGGTAAGCGGCCACGCCTGCCATTGCTGCGGCGATGGCCGGCAGAAGATGGGGAGTTGAAGTCGTCATGTATGATCGTCTGACCATCCGTCCCGCACGCAGCGAAGATCGCGACGCCATCCTGGCGTGCCAGCGCGCCGCCATCGCGGCGATCCCGGCGGGCTACCCGTACGATTCGGAAATCCTCGCCGCCTGGCGCAGCCAGCCGGTGCGCGGACTGGAAGCGCTGATTGCCGCCTCGCGCTATTTCGTCGCCGAAAACGAGGACGGCGAGATCGTTGCCACGGCAGGCTGGGCGCCGGCGCCCGAGCATGGCGAGCATGTCGCCCTGCTGCGCGGCATCTTCGCCCATCCGGCGCATCGTGGCGAAGGCCTGGGCCGGCATATCGTCGCCGCCGTCGAACTGGCGGCCCGTCGCGCCGGCTTCCGCACCATGCGCGTGCCCAGCGCCTTCTCGGCCGTCGCCTTCTACCGTCGCCTCGGCTATCGCGTCGCCGATACCGGCCGCGTCGAGGCCTGCGGCACGACGATCGACCTGCTGCTGATGGACAAGCGCATGTTGCCGCCGCAGAGCGAAGCGGCGATCTTCGCCGCCGCCTCAAACGACAACCGGCCGCACCGGGCGGGTCTGCGGGTCTGAGGCGCCTTCGGTCGGTTGTCAGATATGAACTCGTCAGCCCCGCGAAAGCGGGGCTGATGTCGTTTCGGGGCCAGCGTTCGGGTCGTCAGCAGGCGGTGAAGTCCTCGCAGACCTTCATCGGCTTGACCACCGTGCAGAATTTGGCGACGTCGCCGAGCTTGTTGCGCTGGCCGAGATCGCCGAACGCCAGGTTGGGGCCGCGATCGGCGATGTTGCGGTCGTAGAAGGCGGCGTATTTGTCGGCGTAGACCTTCAACGAGGGGCTGATGTCGCTCCAATGCGCCATCGGCGCCAAGGTCTGCCCGTATCCCGCCGCCCGCAGCTCCTTTTCGATGGTCTTGGTTCGCTTGTCGTAGGTCACCATCACGCCCTTCTTCTTGTCGCCCATGGCCGTCTTGTGGCCGCCGCAAACGACGAGGCCCTCGCTGGCAGGCTGCGCCAGCGCCGAGAATGCGGAAACGAGAGCGGCTGCCAGAACGCAAGCTGCCAGGCGGGAACGCGGCATGTGGTTTCTCCGGTCGGACGTGGGATTGACGAGAGCAGGATTGACGAGAGCGGGATCGACGAGAGCGAACGCCTCCATCGCGGGGCGAGGCGTGCTGGCATTGCCGGGCTTTGAGGCTGGGTGCTAGAATTCTGTCCGATCGTTGCCGTTCGCGCAACGACCGTTCCCTGTCAGCCGCCGCCGCAGGTTGTTCCGACTGTGACGGTGGGGAGACATGGTCTGGTTCCACGCGGCGGGCGCCGACAAGAGCGGCCCGATTTCCTTTGAAGACATGTTGGCGCTGCTGCGCGCCGGCCGCATCGACGGCGAGACCAAAATCTGGAACGCCGGCCTCGATGGCTGGCGTCCCTTGCGCGAGGTCGAGGTCTTCGCCGCCGCCCTCGCCGAAGTCACCCCGCCACCGGCAACAACGCCAGCGACTGCCGCGTCCGTTGCGTCAGCCGTCGCACGGTCGGGTTTGCGGCGCAAGCTGTTGCTCGGCTTCGGCGGCGTGCTGGCGGTCGTCTTTGCGTGGCTGGCCTGGAGCGGCCTGCGCGGGCCTTCGAGCCGGGTGTCGCTGACCTACGAGTGCCTCGCCTTCCATCGCGTCATGCTGCAGAAATTCCGCCAGGAAGCGAATGCCACGCGCGCGGCGGCGACGGAGAAGGCCGGCAGGGAGTGGCTGATCCGCGCCCTCAGCCACGAGAGCCAGAGCGAGAGTGCCAAGGCCGAAGGCGTGCGGCTGATGCGGCAGGCCGAACTCGAGCATCGCCGCCATATCGCGCAATCCGGCTGGGCGGAATTCGAGCGCCGGCAGGCAGCGCGTTGCGTCATCGGCAAATCGTGAGGGCCGGCCGAGGCCCCGGAGACAAATCGGAGCAGGGGGAACAGAGGGTGGAGCAGAATACGGTCTGGTTCCATGCGGTGGGCGCCGAAAAGGTCGGCCCGCTTTCCTTCGATGGCATGGTGGCGCTGCTGCGCGCCGGCCGCATCGACGGCGAGACGAAAATCTGGAACGCCGGCCTCGATGGCTGGCGTCCCTTGCGAGAGGTCGAGGCCTTTGCCGCCGCCCTCGCCGAGGTGACGCCGCCACCGCTGGAGGAAGTGACAGCGCTTTCCGTCGAGCCGCCCTCGGCTGCAATGGCCGCGCCTGTGCCTGCCGCGCCTCCACCTGTGCCTTCTGCACTTGCACCAAGTCCCGCCGCACCGGTGTTTGGCGCCACCGACAGCCGCGCATGGGCGTGCCTTGTGGCGGTGCTGCTGTTCGCGCTGGCGGTGTTGTGGTTCGGGTGGCAGATCGTCGCGCTGGTGCAGGCCGATGCCAGCCATCAGCCCAACGTAAAGCCTGCGCTGCTAGCCGCGGTGCGGTCGCTGATCTGGCTCGATCCCGTGCCGGCGCTGGCGGCGCAGCTGGTGCTGTTCGCGGTCGCGGCGCGACTGTCGCTGGGTCTGTTGCGACGCAGGGCGCAGCATTTGCAGGCCGCCGGACGCGACAGCGTTTCGCCGCAGGCGATCGGCCGCGTCTGGTTCGTGTCGCCCGGCCTGCTGTGGCGGCCGCCGGGACTGGTCGCGACCCTGCTCGACGAGACCACAGGCCGTCCCTCGACCGCGCGCAACTGGCTGGTGCGGGTCTGGTGGCTGTTCTTCGGCCTGGCCACCCTGCTGTTCGCTGCCACGATCTTTCTGGCGATCCGGGCGTATCTGGAGCCGCCGGTACCGAAGGGCAGCTGGATCGACACGCAGCGCATCGCTGCCGGCGGCGCTCTTGGCTTTGCGCTGATGAACCAGATCGGCCTGCTGATCGCGGCGCTGCTATGGGCCGTCATCGTGGCCAGGCTCGGGCAGGTGCGGCTGGCGTTGCCGCGGACTGGTTCAGGTGGCGCCGTCGGTGGCGCGAGCGGCATGCAGCCGGCGCGGTTTGCCGGGTTGGGGCGGCTGCCCAGACCTGTGCTGGTCGGTGCCGGCGTGCTGGTCGTGGCGCTGATCGGCTGGCTGGCGCTGGATGGCGGCGGGCCGAAGGGGCCGCCGCCGAGTTGGAAAAAGACGGTGAGCCGCGATCCCGTCACCGACGCGCAGATCACGCGGCTGATCGGCTATCCCGCCAAGGTCAACGGCGTGATGGGCCGGGCGCCGGCCTTCACCATTTCCTGCGGCTCGCGCGGGGTCGGGCTGGGCGTCGATTTCGGGCTGGCGCTGCAGGATGCGTTTCCGCAGGGCTCGGCCGACATCGTGCGCGTGACGGTGCGGGCCGACCAGGGCACGCCGCAGGTGCTGGCCTTCCTGCCGTCGAACGACTGGAATTCGGCTTTCGCCATCGACCAGAGCAGCGTCGGCGCGGGCATGACCAGCCTGGCCGTCGACATATTCGGCGGCCTGCTGCCCAACGCGCGCGATCTCAACACGCGCTGGAAGGCGATCGACCTGGTTCGGATGATGGCGGGCTCGAAACAGTTCGTGCTGCGCGCCCCGACCCGCACCGGCACCGACATCACCCTGACGTTCGAGATGGCAAGCTACAACCGTCTGCTGGCGGAACTGCCGCCGCAGTGCCGTTAGCCGGAGGCGCGACCAAACCGGTTCAGGGCCGCCAGTCGAGGAAGTTCTCGATCAGCCGCAGGCCGGTGCGCTGGCTCTTCTCCGGATGGAACTGCGTGCCGACCATGTTGTCGCGTCCGACGACGCTGGCGACCGAGCCGCCATAGTCGACGCTGGCCAGCACCATCGCCGGGTCGGCCGGCGCGATCCTGTAGGAATGCACGAAATAGACATGCGCGCCGGGCTCGATGCCGTCGAGCACCGGATGCGCGGCGACCTGATCGAGCGCGTTCCAGCCCATCTGCGGCACCTTCAGCGCACTGTCCTCGGGCACCACGCGCACCACGTCGCCCGGGATCCATCCCAGGCCCTGATGCACGCCGTGCTCCAGCCCGCGGCTGGCCATGAGCTGCATGCCGACGCAGATGCCCATGAAGGGCTTCTTGCGATCGATGACCTCGCGTTCGAGCGCCGCCACCATGCCGGGCACGGCGTAGAGACCCGCGCGGCAGTCGGCGAAGGCGCCGACGCCCGGCAGCACGATATGCGAAGCCTTCATCACCGCGCGCGGATCGGACGTGACCTCGATCCTGTGCGGCAGGCCGGCTTCGCTGGCGGCCCGTTCGAAGGCCTTGGCGGCGGAACGCAGATTGCCGGAACCGTAATCGATGATGGCGACAGACATGGCGGGATTCCCCAGACGGACAACGAACGACGACCCATGGCGGCGAGGCTCACCTCGCCGGCATCAATGTCGGTGTCGCCGTCCCCCGAACGTGCCGTTGGCGGCGTCCATCACAGCTTGCCCTTGGTCGAGGGAATGGCGTCCTTCTTGCGCGGATCGATCTCGATCGCCGTGCGCAGGGCGCGGGCCAGCCCCTTGAAGCAGGATTCCACGATGTGGTGGTTGTTCTCGCCGTAGTGGTTCCACACGTGCAGGGTCAGCCCGGCATTCTGCGCGAAGGCCTGGAACCATTCCTTGAACAGTTCCGTGTCCATGTCGCCGAGCTTGGGCTTGGTGAAGTTCACCTTCCAGATCAAATACGGCCGGTTGGACGCGTCGAGCGCCACTTGCGTCAGCGTCTCGTCCATCGGGATCAGCGCCTCGCCGTAGCGGGTGATGCCGATGCGTTCGCCCAGCGCCTTCGACACGGCTTCGCCCAGCGCGATGCCGGTGTCCTCGGTGGTGTGGTGGAAATCGATGTGCAGGTCGCCTTTGGCGCGCACCGTGATGTCGATCAGCGAATGGCGCGAGAGCTGCTCCAGCATGTGGTCGAGAAAACCGATGCCGGTCGACACGTCGTAGCGGCCGCTGCCGTCGAGGTCGACGGAAACGGCGATCGACGTCTCCTTGGTGGTGCGCTCGACGCGGGCGGTGCGGCCCGAACCGGCGCTGGCGGTATCGCGCGCCATGGCCTGTCACTCCTTGCGCCCGGGCCTATGCCCCGCCCCGGCGCGGGGGCTTTGTATCAGCATTGGCGCGCTTGTTCCAGCGGCCAGCCGGGCGTTCCGTAGCCGCGGAGTCCGTTTGAGCAGTTATCAGTTGTGTTATGCTCCGGCCGGCTTTTCGATGGTTGTGACGGAATCAATGGGAAATGTTCGCAAACGGCTCATTCTCGCGGCTTTTCTGGTGGCCGCCGCGGCAGGCTCAAGTCGATCCCAGACCCAGTCAGCAGCGGCGTATTGGGACGGCGAATGGGAAGGCGTCGTAAAGCACGAGGAGCTGCCCTGCTCGCCTTGCGCAGTCAAGATTACGATCAGTGGCGGGAATCCCAAGGCAATCCACGCCAGCGTCCCTATACCGGGCTTCGGCATTTCCGACGCTGGAGCGGTGACAGTTGAAATGCCATTTAGCGCTATCGCCCATGTTGCGCGGCCGAATTGCAGTTTGAAAGGCACGGCACAGGCCATGGTCATTACCGCGCGGGGCAGTTGCGGCAATTACTTCACCCAAGCGGAATTGACGCTGCGCCGGACATCCACGCCGCCGTCGTCGCCGCCGCCACAAATTCCGTCTTCGCAAACCGCTGTCGCGCCTGCGGGGATCAAGCTTGGAGCGGTGAATTTCGATATCAAGCCTGGGACCGAGATCGGCCGAACCTACCCCGTCACCTGGCTTCGTCCTTGCCTGATG
The DNA here is from genome assembly GCA_040255215.1 of Rhodospirillaceae bacterium. Taxonomy (GTDB): domain Bacteria; phylum Pseudomonadota; class Alphaproteobacteria; order Reyranellales; family JAQSWP01; genus JAQSWP01. The sequence continues at coordinate 19,079 of JBDZUM010000050.1, forward strand.
ACGCCCAATCCCGTGCGGCATCGGCAGGAGGCCGACGCCGTGCCCGATGCCGTGATCAGCAATATGGAATTCGAGCGCGTCATGAACGCAGCCGGCTATACGGTACGCGGCCGCGAAGCACCGCAATCCCAGGCCCGCTATCTTGTGCTCGGGACCGTCACAAGCATGGATTTGAACTACTGCATCGGCGCCAACAGCAGCACCGGCGAAGGGGTGGGATCGGTGACCGTAGGATGGACGGTGGTTTCCCTGTCGAGTGGCCTCACCGTCTACGAAAACACCGTTCTGGGCGTGGTTCGTCTGGCGTCGGGCAACCACAGCCGCGACGGCATGCGCGAGGTCTTCGCTGTTGCCTATCGCGATGCCGTGCGCCGGCTTGCCCGGGATGGGAATTTCCGCAAGGCCACCACCGGCGTGGCGACACCGCCGAGCGCAACGGGCACGAACGAGGAGGAGCCGCTTGGCATCAAGTCCGCACCGCGTCTTGCCGGCGGAATCACAGCGCATATCAAAAGCATCCTGCCATCGGTCGTCGAGATCAAGCATCCCCATGGATCGGGCGCCGCGTTCGTCGTTGACGCTCGCGGCTATCTATTGACCAATGCTCATATCGTCGGCGATGCGACTAGCGTCAACGTACGTTTTCAGGGCGGTGAACTGGTCGAGGCCAGCGTCCTGCGACGTGATCCCCTGCACGATGTCGCGCTTTTGAAAGTCGAGCGTACCGGTTTGAGGCCGATTCCTATTCGTACTGGCCGCCTGAAATTGACGGAGAAGGCCTACGCCATCGGTAATCCGCAGGGACTACCCCAGACGATCACGGACGGCGTCGTCAGCGCGTATCGGGAGCTACCCGAGAATGGGCAGGAATACATCCAGGTCGCGATCATCATAGGCGCCGGAAATTCGGGCGGACCGCTACTCGACGCCAGCGGCAATGTAGTGGGCATCGCCGCTTCAGGTCGCGCCGGTGGTGCGTTGCGGGTCAATTTCTTCGTTCCCATCGAGCAGGCGCTGGCGCGGCTGAATGTCAATCTCGGTGGTTGAGCAGATGGATCGGTCATGATGGGCTTGCGGCGGTTTGGGAGCTGCGCATGAAGGCACCGCGCATAAGAACTCGGTGGGTTGCGGCAGCTTCATTCGGATCGCTGATGGCATTGGCGGCGCCAGCCGAAGTTCAAGCAATGCCGACAGACGGCGAATGGGAGGGCGCGCTAAAGCATGCCGAACTGCCCTGCTCGCCGTGCAAGGTGAAATTGACCGTCAGCAACGGCCAGACCGTAGTTCGATCCGGCGCCACTTTCCCTTCCTTCATTATCGGCACTGACGGCAGCGTATCGGCGGAGATCATCGTTCGGGATACGAGCAATGGCGTTCTGAGGAGTTGCGCCCTGCGCGGCCACGTCAAATCTACGACGATGTTGGCCAGCGGTACCTGTGGCCCTTATGGCGTTCGTGCCGAGCTCGATCTGACGCGTCGCGGCGAACCGCCGCAAAGCGCCGCTGCCGCCCGTCCTGCCCCGGCCGCGGCGCCATCGCCACCTCCGGCGCCGGCGGCCTCTCCCCCTGTCGTGGCTCCACCGCTTTCCGCGCCCTTGCCGCCGGCGACGTCCGCCAGTTTTGGCTCTGGCGCGCAGGCGATCAGGCTGGGCGAAATGAGCTACGCCATGGAGATCGGCGCAGAGATCGGCCAAATTCAGATGGGTAGCTGGGTAACAGGCTGCGGAAGCGGCCGCACGACGCCACTCAAGCTTACGCCCAACATGCGCCCTCATCCGGCTACGACTCGAACCGAGTTTGACCGATCAATGCGGGAACTCGGTTATAGAATTGGCGGCGCGCAGGACGCATCCACTTCGCCAGCCGCTTATCTGGTCATTGGTCGCGTCACCGAGATGCGCATGGTTCATTGCTTGCGCGAGAACACGCGGCCGATCCAGTCTTCCGGCAGCGGTTCGATGACCGCGGATTGGCAGGTCGTAAGCGCACTTAGCGGCGAGATCGTTTATCGTCTCACCACTTCCGGCACCTTCGATCTGCCCACCGCCGACCGCAAGACCGACGGCGTAACGCAGATATTCGCTGGCACTTATCGTGAACTGATGCGCCGGCTGGCGAGCGATGCAGGCTTCCGCGATGCCGTCAGCGCCACCCCGATGGCCGGCAGAACGGGCGTGACCCCGTCGGCGCTGTCGATCAGAAAAGTGCCGCGTTTCACCAATGGCATCGTCTCCAACATGGACAAGATCCTGCGCGCGGTGGTCAAGGTGAAACGCGGCAACGGGCTTGGCACCGGCTTCGTCATAGATGACCGCGGCTATCTGCTGACCAACGCCCATGTCGTAGGCGATGCGGACAATGTCACGATCCAGTTCGATGATGGCGAGTCAGTAGCCGCCAGCGTCCTGCGCCGCGACACGTTGCGCGACATTGCGCTGCTCAAGATAGATCGCGCGGGCTTGAAGCCGATCCCGATTCGCGGTGGGCGGCTGACATTGACGGAGAAGGTCTTCGCGGTTGGAAATCCCCTGGGACTGTCGCAGACCGTGACTGACGGCATCGTTTCCGCTTATCGCAAGTTTCCGGACAATGCGCAGGAATACATCCAGGCGTCGGTCGCTATTACGTTCGGCAACAGTGGTGGACCGCTGCTGGATGCCAATGGCAACGTCGTCGGCGTTTCGGTTTCCGCCCGTGCCGGCGGCACGCTGGGCCTGAACTTCTTCATTCCCATTGATTCGGCGTTGCAGCGTCTCGATGTGAGATTGGGCGGCTGAAAAAGCCCTTGTTCCTCTCGGGATTTCGCGCCCCCTTTTACCGGACCGGGCGATACCCTATCTATGGGGCCATGTCCGATTCCCCTTCGCCCCACGGGGGCAGCGCAGACTGGCACGGCACCACGATTCTGGCGGTCCGCAAGGACGGCAAGGTGGTGCTGGCCGGCGATGGCCAAGTCAGCCTCGGCCAGACCGTGATCAAGTCCACCGCGCGCAAGGTGCGCCGGCTAGGCGACGGCTCCATCCTGGCCGGCTTCGCCGGCTCGACGGCCGACGCCTTCACCCTGTTCGAGCGGCTGGAGGCGCGGCTGGAGCAGTATCCGGGGCAGCTGACGCGCGCCTGCGTCGAGCTGGCCAAGGACTGGCGCACCGATCGCTACCTGCGGCGGCTGGAAGCCATGATGGCGGTCGCCGACATCAAGACCTCGCTGGTGCTGACCGGCACCGGCGACGTGCTGGAGCCCGATGACGGGTTGATCGGCATCGGCTCGGGCGGCAACTACGCGCTGGCCGCGGCGCGGGCGCTGATCGACCAGCCGGGTCTCGACGCGGAAGCCGTGGCGCGCAAGGCGATGAAGATCGCCGCCGACATCTGCGTCTACACGAATACCAACGTCACCGTCGAAAGCCTGTGAGTACCGTCCGTCATGAGTGATTTCTCGCCGCGCGAGATCGTTTCCGAACTCGACCGCTTCATCGTCGGCCAGGCCGATGCCAAGCGCGCCGTGGCCATCGCGCTGCGCAACCGCTGGCGCCGGCAGCAGCTCGAGGAGGGCTTGCGCGAGGAAGTGCTGCCCAAGAACATCCTGATGATCGGCCCGACCGGCGTCGGCAAGACCGAGATCGCGCGCCGTCTGGCGAAGCTGGCCGGCGCGCCGTTCATCAAGGTCGAAGCCACCAAGTTTACCGAAGTCGGCTATGTCGGCCGCGACGTCGAACAGATCGTGCGCGATCTTCTGGAGGCGGCGATCGCCATGACGCGCGAACGCCTGCGCAAGGAAGTCGCGGCCAAGGCCGAGCTGCAGGCCGAGGAGCGCGTGCTCGACGCGCTGGTCGGGCCGGGCGCCGGACCGGACACGCGGCAGAAATTCCGCCGTATGCTGCGCGAGGGCGATCTGGCTAAGAAGGAGATCGAGATCGAGGTGCCGGAGACCGGCGGCATGCCGACTTTCGAGGTGCCGGGCATGCCGGGCGCCTCGGTCGGCATGGTCAATCTCGGCGACATGCTGGGCAAGGCGTTCGGCCAGCGCAAGCGCAAGCGCACCATGACGGTCGAGGATTCCTACGACGTGCTGATGCAGGAGGAGAGCGACCGGCTGGTCGACGACGAGCGCGTGCTGCGCGAAGCCAGAGAGGCGGTGGAGCAGAACGGCATCGTGTTCCTCGACGAGATCGACAAGATCTGCGCCCGCTCCGAGCGCATGGGCGCCGACGTCAGCCGCGAGGGCGTGCAGCGCGACCTGCTGCCGCTGATCGAGGGCACGATCGTCGCCACCAAGCACGGGCCGGTGAAGACCGACCACATCTTGTTCATCGCCTCGGGCGCCTTCCATCTCGCCAAGCCGTCGGACCTGCTGCCCGAGCTGCAGGGCCGCCTGCCGATCAGGGTCACCTTGCAGCCGCTGACCCAGGCGGATTTCCGCCGCATCCTGACCGAGCCGGAGGCCAATCTCATCCGCCAGTACACGGCGCTGATGAAGACGGAGAATCTCGAGCTGACCTTCACCGACGAGGCGATCGACGAGCTGGCGAAGCTGGCGGTCGACATCAACGGCTCGGTCGAGAACATCGGCGCGCGCCGCCTTCACACGGTGATGGAAAAGCTGCTCGAGGACGTCAGCTTCGAAGCCTCCGACAAGGCCAACCAGAGCGTCACGGTCGACATCGAGTTCGTGCGCCGCCAGGTCTCGCCGCTGGCCAAGGACGCCGACCTCTCCAAGTTCATCCTGTAGCGGGGCGGCGAAGATGCTCCGCCTGGCGCCAGCGCTCGTTCTTGCAGGAGCGATGCTGTGCCTGCCGGCGGCGGCGCAGGAGGCGGCGAAACCCGATGCGCCGCGCGCCGGCATCTCCAAGGCCTGGGGCGAGGCGCTGATCGAGGAGCGCGAGAAGGCGGCGGCTGCGGCGGCGGGCAAGGCGGAGGATGGCGACAGCAGGCGCGAGGTCGGCACCGGCGCCGGTCGCGACGGCAAGCCGCCGCAACTCAGCGAATCGGATCGCATCTGCCAGGAGGCGCGGCCGGGATTGATGGCGGCGGCGGAGAAAGGCGATGCGGTCGCCGCCTTCCGGGTCGGCGTCATCTACGAGGAAGGCTGCGGCGTGCGCCGCAACCGCCAGGTGGCGGCGGCCTATTACGAGCTGGCGGCGAAGAAGGACCATCTCGAAGCCAAGGTGCGGCTGGCGGCGTTCTACGTGCAGGGCGAGGTGCTGGGCGCCGATTACGCCAGGGCGCGGGCGCTGCTCAAGGAGCCGGCGGCGAAGAACCATCCACTGGCGCATTACCATCTGGGCGTCATGGCCTGGCGCGGCGACGACAGCAAGCCGGCCAAACCCGATCCGCAAGCAGCGATGAAGCATTTCAAGGCCGCGGCCGATGCGGGATTGGCCGAGGCGCAGTTCATCGTCGGTCAGGCGCTGGTCGAGGGCAAGGATCTGCCGAAGGACCTGAAGGCAGCCGCTGCGATGCTCGAACGCGCCGCCAACCAGGGCTATCCCTGGGCGATGGTCATCCTGGGTCGTCTGCATGCCGAGGAGGAGCTGCCCAAGGCCGATCCGGCGGTGGCCTTCAAATGGCTGACGATCGCCCGCGAGGGCAATAGCGACGATCGCATGCTGCAATCGGCCACCGACCTGTCGCTGGAGAAGATCAAGGACCGGCTCGACGAGAAGAAACGCGCGGCGGTGCTGAAGCAGGTCAAGGACTTCAAGCCCAAGCTCGAATGGGAAGAGAAGATCTGACGGCCGCGACCGATCGGCGCTAGAGGCAGAAGAAGTTCGCCAGGTCGAGGACGAGGGCGCTGCCGCGCTGGGCCCAGGCGAGGCCCGCGCCGCCCAGCAGCACCAGCGCGCCGGCGCCAAGCAGCGTCAGCAGCCAGCGCGGGGCCGGGCTTTCGGGTGAGCGGTCGGGCGTCGGGCTCATCGGTCTAATCTATGCTTGCCGCGCCAGTTTCGCCAGCGCCGCTATTCGGCCGCCGCCGCCTGCAGGCGCGCCACCGGCTTTTCGGCGATCGGCCAGTGCAGCAATGCGGCGGTGACGCCCAGTGCGACCGATACCCACCACATCACGTCGTAGGAGCCGGTCAGGTCGAACATCAGCCCGCCCAGCCAGGCGCCGAAGAACGAGCCGACCTGGTGCGACATGAAGACGATGCCGTAGAGCATCGACATGTAGGCCGGGCCGAAGATATGCGCCACCAGGCCCGAGGTCAGCGGTACGGTCGACAGCCACAGCAGGCCCAGCAGGAAGGCGAAGGCGAAGGTCGAATAGACCGACAACGGCATCACCAGGAACATCACGAACACCGCCGAGCGCGCCAGGTAGAGCAGCGACAGCACGCTCTTTTTCTGGAAGCGGTTGCCCAGCCAGCCGGCGGCGAGCGTGCCGACGATGTTGGCCAGGCCGACGACGCCCAGCGCCCAGGCCGCCAGCCAGGTTGGCATCGCCTTTTCCGCCAGATAGCCCGGCAGGTGGACGCCGACGAACACCACGTGGAAACCGCAGACGAAGAAGCCGGCGGTCAGCAGCCAGAAGCCGCGCGTGCCGGCCGCTTCGGAAAGCGCCTGTTTGAAAGACTGGCCGCTGCTCGCCGCCATCGTCTTGTCGCCGGCCAGGCCCAGCGACAGCGGCAGCATGAGGGCCGCGATCGCCGCCAGCACGAACAGCGCGATCGACCAGCCATAGGCGTCGAGCAGGCCCTGCGACAGCGGCAGCATGAAGAACTGCCCGACCGAGCCGGTGGCCGAAACGATCGCCAGCGCCGAGGTGCGCTTTTCCGGCGGCGCGGCGCGTCCCACCGCGCCTAGCACCACCGACAGGCCGGCGCCGGTGATGCCGATGCCGGTCAGCACGTTGGAGAGGATGATTTCCGTCGCCCCGGCCGACATGGCCAGCACCGCCATGCCAGCGATATAGGCGATGGCGCCGGCGATCGACACGCGCATGGTGCCGAAGCGGTCGGCGATGCCGCCCAGGAAAGGCGAAGCGAAGCCCCACAGCAGGTTGGAAATGGCGATGCCGAAGCCGATGACGCCGAGACCGACGCCGAGATCGGCGTTCATCGGCTTGAGGAACAGCCCCATCCCGGAGCGGATGCCGAGCGACAGGGAAATGATCAACCCGCCGCAGACGATCAGCGTGAGCAGACGCTTGGACATGTTTTGCCTTCAGATTTGCCCCGAATAAGCGGGGGCGGCGCTCCCGGAACGGATTATGCCCGGGCCCTGGCGGCGTCCACAAGGGCCGCAACCCGTGACTTTGCAACGGCAGACCGGACGCCAGCGCATGGCATTGACCTTGCCGCGCCATAGGCGATGATCGCGGCAAAGGGGAGGACCGGGCATGAGCGATCTGCTGCAGAAGCTTCAGGGCAATCCGCTGCCGCTGGCCAAGACGCTGGGCATCGCGTTCACCCGCGCCGAGCCGGAGCTGGTCGAAGCGCGCATGACGGTGCGACAGGAGATCTGCACGAGGCCGGACATTCTGCATGGCGGGGCGGTGATGGCGCTGGCCGACACGGTGGGGGCGGCGGCGACCGTGATCAACCTGCCGCCTGGCGCCTCGACCACGACGATCGAGAGCAAGACGAATTTCCTCGCCGCCATCGCGATGGGCGACACCGCCATCGCCCGCGCCAGGCCCTTCCATCGCGGCCGCACCACCATGGTGTGGCAGACCGAGATCAGCCGCGAAAGCGACGGGCGGCTGGCAGCGGTGGTGACGCAGACCCAGATGGTGCTGCTGCCCAAGGGCTGAGGCGGATCGCGACGTTGCCGGCGCAAAGGCGGCCCTCATGGTGAAGTTTCCCGCCGCCGGTTCCAATGCGCCGGAGGCTATTCCGCCGCCACCGGCGCCGCTCTTCAGCCTGCCGATGCTGCTGGCGTTCCTGCTGATCGGTCTTGTCGGCGGCGTCCGCATGACGCCGCCGCCGGCGCTCGAACGGCAGGCGTGCTGGTTCGAGATACCGGAGGACGAGAAAGCAGACTGCTATCTGCTGACGCCGCCCGGCGCCAGGCACGTCGCCGGCGCCTGGACGGTGCGCGTGCCGGTGGCGGTGCTGCGAGCGCGGCGCGGCCCGGCGGTTGCGGCGCCGGTGGTGTATCTCGAAGGCGGACCCGGCGGCTCGCCGTTCGACTGGCATTTCGATCCGGACGAGCCGGCCGATCTCAGCGAATGGTGGCCGCGCAGCGCCCCGTTGCGGCAGGAACGCGACCTGGTGCTGATCGGCCAACGCGGCACGCGCTACGCGCAGCCGCCGGCCGAATGCGGCCCGGACGATCTTGGCCGCTCGATCCGGCAGTACGGCAGCCGCCACGAGCAATGGCAGGACTGGTTCATCGAGCGGGAATGCCTGGAACGGCTGCAATGGCGACTGGTGCCGCGCGACACGTTCTCGACGGCGGCGCTGGCTGGCGACGTGGTCGACCTGCTAGACGCGCTGGGACAGGAGCAGGCCGATCTGTGGGGCGTTTCCTACGGCACGACCATCGCGCTGGAGGTGATCGCGCAGGCGCCGCATCGCGTGCGCAGCGCGGTGCTGGATTCGCCCTTTCCCCGCCATCTCGCCGATATCGGCGCCGACGCGCGTCCTTTCGACGGACCCTTGCGCCGGCTGTTCGACGATTGCCGCGCCGATGCCGAATGCAGGCGTCAGGCGCCGTCGCTGGAAGCCGATTTCGCTTCGCTGCTGGCCGATTTCAACCGCCACCCGCGACGGCTGACCATCGACGATCCGGTGGACCCGGGCACGAAAATCGACATGCGGCTCGACGGCACCGATCTGGCCGTGCTGGTGCTGTACAAGCTCGGCTGGCAGGCCAGCGAGATCGCCGCGACGCCGCGCTTCATCATGCAGCTCTACCACGATTGGCGGCCGGCGCTGGAGCGGGAGTTCGCCCGCGCGCCCGATCTCATCGGATTGTTCTCCGAGCAGCCCTCGTTCTATGCCAACGCCCAGGCCAGCATCATCATCTGCCGCGAATGG
>JBDZUM010000051.1:0-21810 GCA_040255215.1 Rhodospirillaceae bacterium
GGCCACGATCGTCTGCCAGTCGGAATGGCCGAACGGCGTGTAGTTGATCATGATGTCCTCGGCCTTGACGCCCTTCTGCTTCAGGTAGGCCTCGAGGATCTTGTTGGTGGTGCGCGGATAGACGTAGTCGGTGCCCGCCAGCACCCAGCGCTGCACCTTCTCTTCCTTCATCAGGTAGTCGACGGCCGGGATGGCCTGCTGGTTCGGCGCGGCGCCCGTGTAGAAGATGTTCTTCGAGCTTTCCTCGCCCTCGTACTGCACCGGGTAGAACAGGATCGAGTTCAGCTCCTCGAACACCGGCAGCACCGACTTGCGCGACACCGAGGTCCAGCAGCCGAAGGTGGCGGCAACCTTGTTGACCGAGATCAGTTCACGCGCCTTTTCGGCGAACAGCGGCCAGTTGGAGGCCGGATCGACCACGACGGCCTCGAGCTTCTTGCCCAGCAGGCCGCCCTTCTTGTTCTGCTCCTCGATCAGCATCAGCATGACGTCCTTCAGGGTCGTCTCGCTGATGGCCATGGTGCCGGACAGAGAATGCAGCACGCCGACCTTGATCGTTTCCTGCGCCAGCGCCGGAGCGACGCCGGAGATCGCGACGGCAGCGCTCATCGCGGCACCGACTGCGAAGTTTTTCCAAATCCTTGTCATTTAGAGTCCCATCCCCGCGAAGTGGATAGGCCGCAAAGCCGCGACCTGGCACGAATGCGCGCAGCGATCCCCCGCCATCTCGCATCCGCGAACACATCTCCGCAATTCCCGTGCCAACCGGCGCTTCGGACAAGATTCTTGCCGAGACATTGGCCAGCGGACGGAAAATAAGGGCGCAGCTTTGCCGAATATTTCGCCATTCGATCAATTTGCGGCGGTCGAGTTTAAATTCTGATCAAATTTTACTCATTGGGGAAAATTATGACCATGAGTTGACCAGCTATCATCTCGATTTCTCAAGGAAATCGACGATGTCGCACTTTTCAGGGGAAACCCGCCGACGAATCGCCGAAAACCGCAATCCCGGCGCAAAGCGCCCTCCGGCCCGCCAATTGCATACAATTCCAGCGGTCGCCCAGTCAGGCGGCCGGATGCAGCGGCCAGGAGCAGGACCATGCGGAGTATCGGGGAAATCGTCGCCGCCCATGTCTCTGGGGCGAGCAGCCCGGGGCGAACCATCGCCGAGACCTATGCGGCGATCCGCGACCATGCCGACCCGGCCCTGTTCATCTCGCTGAAAACGGAGGAAACCGCACTGGCGGAGGCTGCGGCACTGGAAGCGGCAGGCAGCGCCGGCAAGCGGCTCTACGGCGTGCCGGTAGCGGTGAAGGACAATATCGACGTCGAGGGCCTGCCGACCACCGCCGCCTGCCCTGCCTTCACCTATATGCCGACGGCGAGCGCCACAGCGGTGCAGCGGCTGGTCGATGCCGGCGCCATCGTCATCGGCAAGACCAATCTCGACCAGTTCGCCACCGGGCTGGTCGGCGTGCGTTCGCCCTATGGCGTGCCGCGCAACGCGGTGCGCGCCGATCTGGTGCCGGGCGGATCGAGCTCGGGATCGGCGTCGATCGTCTCGGCCGGCATCGTGCCGATCGCGCTGGGCACCGACACCGCCGGCTCGGGCCGCGTGCCGGCCGGGCTGCAGAACATCGTCGGGCTGAAGCCCACCCTGGGTCTGGTGCCGACCAGAGGCGTGGTGCCGGCCTGCCGCACGCTCGATTGCGTCTCGGTGTTCGCCGCCACAGTCGACGACGCCTGGCAGGCGCTTGAAGTAATGGCCGGCTTCGATGTCGACGATCCCTTCTCGCGACAGATGGCGCTGCCGACGCTGCAGAAACTGCCGAGCGGCTTCACGATCGGCCTGCCGCGCGTGCAGGATCGCGAATTCGCCGGCGACAGCCTGGCCGAAGCCGCCTTCGATCTCGCCATCGAACGCCTGCATGGGATGGGCATCGCCACGCGCGAAATCGACCTGTCGCCGTTCCTGGCCACCGCACGCCTGCTCTACGAAGGTCCCTGGGTCGCGGAACGGTATCTCGCGGTCAAGGATCTGCTGGAGCGCGATACCGCCGCCATCCATCCGGTGACGCGCGAGATCATCGCCGGCAAGCCGCTGCCCTCCTCCGCCGACGCCTTCGCCGCGCGCTATCGCCTCGCGGAGCTGGCGCGGGCGGCGCAACTGGCGATGCAGGGCATCGATGCGATCATGACGCCGACGGCGCCGACCGCCTACACCGTGGAACAGGTTCTGGCCGATCCGATCCGGCTCAACTCCGTGCTCGGCACCTACACCAATTTCGTCAACCTGCTCGACCTCAGCGGTCTCGCCGTCCCGGTGACGATGCGCAGCGACGGCATCCCGTCGGGCGTGACGTTCCTGGCGCGTGCCGGCGCCGATGCGATGCTGGCCAGCCTGGGCCGCGACTTCCATGCGGCGTCCGGCCTGATGCTGGGCGCCTCGCAGATCAAGGTGCCGACGCCAGCGCCGCTCGCCGCGGCGGCGTCGGACGAGATCCAGCTGGCGGTGGTCGGCGCGCATATGAGCGGCATGGCATTGAACGGCGAGATGACGAGCCTCGGCGCGCGACTGGTGCGGGCGGCGCAAACGTCGAATGAGTACAGGCTCTACGCCCTGCCCGGCGGCCCGCCACAGCGGCCGGGCCTGTTGCGCGTCGCGCCGGATACAGGTGCGGCGATCGACATCGAGATCTGGGCCCTGCCGCCGGCCAGCTTCGCCCGCTTCGTCGCCGCCATCCCCTCACCCCTGGGCATCGGCACGCTGCACCTGTCGGACGGCGGATCGGTGAAGGGATTCCTCGTCGAGGCCGAGGCGGTGCGCGAAGCAGAAGACATCACCGGCTTCGGCGGCTGGCGCGCCTATGTCGGACGCGAGATCGCGGACAAGGAGACGCTGGCGTCGGCGGCGGGGTAGGTACGGCTATCTGCGTCGTTGCACCTCGACGCTTCATCAATACTCGGCATGCCGGCGCACGCTCTATTGTCATCCCGGCCGTAGCGCGAAGCGCGGAGAGCCGGGATCCATAATGCCGACGGCTTGACTGACCGCCGCGCGTGACTCAGGCGCGGGCGTTAGGGGTCCCGGGTCTCGCTGCGCTCGCCCGGGATGACGGGAGAAGGAGCTGCGCCCGCCCAGCCTTCATGTCGAGCGTGTGTCGCGCCGTAGAATCATGCCATTCGCAAGCGCAGAAGAGTTGGTAGTCATGTTCGAAATGGCGTTCTTTAGGAGGCGTTGGCTTCCCTTTCTGTCATCCCGGCCGCAGCGCGGAGCGCGGAGAGCCGGGACCCATAACGCCGACTGCCTTGTCGACTGTCGTTCGTTATCGAAGCACGGGCGTTATGGGTCCCGGGTCTCGGCTTCGCCTCGCCCGGGATGACACTGGAGAGTGGCGCGCTCTGCGCAAGTACCGTCTAAACGGTTTCGGCGTAGCGGTCGTAGGCTTCGCGGACGATTTCGATATGGGCGCGCATGGCGTTGGTGGCGCCGTCGCGATCGCCGCGCAGGATCGCCTGCACCACCTTGTCGTGCTCGGCATGCGACTGCGACAGGCGGCCGAGCTGGCGGAACTGGGCGGTGCGGAAGGGCGAGACGCGGGCGCGCGTCTGCAACGTCAGCTCGGCGAGATAGACGTTGTGCGTGCCGGCGTAGATCGCCTGATGGAAGGCTTCGTTGAGGGTGGTGTAGCGCTGCGGATCGCCGCGATGCACCAGATGCTCGAGCTCCTGATGCATGGTTTCCAGCGCGCGGCGTTCCGACGCCGTCATGCTGATCGCGGCCAGGCCGGCGCACAGCGCCTCGAGCTCGGCCATGGCGCGGAACATGTCGACCAGCCGTTCCGGCGAGGGCAGCGCCACCACCGCGCCGCGATGGGCGCGGGTTTCGACCAGGCCGGAGGCGGCGAGCTGGCGGATGGCTTCGCGCACGGGCGTGCGCGAAACGCCGAAGCGCTGCGCCACTTCGGTTTCGTCGAGCGGCGAACCGGGCGGCAGCACGCCGCGCACGATCTCGTCGGCGAGCTTGCGATGCAGTTCCTCGGCCCGGGTGCGGGCGGGCTGGCGAACCGGAGGCGGCGGACTGACAACGTCGATGGTCATGATGTCCAGCGCTGCAAAACCGATGCCAAGTCTAGCATGGAAACCCTTTTTGCCCGAAGCGCCGCTAAGTCGGCGGCGCCGGAATCAGGCTCACATGGGCGGCGACGACGCGCCAGCCTTCCGGCATCAACACCCAGGTCTGCATCTGCCGGCCGATCTTGGCGGGCCCGCGGCGGAACAGCGTGCTGGCCGTCGCCATGGTGGTGCCGAAGGTGGTGATGACGGTGCGCTCGAGGCTGCGCTGCAGATCGACGTTGGGACGGGCGCTGCGAAACGCGGCGATCTCGCCATAGCCGTAGAGATTCTCGGCGATGCCGTAGCGGATGGTGGCGGCATGGTTCCAGAACAGCTCGTCGAGCGTCGCGACGTCGTTGCTGACCAGCGCCGTCTCGTAGCGGCGGAACGCGGCCTCGACGGCGGCCTTGGTGGCGGGATCGTTGACGATCATTGGGGACAAGCCTTCGAGGCGATCAGAGAGAAGCGACCGGCGCGCGCGCCACGCCGGCCCGTTCCAGCGCGGCAGCGACCCTGAGCGCCAGATCCTCGCGCCAGGGCGGCGCGATGACCTGCACGCCGAGCGGCAGCTTCTCGCCCTCGCTCCAGAGCGGACAGGCGACGACGGGCAGGCCGATGGCCGATATCGGCTGGGTGAAGATGCCGATATTGGGCCGCAGCATTATCTCCTGGCCGTCGAGCACGATCGTCTTCTGGCCCTGCTTCGGCGCGCGGCAGGGCGTCGCCGGCGCCAGAATGACGTCGACCTCGTCGAACAAGCGCAGCACCTTCTCGCGATACCAGCGCCGCACCTTCTGCGCCTTGATGACGAAGGCGGCAGGCACCAGCGCGCCGGCCAGCAGGCGATCGCGCACGTCGGGATCGAAATCGTCGGCGCGGGTGCGCAGGCGTTCGAGATGCAACTGCGCGCCCTCGGCGGTGGTGATGGCGTAGGCGGCGGCGCGGCCGCGCGCGGCCTCGGGTATGTCGATCACGCGCGTCACGCCAAGCGCGGCAGCGGCGCGATCGACCGTGTCGTAGGCTTCCGGCATGCCGCCGCGACGGAAATAGCCGCCGGCAACGGCCAGGCGCAACCGGTCGATGCCGAGATCGAGCACGGCAGAAACCGGTTCCACGGGGCGCGCCGCCTGGGCGTGGTCGGCCGGATCTGGCGCCTGCAGCGCATCGTAGGCCAGCGCCAGATCGGCCACCGAGCGCGCGAAGGGACCGAGATGGTCGAGGCTGGCGACGAAGGGAAACGTGCCCATGCGCGAGAGCCGGCCATAGGTCGGCTTCAGGCCGAAGATGCCGCAGAAGGAGGACGGCACGCGGATCGAGCCGTTGGTGTCCGAGCCCAGCGCCAGCGGCGCCAGACCGCCGGCCACCGCCGCGCCCGAGCCGCCGGACGAGCCGCCCGACATATGCGCCAGATCGTGCGGGTTACGCGAGGGGCCGTCATGGGCGTTCTCGCCGGTGAAGTCGTAGGCGTATTCGCCCATGTTGAGGGCGCCGAGGCAGACCGCGTCGGCGGCCCGCAAACGCTGCACGAGAAAAGCGTCGGCGCCGGCCGGCGGCAGGTCGCGGTTGATCTTCGAGCCGGCGCGGGTCGTCAGGCCCTGCAGGTCGAACAGGTTCTTCACCGCATAGGGCACGCCGGCGAGCGGGCCGAGCGGCGCGCCGGCGGCGCGGCGGGCATCGACCGCATCGGCCTCGGCCAGCGCGCGCGAGGCCGTGATGTCGGTGAAGGCGCCCAGGGTCGGATCGAGGCGGGAGATGCGCAGCAGATGCGCCTGCGCCACCTGGCGGGCGGTGAAGCTGCCGCGACGGATGCCGTCGGCGATGGCGGAAGCGGTCAGAATCGTGGGATCGAGCGGTACGCTGTCCATGGCTCAGGCCTCATAGACCGGCGCCGGCTCGGCGTCATCGGACAGCTCGACGTCCATGAATACGGACGCGATCCGCATGGTCGTGGCCAGATGCAGGGCGACGCCCGGACGCTGGGCCGGGCTGATGGTCAGTCCCAGCATCGGCGCGGCCGCGTCGATGCAGGCCTCGACATCGAAAGGCGGGGCCGGGACGGGCGGCTTGGCGGCGCTCATGGCGCTTCTCCTCTATTCGGCGGCCTGTTTCAGCTCGGCATAATGGCAGGCGACTTCGTGGCCGTCTTCCAGGCGACGCAGCGTCGGCATCTCCTGGCTGCAGCGCTCGGTGGCGATCGGGCAGCGGCCGGTGAAGCGGCAGACTTTCGGATCGGGATCGATCGGGCTGCGCGGTTCGCCGGCCAGCGGCGTGCGGGTATGGCGCACGCCGGGCTCGAAGCTGGGGATCGAGGCGACCAGCGCCTTGGTGTAGGGGTGCGAGGGATTGCGGAACACCTTGTCGGCCGGTCCGCTTTCGACGATGCGGCCGAGATACATCACCAGCACCCGATCGCACAGCAGATGCACGACGTGCAGGTCGTGGCTGACGAACAGGTAGCTCATGCCCAGACGCTTCTTCAGGTCCTCGAGCAGGCGCAGGATCATCACCTGCACCGAGACGTCGAGGGCGGAGGTCGGTTCGTCGAGAATGAGGAGCTTCGGCTCGACGGCGATGGCGCGCGCGATGCCGACGCGCGCCTTCTGGCCGCCGGAGAGCTGGTGCGGGAAGCGCGTCAGCAGCGCCTGCGGCAGGCCGGTGAGGTCGGCCAGTTCCGAAACGCGCGCCTTCAGCTCTGCGCCCTTCAGCTCGGGCCGCAAACGGCGCAGCGGATCGGCGATGGCGGCGGCGGCGGTGTAGCGCGGGTTGAGGCTGTCGGTGGCGTCCTGGAACACCATCTGCACCTTGGCGCGCTGCGGGCGACCGCCGAAGCCCTTGGCCGGCATGGCGCCGACATCCTCGTCGTCGAGATGGATGTTGCCTTCGCTGGGATCGATCAGCCGGGTCAGCAGGCGCACCAGGGTCGACTTGCCGCAACCCGATTCGCCCACCAGCCCGATGGTCTCGCCGGCGAAGAGATCGAAGCTGACGCCGTCGACGGCGTGCAGGAAGGACGGCGCCTTGGCGGGACGGAAGGCGTCCTTGAAGGCGCCGTCGCGCTGCACGGGATAGAACTTGCACAGCCCGTCGACGTGCAGCAGAGGGGTTTCGGCGCGTGCGGTCATAGCGGATTCCAGCAGGCGACCATCGCTTCGCCGACGACGCGGCGCGGCAATGGCTGGGCGCAGTCCGGCAACGCCCGCTCGCAGCGGCCGGAGAAACGGCAGGGCGGCAGGCTGGCGCTGCGCAGATCGGGCAGATTGCCGCCGATGGCGACCAGATCGTCGAGATGCGATTCGGGGCGCGGCGTGGCGGCGATCAGCTTGGCGGTATAGGGATGGCGCGGGTTGGCGAACAGCTCGGCGGTCGGCGCGTTCTCGACGACGTGGCCGGCATGCATGACGACGATGCGGTCGCAATATTCGGCGGCCATGCCGAGATCGTGGGTGATCAGCACGGTCGCCATGCCGCGCTCGCGCGCCAGTTCGCTGATCAGGTCCATGATGGCAGCCTGGGTGGTGACGTCGAGCCCGGTGGTGGGCTCGTCGGCGATCAGCAGCGACGGCGCGCAGGCCAGCGCGATGGCGATCATGATGCGCTGGCACATGCCGCCGGAGAGTTCGAAGGGATAGGCCCTGGCGCGGCGCTCGGGATCGGGAATGCGCACCGCCTTCAGCATGTCGATGGCGCGCGCCGGCGCCTGGGCGCGGGTGACGTTGCCGTGGCGCAGCAGCACGTCGGCGATCTGCAGGCCGACGCGGCGGATCGGATTGAGCGCCACGCGCGGATTCTGGAAGATCATCGACAGCTCGCGGCCGCGCAACTCCTGCAGCTGCGATTCGCTGGCCTTGAGCAGATCGGCGCCGCCGAACATGGCGCTGCCGCCCGTCACCTTGCCGGCGGCCTCGAGAATGCCCATCAGCGCGTAGGCCGTGACCGACTTGCCGGAGCCGGATTCGCCCACGACGCCGATCATCTCGCCCTTGGCGACGGAGAACGACACGCTCTCCAGCGCCCGCACCACGCCCGAGCGGGTGCGGAACTCGACCGAGAGATCGCGCACGTCGAGGACCGGAACGGCAACCATGCTGGCCTCCCTAGGTGCGCCGGCGCGGGTCGATCAGGTCGCGCAGACCGTCGCCCAGCAGGTTGAAGCAGAACACCGCGATCATCAGCGCCAGGCCGGGGAACAGCGCTACCCACCACTCGCCGGAGATGATGAAGGTAGCGCCCTCGGCGACCATGATGCCCCATTCGGCGGTCGGCGGCTGCACGCCCAGCCCGATGAAGGACAGGCCGGCCGCGTTGAGGATGGCGTAGCCCATGGTCAGCGACATCTGCACCATCATGATCGGCATGATGTTGGGCAGGATCTGCGCCAGCAGGATGCGGGCCTCCGAATTGCCCGACAGGCGGGCTGCCTCGACGAAGCCGGCGTTGCGGCGGATGTTGGCTTCGGCGCGGGCGACGCGGGCGTAGAGCGGCAGGTTGATGATGGCGGTGGCCAGCACGATGTTGCCGATGGTGTTGCCGAGTGCTGCGACGATGCCCATGGCGAGCACGAAGAGCGGAAAGGCCATGATCGTATCGACCAGCCGGCCGACGATGCGGTCGGTCCAGCCGCCGAAATAGCCGGCCGCGATGCCGGCCAGAGCGCCGACGCCGAACGCCAGCACGACCGAGACGAAGGCGACGGTGAGATCGAGGCGGGTCGCCACCAGCACGCGGCTGAAAATGTCGCGACCGAGCTGGTCGGTGCCGAACCAGTGGGTCCAGCTCGGCGGTTGCAGGCTGACGGCGGCATCGGTCGCCAGCGGATCGTGCGGCGCGATCGAGGGGCCGAATACGGCGCAGAACACGATCAGCACGAATAGGCCGAAGGACAGCGCCGTCAGCGGGTTCTCCGCCATGACATAGCGGAAATGGCTGACGAAGGCGGCCATGCCGGTGGCCGGCGCGGGCGAAGAGGCGGCGGCAGGCGCGCTCATGCCTCGATCCCCACGCGCGGGTCGATGACGCCGTAGAGAATGTCGATCGTCAGGTTGAGGCCGACATAGAGCAGCGCCATCAGCAGCACGAAGCCCTGGATCGGCGCGTAGTCGGAGGCGATCAGCGCCTCTATGGCGTAGGAACCGATGCCGGGCCAGGCGAACACCTTCTCGACCAGCACGTTGGCGCCGAGCAGGAAGGAGAACACCATGCCCAAGGTCGTCACCACCGGCAGCAGCGCGTTGCGGAAGGCGTAGCGGAAGGTGACGGCGCCGTAGGACAGGCCCGAGGCGCGGGCGGTGCGCACGAAATCGCTCGACAGCACCGCCAGCATCGAGGCCCGCGTCATGCGCGCCAGCGGCGCCAGGGTGAAGATGGCGAGCGTCAGCGCCGGCAGGACGAGCTGCGAGGCGGCGGCGAAGAACAGTTCGGGATCGCCGGCCAGGATGGCGTCGATGGTGTAGAAATTCGTCACCGCCGGCGGCGGCGAATAGATGAAGTCGAGCCGGCCCAGCGGCGCCGGCGCCCAGCCCAGCAGGTAGTAGAAGACGTAGACCAGCAGCAGGCCGGTGAAGAAGGTCGGCAGGCTGACGCCGGCGGTGGTGACGATGCGACAGGCATGGTCGATGGGCGAGTTGGGCCGCGTCGCGGCGACCACCCCCAATGGCACGGCGATGCCGACCGAGATCACCAGCGCCAGCAGGGTCAGTTCGAGCGAGGCCGGCAGGCGGGTGACCAGCTCGGCCATGACCGGCTGGCCGGTCGAGAGCGAGTTGCCCAGCTCGCCCTGCGCCAGATCGCCGACATAGACGGCGAACTGCTCGGGCAGGCTCTTGTCCAGCCCGAGCGTTTTTCTGATCTGCTCGATCGCCTCCTGGGTGGCGGCGGGTCCGGCGAAATAGGCGGCCGGATCGCCGGGCAGCGCGCGCGTCAGCACGAAGGTGACGATGATCACCCCGATGACGCTGGGCAGCGCGCCGACCAGGCGCTGTGCGATCAGTCGCAGCATCAGGCCGCCTCCTTACGCCCCGCTAGACCTTGGCGATCTCGCGGAAGTCGAGCTGGCGATGGAACCAGTAGGTGTAGTTCTTGATGTTCTTCTGATGCGCCACGTCGAGCAGCTGCTGGTAGAGCGGGATGCGCGGGGCGTCGTCGATAGCCATCTTGATGAACGACTTGATGTCCTTTTCGTACTTGGCCTTGTCGAACTCGAAGCGGGCGGCGTCGATGAAGGCGTCCATGTCCTTGTTCTTGTAGGACATGGTGTTGAACACCGCGTTCTGGCCGTGATAGCCCCAGAAGAAGAAGTAGTCGGGGAAGTTCAGCCAGCCGCCGAAGCTGGCGATGTGCAGCGGCCGGTTCTTCTGCAGCATGGCGTTGCGGAAATTGGCGCCGGGGATCTTCTCGATCGTCGCCTTGACGCCGATCTGGGCCAGCGATTGCTGCAGCAGCACCGCCTCCGGCTCGGACACGGTGGCGTCGCCGAGATCGATCGAGATCGTGGTCTCGAAACCGTCGGGATAGCCGGCCTCGGCAAGCAGCGCCTTGGCCTTGGCGAGATCGGTCTTGTAGGGGAAGGGCTGCGGCCAGGAGGCGTCGACCGGCGCGGTCGCCGGGCCGCCCGACATCGGGATGCCGCGGCCGAAGATCGCCGCGTCGTAGATCTGCTGGTAGGGCACCGCATAGGTGATGGCCTGGCGCACCTTGACGTCGTCGAACGGCTTCTGCGTCACCACCATGCCGACGTATTTCAGTGAGTTCTCGATCGGCGCGCTGGCGACCATGTACTTGCCGGCCTTGACGATGTCGGCAGTGTCCTTGGGCGGGTTGTCGACCGAGATGTCGGCGTCGCCGCGCTCCATCAGCGCCCGCCGGTTGCCGGCCGACGGCACTTCGCGCAGCACGACGCGCTTCATCGGCGGCAGCGGGCCGCACTTCCAGTCCTCGTTGCGCTCGAACACGCATTCCTGGCCCGGCGTCCAGCGCACCAGCTTGAAGGCGCCGCCGCCGGCGGAGTTGGTCTTCATCCACTCCATCGCCCACGGATCCTTTTCCGTGGCGTGCTGCTTGGCCAGCTTGGAGTTGAACACCGCCGGCACCACCACAGCGAGATCGGGCAGGGTCAGCTTGTCCTTGCGCAGGAAGTCGATGCGGATGGTGAGGTCGTCGACGACGACGAATTGCTCGGGCTTCTCGAGGCTGCCGGCCTTCATCTGGAAGGTCGGGAAGCCGCCGACGGTGACGGCGCGGTCGAGCGACCACTTCACGTCGTGCGCCGTGACCGGCGCGCCGTCATGGAAGGTGGCGTTCTTGCGCAGCTTGAAGGTGCAGGACATGCCATCCGGCGCGATGGCGAACTCCTCCGCCAGTTCGCCCTTGATCTGGCTGTAGTCGTAGGAGCGCACGCCGTTGGGCAGCGTCTTGCGGCCGAAGGTCAGCAGCCGGTCGTAGATGTTCCAGCAGGCGACGTAGCTGCGGAACGAGGTGCCGACGCCGTGAATGTCCATGCTGTTCGGACCGTTCTCGATCAGCACCACCAGCGTCTCCTTGCGCGCCTGCGCCATGGCCGGGGTGATGATGGCCGGGGCGGCCAGCACGGCGCCGGCGGACAAGGCGGTAACCGAAGCGGATTTCAGGAAATCACGACGCTTCATAGGAAAGACTCCCCACAGAGGTTTCGGGTCAGGCCAAGAGCGGCCTCTGTGGAGTTGTATGCAGGCGCCGTGCCAAACCGGCGCGTCGGCGTAATGATCTGAAATATTTAGACGATTCGACCTGCCTCATATCGGGCAGGTCGACCGATGCTGCGGCTGCTCAGTATTTGTGTACAATAGAGAGGATGATGAATAAAAATTCAGCACTTCTTCTTGAAGCCTAAAGAGCGATCAAACCAACCTGTCGGATCGGATCAGCGCCACCCCGGCCGCGGCCATTTCCCGGCGCGCCCGGTCGAGGCTGCCGTCGAGGTCGATGGCGCGACAGGCATCCTCGACCACCAGCACGTCGAAACCCTCGCGCCAGGCATCCAGCGCCGAAAAGGCGACGCAGAAATCGGTCGCCAACCCGCACAGAACCAGCCGGGTCAGGCCGCGTTCGCGCAGATAGCCCGCCAGCCCGGTTCGCGTCGTGCGGTCGTTCTCGGCGAAGGCCGAATAGGAATCGATGTCGCGCCGGAACCCTTTGCGCACCACCAGCTCCGCCTTCGTCGCCTGAAGACCGGGATGGAACTCCGCCCCTTCCGTCCCCTGCACGCAATGCGCCGGCCACAGCGTCTGCTGACCGTAGGGAAACTCGACCGTCTCGAAGGCCTGCCGGCCCGGATGGGCGACGGCGAAGGAACGGTGGTCGGGCGGGTGCCAGTCCTGCGTCAGGATCACGTGGTCGAAGCGGCCGATCAGGCGATTGGCGACCGGCACCACCGCGTCGCCGCCGCCGACGGCGAGCGCGCCGCCGGGACAGAAATCGTTCTGCACGTCGATGACGATCAGCGCCTCAGGCATGTACCGCTTCCCTGACGCCAAGCTCCTCCATCATCTTCGCGCGCATGATGAATTTCTGCGGCTTGCCGGTGACCGTCATGGGAAACTCGGCCACGAAACGGATGTGGCGGGGGACCTTCTGGTGCGCGATCTGCCCGCGGCAGAACTCGCGCACCTCTTCCGCCGTCAGGGTCTCGCCCGGCTTGACGACGATCCACGCGCACAGCTCCTCGCCGTACTTGGCGTCCGGCACGCCGAACACCTGCACGTCCTGGATCTGCGGAATGCGATAGAGATACTCCTCGATCTCGCGCGGATAGAGGTTTTCGCCGCCGCGGATCACCATGTCCTTCACCCGGCCGACGATGTTGCAGTAGCCCTCGTCGTCGATCACCGCCAGATCGCCGGTGCGCATCCAGCCATCGGCATCGATCGCCTCGGCGGTGCGCGCCTCGTCGCCCCAGTAGCCCTGCATCACCGAATAGCCGCGCGTGCACAACTCGCCGCGCTCGCCGGGCTTGAGAGTGTTGCCCGCCTCGTCGGCGATCTTCACCTCGACATGCGGATGGATGCGGCCCACCGTGGAAACGCGCCGCTCCAGCGGATCGTCGGTCGAGGACTGGAAGGAAACCGGGCTGGTCTCGGTCATGCCATAGGCGATGGTGACTTCCTTCATGCCCATGTCGGACACCACCCGCTTCATGACTTCGATCGGGCACGGCGCGCCGGCCATGATGCCGGTGCGCAGGGAGGAAAAATCGAACTGGCGGAACTGCTTATGGTCGAGCTCGGCGATGAACATCGTCGGCACGCCGTGCAGGGCCGTGCATTTTTCCGCCTGCACCGCGCTCAGCACTTCCAGCGGATCGAAGCCCTCGCCGGGGAACACCATGCACGAGCCGTGGCTGACGCAGGCCAGCACCGACAGCACCATGCCGAAGCAGTGATAGAGCGGCACCGGGATGCACAGAATGTCGGCCTCGGTGAACTTCATGCATTCGCCGACGAACCAGCCGTTGTTGACGATGTTGCGATGGGTCAGCGTCGCGCCCTTGGGCAGGCCTGTGGTGCCGGAGGTGAACTGGATGTTGATGGCGTCGTCGGGTTTCAGGCCTGCCGTCAGCGCATCGAGCCGCGCCTTCCGTTCCGATCCGCCAGAGCGAAGGACGTCGGCGTAGTTCAGCATGCCGGGCGTCTTCTCGGTCCCCAGCCGGATGACGATGCGCAGATGCGGCAGCTTCGCCAGTTTCAGCCTGCCGGCCTCGCCGTTCCGCAGTTCCGGCGCCAGGCTCTGCAGCATGCCGAGATAGTCGCTGGTCTTGAACGAGGGCGCCACGATCAGCGCCTTGGCCGCCACCTTGTTGAGCGCGTATTCGAGCTCGGCGACGCGATAGGCGGGATTGATGTTGACGAGGATCAGCCCGATGCGCGCGGTGGCGAACTGCGTGACGACCCATTCGCTGCGATTGGGCGACCAGATGCCGATGCGGTCGCCCTTCTCCAGCCCCAGCGCCAGCAGGCCGGCGGCAAGATCGTCGACGGCGGCGACGAACTCGGCATAGCTCCAGCGCACATCCTGGTGCCGCACGACCAGCGCCGGCCGGTCGGGAAAGCGGTCTACCGCACGGTGCAACAGCGCCGGAACGGTCAGATCGAGCAGCGGCGCGTCGGTCGGGCCGCGAACATGCGCCTGGGTCAATGCCTGCACTTCCATCCTCCGCCGTTTCAGCCTTGGGGACGCTCGGGTCCCACCCCGATCATAGGAGCCCCGACCCGGCTGACAACCGCCCGAATCGGGCCGAAAATCGCCGCTTCTCGCGGCCTTGCCGCTGCCGCACCGCCGATGCTATAGCCGCCGCAAGAGCCCTGCGGCGGCCGAACCCGGGATACGTCCAGGAGCGGCAAACAGCCGTAGGAATTGCGGCCGCCGCGACCGGATAGCCAGGATGGCGAATCGGGCCGGCGGGCCGGAACATTTCCGCCGCAGCGCCGTTTTCGCAGTGGGAGCGTTATGAGAGCCGGAACTGGCCTTGTACGGGGCGCACAGCGCAGACCACGGCGTTTCCGCGATCCGCAACCCGTTTCCCAGGCAGCAGCATCCTGATGGCGTGGTCGTTCCGTCACTTTCGCATCCGGATGGCGCTGGCGACAGCCGCCGTCTCCCTGTCGCTTTTCATCCATGCGCTGCCGGCGCAGGCGGTTGAAGTCGATACGGTCGTGACGGTGAACGGCCCGGAAAAACTCGAGGAGTATCTGAAGGCGGTGATCGAGGCCAATGCCGCACGCGGGCGACGCCCGCCTGAACCGATAACCGTCCTGCAGCGCACGCAAACGCAGCGAGACGAGGTTCTGCGCGCGCTGCGTTCCGAAGGCTACTACGCCGGCACCGTGACCGTCAGCTTCGCGGGCTACGCCCTCGACGATCCCGCCCTGTTCGACCAGCTCGAACCGATGGCGAGCCGCGAACGCATCGAAGTGAAATTCGACGTCGACGCCGGCCAGCGCTATAGCTTCAAGCCGCCGGTCCTGCTCGACGCCGCCAGCGGCCAGCCGCTCCCGGCCGGATTGATCGATCGCGAAAAGCTGGCGGCGCGCGAAGACCGCAGCGCCGTCGCCGCCCGCGTCATCGCCGCCGACGAGGACATCGTCCGGCAGCTGCAGGAAGAAGGCCGTCCCTACGCCAAGATCGAAGGCCGCGAGGTCGTGGTCGACCATGCCGACAAGTCGATGACGGTGACGTGGCGGGTGGCGCCCGGTCCCAAGGCGAATTTCGGCGCGGTGCGGTTCGAGGGGCTGGAGCGCACGCGCGCGGAATTCCTCACCCGCCGCCTGCCGTTCGAAGCCGGCGAAAGCTACACACCGGAGAAGATCGACGCGCTGCGCGACGAGCTGATCGGGCTCGGCATCTTCAGCAGCGTGCGGGTCAACGAGGCGCCGCAGCTCGATGCGCAGGGCAGGCTGCCGGTGATCGTGGAGGTCGTCGAACGGGCGCCGCGCACCATCGGCATCGGCGCCAACTACGCGACCTCGGAAGGCTTCGGCGCCCGCGCCTACTGGCAGCATCGCAACCTGTTCGGCGGCGCCGAATCCCTGCGCCTGTCGGCCGAAGTCGGCGGGCTGCTGGAGAACAAGCTGACGCAGCCGAGCTTCGGCGTCTTCGCCAATTATCGCGAGCCCGACTTTCTCGAACGCCATCAGGATCTGACGCTGGCGGCGCTGGCCGAGCGCAAGATCCTCGACGCCTATACAAAGCAGGCGGTCGGCGCTTCGATCGGCCTCGAGCGGCTGTTCACGGAGGATCTCAAGGGCAGCATCGGCATCAGCCTCGAACACTCGATCCAGGAGCGCGACGGCGCCAAGGAGCGGTTCACGCTGATCGGGCTGCCGACGACGCTGGCGCTCGACCGCAGCAACGACCTCCTCAACCCAACCGAAGGCTTCCGCTTGTCGGGCGAGATCACGCCCTACGCCGACACGCTCAATCCCGCCTCGCGCTTCATCGTCGGCAAGCTGGTCGGCACCGCCTATTTCGACTTCTCGTCCGACAAATCGACGGTGCTGGCGGGGCGCGCCGCCATCGCCTCGCTGCTCGATCTCGGCACCTCGATCGTGCCGTTCGACAAGCGCATCTACAGCGGCGGCGGCGGCTCGGTGCGCGGCTACGCCTATCAGAGCCTCGGCCCGCGCGACGGCAACGACCCGCTGGGCGGCCGCAGCTCGCTGGAAATGAGCGTCGAGCTGCGCCAGCGCATCAGCGGCCGTTTCGGCATGGCCGTTTTCGTCGACGCCGGCAACGTGTGGGAGACGTCGACGCCCGACCCGGGCGGCACGCTGCGCCTGGGCGCGGGCGTCGGGGCGCGTTACTACACCGATTTCGGGCCGCTGCGCTTCGACGTCGCCGTGCCGCTGAACCGGCGCAAGGGCGACGATCGCTTCGGCCTCTACGTCAGCATTGGCCAGGCATTCTGATGGCGGCGCGCAAACGCTGGCTGACGATCCTGGGCATTGCCCTTGGCGTGCCGCTGGCGCTGGTCGTGCTGGCGCTCGCCCTGGCGCAGACCAGCTTCGGCAAGCGGCAGATCGCCAACATCGTCGAATCCGCCGCCAGCAGCGAGAACCAGCGCATAGAAGTCTCCGGGCTGAGCGGCTTCCTGCCGTGGACCTTGTCGCTCGAAACGCTGCGCGTCGCCGATCGCGAGGGCGTATGGCTTACCGCGCGGGACGTTGCGCTGGACTGGTCGCCATTGGCGCTGATCGGCGGTCGCCTCGAGGTTGATCGCCTGCACGCGAGTGAAATCGACGTCCAGCGCCAGCCCCTGCCCGGCCCGCCGTCGCCCGACGATGGCGGCGACGGCGCATCTCTGCCGCTGCGCATCGACGTCGCGGCCGTTTCGGTCGACCGGCTGACCCTGGGACCGGCGCTGGCCGGCGAGAGCGCCTCCTGGCGGTTTGCCGCCAATGCGCGCGTCGCCGGGCTGGACGAGGAGAACTGGCTGAATATCGAAGCCAGCCGCATCGACGGCGGCGACGGGCTGATCGACCTGAAGAGCCGCTACGAAGGCCAGCGCCAGCATCTCACCATCAAGCTGGTGGCGCGCGAGGGGGCGGCGACGGTCAACCGCATCACCCCTTCCGACACGCAGACCGGCATCGATCTGCGCGCCGATATCGCCGGCCCGCTCGACGATCTCGACGGCACGCTCAGCCTGCGCGCCGGCGAGTTGCTCAGCGCCGACGGAAAGGTTCGCGCCCAGCGCGGTCCGGACGGCACGAGAGCGACACTGGAGCTGTCGGGCCGCGCCGGCCAGCTGGGCGACGCGCCCTGGCTCAAGGCGCTGGCGGGCGACTGGCGGCTGCAGGGCGAAGGGCTGATCGACGCCAGTAAGATCACGATAGAGAGTGCCGCGCTCCAGGCGCCGCCCGGCACGGCGCGCGTCGAAGGCAGCATCGACCGGCGCGACGATACCGGAAACCTCAAGTTCTCGCTCACCGCCCTCTCCGAGGCGCTGGCGCCGCTGCTGCCCGACGCCAGATGGCAGAGCCTCGCCGCCAGCGGCACGCTGACCGGCAAGCTGATGCAGCCGAACATCGCCGCGACCATCGAGGGACGACAGATCGGCGTCGACGAGGTGACGATCGGCGCGGCGACGTTGCGGCTCGAGGGCAGCGAGGGCGATGGCGGCGCGCTTGCCGCAACGCTGGACGGCACGTTGAGCGAGATCGCCCTGCCGACCGGCGAAGGCCGCACGCTGCGCACCGAGGCGACGGTGGCGGCGAAACTCTCGCGCAACGCCGACGGCGTGGTCGCCGTCCAGGATATGGCCATTCGCTCGCCACTGCTGCAGGCGACGGGCAACGGGCGCTTCGATCCCGAGAAGAATGCGCTGGCCGGGGCTTTGCAGGCGCGCGCTTCCGATCTTGCCGCCTTTGCCTCGGCTCTCGATCTCGACATTGCCGGCGATCTGCAGTTGGGCCTGAAGGCCACGCCGCAGAACGGGCGGACGGCGATCGCCGCCGAGGCGACGCTGGCGAACGGCAAGGCGCCCGAGGTGCCGCCGGCGCTGATCGCGCCGCAGGTGACGGCCAGGCTCGAGGGATCGCTGGGCAGCGACGGGCGCGCGTGGCGGATCGACGTGCTGAAGCTCGATTCGGCGGCCGCCCATATCGAGGCCAGCGGCCAGGGCACCGGCGCCAGCGGCAGCGCCGACGTTTCGTGGCGCATCGCCGATCTTGCCGCCATCGATCCGCAATTCGCCGGCAGCAGCGAAGGTCAGGCCAGCTTCGAAGGCGATGCCGAAAACTTCGCGGCCGAACTCAGCCTCAGGCTGGCCGACGCCTCGCTGGGCGCGGCCAAGGTGTCGCGACTGGCCAGCGATATTTCGGCGCGACGCTCGCAGGGCGCCATTTCGGGCACGCTGGCGGTCGACGGCGTCATGCAGGACAAGCCGATCGCCGGCGACGGAAGTTTCAGGCTGGCGGCGGACGGGCAGGTCGAGGTGCCGGCGTTCGATCTGCGCTGGGCCAGTATCGAGGCCGTAGCGCGCAATTTCCAGATCGCGCGCGCCGCCTCGACCGGCGAGATCTCGATCAAGGCGGGGCAGCTCGCCGATCTGCAGCCCTTCCTCGACAACGGCATCGCCGGAAGCCTCGATGCCAGCGTCACCGCACTCGAGAACGATACGCTGAAGCTGCAGGCGCGCGCCAACAATCTGCGTTTCGCCGATATCGCGGTGAGCGCCGCGCAGCTTGCCGGCCAGGTGCGCGATCCGCTGGGCAAGGCGGTCTTCGAGGCGACGGCCAGCGCCAGCGGCAGCGGGCTCGCCGGACCGCTGCGCCAGATCGCGCTCAAGGCCAGCGGCGAGCGCGCCTCGTTCCAGTTCAGCGTCGAGGGCAGCGGCGAGAACGCGCGCGTGACGGCCCAGGGCAATGCAGCACTGGGCGATGCGACGAGCACGGTCGAGTTGCGGGCGCTCGATGCCACCTATGGCGGGCAAAGAGCGTCGCTGGCGGGTCCGGCGCGCATCGAGATGCAGGGCGAGACGATCGCCATCGAGAACCTGAATTTGCGCGCCGGTATCGGCACCTTGCGCGCCCAGGGTCGGCTGGGTGCGCCCGATGCTCGACTGGAAGTCAGAGGCCGCGACCTGCCCCTGACCCTGCTGCGCGCCGTCGATCCCGAGCTGCAGCTCTTCGGTACGGCGAGTTTCACGGCCACCGTTCGCGGCGCTCTGGCGCGGCCCGAGGTCGATCTGTCGCTGCAGGCCAGCAACATGCGCCTGCGCACCATCGACACCGCCGGCATTCCGCCCGGCGCGTTGCAGCTGGAAGCCAAGCTGCGCGGCGACGCGGCGACGTTCGACGGCAGCTTCAGCGCCGGCGAGAACAATCGCTTCCGCTTCAGCGGCCAGGGACAGATGTCAGGCGGCCAGGCCCTGCGCGACGGACGCCTGCGCATCGACGGCGGGCTGCAGCTGGCGCAGCTGGCGCCGTTCCTGCCCGGCCGCGGCCGGTTGCGCGGGCGGCTGGAGGCCGACCTGACCTTCACCGCATCCAACGGCGCCATCGGCGGCAACGGCACGCTGCGCATCGTCGACGGCCGCTACTTCAATTACGACCAGGGCATCGCCGTGCGCGACGTCAACGCCACCTTCGCCGTCGCCGGCGACCGGCTGCAGATCACCAGCTTCGCCGCCCGCACCCGCGGCGACGGCAGCATCGACGTCAGCGGCGGCATTCGCGTCGATCCCGAGCTGACCTTGCCGATCGATATCCGCGTCGTCGCAAAAAGCGCCCGCATACTCGACCGGCGCGACATGCAGGCGACGCTGTCGAGCGATCTGCGCCTGCACGGATCGGTGGCGCAGGGCATGACGCTGGAGGGCAACGCCACGGTCGAGCGGGCGGAGCTCAATCTCGACGCCGCCGGCAATGGCGGGCCGCAGATCGTCAGCCTCGACGTGCGCGAGATCAACCGGCCGGGCGGCCAGCCCGACGACAAGCAGCGCAAGCCGACGCCGCCCGGACCGCAGATCGCGCTCGCCATCGAGGTCAAGGCGCCGCAGGCCGTGTTCGTGCGCGGGCGCGGGCTCGACGTCGAAATGGGCGGGCAGCTGACGATCGGCGGCACGATCAGCCAGCCGCAGATCCTGGGCGGCCTGCAGCTGCGGCGCGGCACCTTCTCCGGCATCGGCCGTCGCCTGGAATTCACCCGCGGCAGCGTCACCTTCCCCGACCCCGACCGGCTCGATCCGGTGATCGACTTCACCGCCTCGACGAACATCGAGGCCGGCGCCGTCGAGATCGCCATCACCGGCCGGCCCTCCTCGCCGAAAGTGTCGGTGTCGTCCTCGCCGCCGCTGCCGCAGGACGAGATCATGGCGCAGCTGCTGTTCGGCCAGTCGACCAGCACGCTGAGTCCCCTGCAGCTGGCCGAGATCGGCCAGTCGATCGGCAGCCTCTCCGGGCTGACCGGATCGGGCGGCGGCATTCTCGACCGGCTGCGCAAGGCGCTGGGTTTCGATCGGCTGGGCGTCAGCTCCAACCCCGCGGCGGCCGAAGGCAATTCGCCGCTGTCCGGATCGTCGCTCGAACTGGGACGGTACGTGGCGCCTGGCGTCTATCTCGGCGCCAAGCAGGGCGCGGTATCCGGCTCCACGGCGGCCGTGGTCGAGATCGAGCTGACGCCGAACATCAAGGTGCAGAGCGAAGTCGGCGCCGAGGCCGGCTCAAAGGTCGGCATCGGCCTGGAATGGGACTACTGACGCTCAGATCGCGCCCAGCACCCACAGATCGTCGGCCGGGTCGGCCGTTTCCCCGCGCAGGCGGGTCCACAGTTCGGGCGTCACCACGCGCCGCAACATGCGCCAGAAGCGCTCGCGTTCGCGGCCGCTCAGCGCCGGCGCCGTTTCATGCACCAACGCCGAGATCGCCTTGACGCCAAGCCCCTCGGCCAGCGCCTGCTGCAGCGCCAGCAATTCGTCCTCGCTGGCGGCTTCGCGCAGCAGCGGCATCAGTTCGATCTCCGCGTCCGCCATATGCAGCAACGCATCGCCGACGAAAGCGGAAAACCGCGCGTTGAGCTCGAACAGCGCCCGCACCCGCTCCGCCGGCCTCGCCCGGGCCAGCAAGTCGGCGCGGCGCTGCAATTTCTGAATGGCGACGGCCAGCCTGTTGCCGTCGAGCCGGGCGGCTTCCGCCGCACCCGGCCGCAGCCGGTCGAGCAGCGCATGCACTTCCCGCGCTTCGGCCGTTCCCAGCGCGGCCGCGAGATCCAGCACCGCCTGCAGATCGGCCACCGCTTCGGTGACGCTATGCTCATCTTTGGCGTCGGCCACGGACAGCCGGCCCGAGACCCGGTAAAGCGCCCGCCGGACGCCCTTGTGAACGCTGGAATAGAAATCGGCGCCGGATAGGCAGATCAGCTGACCCGTATCGTCGTACGGCATTTCGGAACTCCAAGATTCCTGTCGAACTTATTGCGCTTCCAATGCATGATAGATCAAATTCACAAGATTGATGCACATATGCGTCGCGCTAATATTAGCGAAACAAACCTGAGATTGTTTCTCGTCCTCGACGCTCTTCTCAGCGAACGCAGCGTAACGCGCGCCGCCAAACGCCTCAATCTCACCCAACCCGCCGTCAGCCACGCGCTCAAGCAGTTGCGCGCGCTCTACAACGACGAACTCTTCGTGCGTTCCGCCGACGGGCTGGCGCCGACGCCGCT
>JBDZUM010000051.1:21910-28004 GCA_040255215.1 Rhodospirillaceae bacterium
CTGGTGTCCGGGGAACTCGATACGGTGCTGGCCGGCGGCGAGGTCGAGCAGCAGATGTCGCTCGACAAGGCGTTGATGAAGACGCGCTTCGTCAGCGAGGATTTCGTCTGCATGCTGCGCAAGGACCATCCGGCGCTCGCCCGACCGCTCGACCTCGACGCCTATTGCGCCCTGCCCCACCTAATGGTCAGCACCGGCGGTCGCGATACGGGCTTCGTCGACGCGGTGCTCGACAAGCAGGGGCGCAGCCGGCGCATGGCGCTGACGGTGCAGTCCTTCGTCGGCGCCCCGACCGTGGTGGCGGCGACCGACATGATCGCCACCGTGCCACGCGCCATCGGCGAATGGGGCCTGTCACGCTGCGACGTGGCACTGCGCCCGGTGCCGTTGCAGATGCCCAAGGCCGAAGCCTTCGTCTGGTGGCACCAGCGCTTCAACAACGATCCCGGCCATCGCTGGTGGCGACGGGTGCTGGTCGACGCCTTCTTGCCGTTCAACAGATCCGCCGCTGCCTAGCAACGCTGTTCCCGATCTCCCGGCAAGCGCGAACGGTGTGATGGCACCGCGACGCCGGCCGCCCAATTGTCCGTGCGCCATGCCATCGATCGAAGGCACAATGGCCTTTCCCAGGCCGGCGAACACAAGCGAGAGCGGAGGATGACAGTGAGACGGGACATCGATATCGGCGTCGCCCGACGCATCGCGCTCTACAGCGACGCCGTGCTGCTGCGCGGTCCGGTGCGCTGGCTGTCGACGTCGGGAACGCCCGGCTTCGACGAGAACGGCGACCTTTCGAGCGATTTCGCCGTGCAGGCGGAATGGGCCTGGCGCAACGTCCTGACGGCGCTGAAGGCCGCCGACATGGATGCCGGCGACATCGTGCGGGTGACGCAGTACATCGTGCGCCGCAGCGACGGGCCGGCCTACCGGCCGATTCGCGAACGCTTTCTCGGCCCCGCCCGGCCCGCCTCGATGCTGCTGTTCGGCATGGAACTGCCATGGCCGGAAATGCTGATCGAGATCCAGGTCGACGCCGCCCAGGCGCTGCCGCACTGAGGCCGGTTGCGTTATAGTCGGCGCATGGCGAGGCCGGACAGACATAACCGCGCCGAGTACCGCCGCGCGCCGAGCGTGCCGGGACTGACCCTCATGCGCGCCGACTTCACGACCCAGGAGTTCGCGCCGCACGCACACGATGCGCTGGTCATCGCCGTCACCGAGGAAGGCGGCTCGGAGGTCAAGAGCCGCGGCGCGGTGCAGCGGGCGACCGCAGGTACGCTGTTCGTGTTCAATCCCGACGAACCGCATGCCGGCTGGATGGGCTGGAGCACTCTGTGGCGCTATCGCTCGTTCTATCTGACGCAGTCGGCGCTCGAGATGGTGCGCGACGGCCTTGGGATCCAGCGCATTCCCTATTTCACAGCCAACCTCTTCACCGACGCCGATCTCGTCGCCGGCTTCGTCCGCCTGCATTGCGCGCTGGAACGCGACGCCGACGCCTTGCACGAAGAAGAATTGCTGCTCGGTTCGTTCGGGCGGCTGTTCGAGCGCCATGGCAGCAGGCCAAACCGCATCGCCGGAGCGCCGCGCGATCGCGCCCTGCTGCGTCGCGCCATCGACCGCATGCGCCAGGACTATGCCAGCGAGCTGACCCTCGACGCGCTGTCGGCCGAACTCGGGCTGACCCGGTTCCAGCTCATCGGCCTGTTCAATCGCGGCACCGGCCTGACCCCGCACGCCTACCTGACGCAGCTGCGCCTGCGCGCGGCATGCCGTGGGCTGAAGTCCGACCGCAAACTGTCCGACATCGCCAGCGGTTCGGGCTTCTACGACCAGAGCGCCATGACCCGCCATTTCAAGCGCACCTACGGCATCACCCCGCTGCAATACCGAAGTGCTGCCAACGGCGCCTGACGGCGCAATTTTCGCCAATACGCCGGCACGGCGGCCGGCCGATATTGCGCCACCCGACGCAACCCGGAGCGACGCGCCGCCGCCATGCGCTATTTCTGTCACGATCATCCCGACACGCTCGTTCTCGAAACCGAGATTCTCGACGCTCGGCCCGGGCGCGTGCGGCTCAAGCAATCGCCGCTCTATCCCGGCGGCGGCGGGCAGCTTCCCGATCGCGGCGCCCTGCGCTGGTCCGGCGGCGAAAGCGCGATCACGGGGCTGGAATCGAGCGGCGGCCAGCTCTGGCACGTGCTGGCCGATCAGGTCGAGGCCACCGGCGCGGCGGAAGTATCGGTCGATGCGGCGTTCCGGCAGATGATGCGCGAAATGCACACCGGCACGCATATTCTGAACGCGCTGGTGTTCCAGAATTTCGACGGCGCGCTGGTCACCGGCGTGCAGATGAACGACGACGGCACGGCTCGCATGGATTTCGACCTGCCGCAGGCCGACAACGACCGGCTGCGCGCCCTGGAGGGGCCGATCAACGACGTCATGCGTCAGGATCTGAAAGTCGATTGCGTCTACGTCACGCAGGAGGAGGCGCAATCGACGCCGGGCCTGATCCGCAGCCGCTCCGTCGCGCCGCCGCCCACCGCCGACGGGCTGATCCGCATCGTCGACATCGCCGGCCTCGACCGACAGGCCTGCGGCGGCACGCATCTCGCCAACACCGGCAATTCGCGGCCGCTCAAGATCATGAAGATCGACAACAAGGGCCGCCACAACCGGCGTATCCGGCTGGGGCTGGTCGGGCTGGGACCGCTGGCGTGAGGCCGGCTATTCGCCGCCGGCTGCCGCGCGCCCGACATCGGGCACGAAGGGCTTGCTGGCGAAATGCTCGAGGTCCCCGGTCGAGAACTTCAGCCCCGCCCGCTTGATGGCGCCGTCGTCGACGCGATCGAGCTTGACGTAGGAGCGGTCGTCCTCGCGCACATACGCGTCGTTGCTGACGCCGTTGTAGCAGATCAGCAAGGTCCAGCGCCGGTTGGGCGAGCGGTTCTGGTCGGAGCGGTGCAGCGCGTTGGCGTGGAAGAACACCGCGTCGCCCGGATCGAGCTCGCAATAGACCAGCTCGTGCTTCTCCAGAATGTGCTTCATGCGTTCGGGATCGGCGGCGTTCTGCTTGTCCGACACCGGCACGTGGTCGATGCGGCCAAGCTTGTGCGAGCCCTTGACGATCTGCAGGCAGCCATTGTGCCGATCGCTGCGGTCGAGCGCGATCATGCAGGAGAACATGTCGGGGCGCAGGCAGCCATTGTAGTACCAGTAGCCGTAATCCTGGTGCCATTCCCAGGCGCCGCCGGTGAACGGCTCCTTGGCGGTGAGCTTGGACTGGTAGTGGTAGACCTCCTCGCCGATCAGCGCCTCGGCGGTGTCGACCATGCGATCGACGCGCGCCGCCAAGCCGTAGACGCTGTCGCCGGCCCGGTTCCACAGCGAGATGCGCGTGACCTTCCCGTCGGCATCGGGCCGACCGATGGTGTGATCGCGGATCGCCGGATCCTCCTCCATGGCGCGACGCAGCAGGTCGACTTCCT
This sequence comes from Rhodospirillaceae bacterium, assembly GCA_040255215.1. Lineage (GTDB taxonomy): Bacteria > Pseudomonadota > Alphaproteobacteria > Reyranellales > JAQSWP01 > JAQSWP01. Next base: position 25,405 of record JBDZUM010000051.1, read on the forward strand.
GCGCATCGAACAGGCCGCGCACGAACACCAGGCCGTCCTGCTCGTATTGGCGCAACTGCTGGGGCGATAGCACCGAGGTCATTGGCGTTCCTTTCCCATCCGTATTTTCATTTATTGAAAATAGTTTTCATTTTCTGCTACAAGTTTTCTAGCCCCATGTTCCACCAGCGTCAAGGAAGCGTCAGATGGTGCGGATAAAGCCCAAGCCCGAAACCAAGCCGCCCTATTTCACGGCGACGCTCGGCAAGGGATTGGACGCGCTGGAAGCGCTGGCCGAGGTGGAGGATGCAAGCCTCACCGAACTGGCGCGGCGGCTGAACTCGTCGAACGCCACCCTGTTCCGCATCCTGGCGACGCTGGCGATGCGCGGCTACGTCCAGAAGCTGCCGCACAACAACCGCTATCGATTGACCTTGCGCAGCTGGGAACTCGGCGCTCGCGCGGTCGGCCGGCTGAGCCTGCGCGAGGCCGCACTGGCACCGATGCAGGCGCTGGCGCAGGAGATCAACGAGAGCCCGCATCTGGCCGTGCTGGAAGGCGACGGGGTGGTGATCGTCGAGAAGGTGGAATGCCGCCAGCCGGTACGGGTCGACACCTATGTCGGCCAGCGCGCGCCGGCGCATTGCTCGGCGCTCGGCAAGATCGTGCTGGCGCATGCCGGCGCGGCCGCAATCGACTCCTTGTTCGAGCAGGCGCCGCGACGTTTCACGCTCGACACGGTGACGGATCGCGAGGCCTTCGACAGCGAACTGGCGCGCGTGCGGCAGCTCGGCTACGCGGTCAATCGCGGCGAATGGCGCGAAGGCGTCTGCGCCGTGGCGGTGCCGCTGGCCGATCGCGACGGCGCGGTGCGGGCCGGGCTGAGCCTGACCATGCCGACGGCGCGCTTCAGCGACCGGGCGCTCGAAGAACGTTTCGTGCCGGCGCTGCAGCGGGCGGAAGCGGCGATCGGCGCGGCGCTCGGGCGCTGAAGAAGCCTCAGATCATTCGACGGGACGCTTGCGCAGGCGCGGCGTCGACCGCTTCGGCGCGCGGCCTTTCTTCGCCGGCTTTGCTGCCCGGCGCGGTCCGTCGGCGCCGATGCCGCGGCGGATGAACTTGATGTAGGCGTCGGTCACCCAGCGCGGCACGCGCTTCACGCCCTTGGGCGTCTTCACGTAGTACTGGTAGAGATAGGTGCGCGAGGCCAGCATGATCTGCGTCAGCACCGCCAGCTCGCGCTGGGAATAGCCCTCGACCTCGCCCTTGCGCCAGGCGGCGGTGATGCGGTCGAGAAAGCGGCCGAATCGGTCGGAGGTGTATTTCGCGTAGGCGACGGGCGCTGCGACTTCGGCTTCGGTGAAGATGCGCAGATAGTTGGGATTCTCCACGACGTAGTCGAAAAAGGCGTGCATGCCCTTCTCCTCCATCGTCATGAAGTCCGGCACCTCGCCGATGCGGTCGCGGATGAAGGTCAGGGCCTCGGCGCCGACTTCGGGGAGAAGCCGGTCGAACAGATCCTGGCGCGAATCGAAATAGAGGTAAAACGTGCCCTGCGCCAGCCCGGCGCGCTCGACGATGCGCGACACCGAAGCCTCGGCATAGCCGTACTCGCCGACGATTTCCGATGCCGCGCGCATGAGATTGCGCCGGTTTTCGGCCGCTTTCTGCGCCCGCGTCCGTCTTTGCTTCTTCATTATGCCGCTGTCCCCAAAGGCGCTTTTCGGGACGTTATACTATGAGCGGACGGGAGCGCACACCCGGAATGAACGGCCGGTCAGTTGCCGATCAGGCGGAAGGAATCGAAATAACGGCGTATAGCGGGGTCGTTCGCGTCCCGCGGCCGCGACACCACCGTTATCAAATACAGGCGGCTACCGTGGGTGAAATAGAGCCGGCCTTGCAGCATCAAGCGACCGCGGTCGAACAAGGCAGAGAACTCCCGTCCCGGCCATCGCCCGATTTTTGCGACGGCAGCGCTGGCCCGAACGCCGTCGTCAAGCGACTCGATGGTCGCCTGCTCCATGCCGATCAGCAGATCCGGGACGTCCGCCGCATCTTCGATCTCGGGATAGTCGATCACGCTGACGAGAAAGTAGGTGCCGATGTCGGCATCGTGGGCGAAGTCGGTTGATACGACGCCATCGCCGTCGATCTCGGTCTCGCGCTCCACCGGCGCCGGCATGTCGATAACGAAACGGGGATCGGCCTCGATCGTCTCCCACGCCGATACCTGGATTTCGGCTCGTGCGCCATTCCCCGCGACAGCGGTCGCCGCGAGCAAAAGAACCGTGAGGAGAATGCGCGCACCCCGTACCATCGCCTGCCAATCTAGAGAGAGCGGCGATCGTGGACGATGATCGAAGTTGCGAATCTGCCGTCACGCTCGCGTTCCCACGGGCAATAAAAAAGCTCCCCGGTTTGGGGAGCTTTTTGATTGGTTGCGGGGGCTGGATTTAGCGCCGCTGGCGCTGTCCTTCGCGCTGTCGCGCTCGGACGGAACGGTTGGCTCATTCACCGTCCCCCATAACCAAATCCCCCCAGCGCCCTGGGGGTGCTGAGGGGATTTGGTTGCGGGGGCTGGATTTGAACCAACGACCTTCAGGTTATGAGCCTGACGA
>JBDZUM010000003.1:0-91613 GCA_040255215.1 Rhodospirillaceae bacterium
GGTTTGGCACCTCGATGTCGGCTCATCACATCCTGGGGCTGGAGCAGGTCCCAAGGGTATGGCTGTTCGCCATTTAAAGTGGTACGTGAGCTGGGTTTAGAACGTCGTGAGACAGTTCGGTCCCTATCTGCCGTGGGTGTACGAGACTTGCGAGGCGCTGTCCCTAGTACGAGAGGACCGGGATGGACGCACCTCTGGTGTACCGGTTGTGGCGCCAGCCGCATCGCCGGGTAGCTATGTGCGGACGAGATAACCGCTGAAGGCATCTAAGCGGGAAACTCACCTCAAAACCAGGTCTCGCCCAAGAGCCGTGGAAGACGACCACGTCGATAGGCCGCAGGTGCAAGCGCAGCAATGCGTTCAGCCAAGCGGTACTAATAGCTCGATCGGCTTGATTGCTTCCTTCGGGGGATCCCCGAGGGCGCTCATTCCGTGCAGCGGCAAGCTGCCTGCACGGCCTCACCGCAGTTCCTCGTTCCCCGTCCGGCGGTTCCGGACGACCTGGTGGCTATAGCGAGGGGGGTACACCCGATCCCATCCCGAACTCGGCCGTGAAAACCCTCAGCGCCGATGGTACTGCGTCTCAAGACGCGGGAGAGTAGGTCGTCGCCAGGTCTTCCAGAACCGCCACGAACCCTCCAAACGCCTCCCGGCTCGGGACGAGCCAATCCCCCCAAGCCGCAATACACCCATCACGCGGGGTGGAGCAGCCCGGTAGCTCGTCAGGCTCATAACCTGAAGGTCGTTGGTTCAAATCCAGCCCCCGCAACCAAAATTCTAAAACAAAATCAATAAGAAAGGTCGCCGTAGGGCGGCCTTCTCTTTATCTGAAATCCGATGCAGCTACCATATAGCTACCATCCGAAATCGTATTCTGGCGTAGATCGGAACCAGGAAAGCCGGCTTGCACCGGTGCTGAGCACCGAGTGACGAAATCTGGCCTGCGGAGGTCGACGGAGGTTTCTACGCTGGTGGGGGCCGGGGATCGAGCTGTTCTTGCTCCAGCGCCTGCCCATCGCTTGATTGGAGCCATTGGGCAAGAGACCCGATTTCTCCACCATGACCAGCCAACCGCTCCAGGCCGGCTCGAGACTTGAGCGGCGTTCCCCAATTTGTTGCCAGTTCTGGCGCCATATCGTGCAGTCGAAGGGGGACACCGCAGGCGTCCTCCAGGTGCTTGGCGATCCGCAATCCGCCAGCATCTATGTCCCCCCAATGGAACAATGGAGCCGGCTGCGCCACTCGGACCATGTGTACGATGCCGGCGAGAACATCGCGCGCCGGAAATCCGTCGCTGAGTAACGCAAGATATTGCCCTTCGATCTCCATGCAGTATCGCCAGAAACTCGTCGGGTTCTCGATGATGATCGTGTAGTCGACCGGCGAATGCAGCGTTGCCGACCGGACCGTAGACCAGGGAAGCCCGACGAACGGCACGCCGCTGCCTTCAAGTCGGATAGTATCGGACGTGACACTGACAGGGCCCCTCAGGAATAGTGGGTGGGCGCGGCGCACAATACCGTGCGCTTGAAGAACCTCTCGGGACTCCAGATCTGACGTTGCCGGACTCCAGCGTCGCAACAACGCGGCCACGCGACCTTCGTGACGCTCGAGCGCCTTGCTGTCACCGACGGTCCGCCGGGAGAATGTCCGATGATCGATGTCGCGCCCGGCCCAGTGAACGATTCCATGGGTCAGGCGAAAGACTTCAATGAGGCCATCGGGATCGGTCGGCCCCAAATCGAGGACTCTGCGATTGATTGCCCACGCAGCCGACGCCTCGCTAAGGACGGCCTGAAAAAATGGTTCGTGAAGGATCTCAGGGCATGCTGACTCGATACGCTGACGCGCCGTTCCGGCGATATCGGCCGAAGGCAGCCTGTTGAGAAAGCGATAGAGTGCATCAGCATCGGTGAGGCGGACGCGCGCGATTTCATTGGTAAACCGCCCGAGGCGATCCTCCTCGAGGCGAATCCCGCCGGCACGTTCGGCATCGCGCAATACGCGATGAAGAGAGTCTTGCTCTGCGGGCCCACCGACGCGGTTGTAGTCAATGCGCTGGGTGATATCGCGAACGCGTTCCCGGGGGGATTCGTGACGATCAAGCAAGCTGTTCAGGATGTCGTCACCGGTGACACTTTTATTCGGCGGCATCCTGACTCTCTCGTCGGACGACTTCCTCGAAGTAGGCACGAGGCTTGTGCATCGGGTTCTCCAACTGCAAGAGCTCGTGCGCGGGCGCATGCATATGCTGCGGCGTTGCCTGAATGCGGCGCCCCACACGTATGATCGAGATCAGCGTGTCGAACGTCTCCTGATACAAAGCCTGGTGCGTCTTGGGCGCAGCCATAATGAGCTGAAGACCGAGCGCCTTATAGAAGCTGATGATCTTGTAAATATTTTCAGGATCCAGCTTCTCGAAGGCTTCGTCCATCAAGAGCAGCGCCGACTGCGGCGGCGCATCGTGGGCGCCGCCCAGGTGATTGCGATAGGCCGCAGACGATGCAACGCCGAGGCAGATATAGAACGGCAGGAACTTCTGCCCGCCGCTGGCCTTGCCGCGTCGCGTTTCGAGATCCGAGATCTTCTCGTAGTTCTTCTCCGGATCGCAGATGTCGATGCTGAACCGGAAATAGTTCCGGTAGTCGGCCAGCTCTCGCAGCCGCCGGCGATGCGCCGCCTCGTCCTGTACGTCCTCGGCCGTCAGCATCTCGATCAGCTCGTTGATCTTTACCTGGTCCGGATCGTTCGGGTCCGGAGCGCTCTGCATGAGTGCCGTCGCCTTCGGTGCGATCACATCGAGCCGGTCGATCAGATACCGGATGGTTTCCTTGTCCTGGTCGCGCTCCTGCCGGATTTGATACACCTCACCCATGAAGATGCTGCGCCGAAGCTCGCGGTTGAGGTCGTCTTGCACGCGCCGGACCGTATCTATGTTTGCGCGCAGACGGCTCAGGAAGTCGTGGACCATGGTTTCGATCAAGGCCTTCACGGCCAAGTCGACCCGGTCCTTGAACTGCCGCAACACGGTTTGTGTCAGGTACCGCTGGCGCAAAGAGGCCCAATCGTGAAGGAGAACCGTCTTCTCCGCGTGAATGGTGTCGGTCCAGTCGAATCCGGGGTGCTGATCGGGATTGGCCTGAACGTAGTCCTGGATGGCTGACATGAGCCTGGTCACGGCGGCACGTTGAGCCGGGCCCTTGTCCTTTGACTGCGCGGTAAAATGATTTCGCACCTGTGCAGGGTGAGCAAGTTTAGCGCTCACGTCTCGGTATATCGATCGAACCCTACCCATAAACCGTTCCAGCCCGAGAGGTGGATCGTGACGGGCCTTGCGAAGCTCGAAGTTCGGCATCCGGCTAAGCAACAACTCGGCAGCTTTTTGGCGTTCCGTCTTGTTCGCCTCCATTCCGCCACGTCGGTGGCCGATCTTCTCACGTAGCTCCCGATCCTTTGACTCCTCCTCTCGTTTCTCGTCACGATACGCTTTGAGGTCCTTCTCCAAGGAGCGCTTCTCCTCCATCAGCCCAGCGGGGAGGTCTTGCTCAAGCGCTGCGACGAGGTCATCGAGGCGCACTATCTCGTTGTCCGCTTCGCCGATGGCTCGAAGCGTATCGTGCCAATCTTCTCTATTGGTCCCCAGGATAGAATTGGCACGCTCCAAGGCCGTGACGAGGGCTTGCAAGCGGCTCTTTCCCTCGGCCGCTCTTTGAAGCGGCGCTTCGAGTCCGGCGCGAGCCTCAGTCAGGTGTTCGATTTGTCGTTCCCGAACGGCCTTCCCTAGACGTGGCACTGCCTGGAGGCGGCGGTATTCGATGCCGCGTCCGTGAGCGTATTTGCCATCCGCGGATGCGGCGAGGTCTCCCCGCCGAATGTCATTCGCGGATCGGGCCCGAACGATCCGCCCGAGCCGTACATTGATGAAGGCGCGCGCATATCGATCGTCCGTGAGGACGGCCTCGGCGAGAGTGCCGGGCGTCGGCGCCTGAAGCCCCGTCGGCAGGTTCTCGGTCTGAATGAGCTTTGCCTTGGTTCCCTTGTAGTGATTGTCGAAATGGCTGTAGGCGCTGTCCATGCGGGACGGATCAACGATTGTCGCATCGCACCAGTCACCCAGGATAGCCTCGATGATCCCGCGCCACTCGGCGTATTGTGGGGCGATGTCGGCAACTTCGGACAGGGTGCGGCAGCTCACGCCGAGCTGGTTCAGGTCCTCCAGGAAATCCTGTGTATCCTTCGACATCATGCGGCCGCCGGCTCTCAGGTTGCTCAGGTTCCTGTCGAGCTCGGCAGCTTCCTTCGACAACTTGGCGTGATCCCCCGCCACGTCTTCGTAGTTCCGCTGAATGTGCCCGATAGCATCGGATAGCGGAGGCGCTTCCGATAGCAGCTCTGCGACATCACGAGGCTTCGACGGCCAGTTCGCGACGTCGGGTTCGATGACATCGAGAGAATGAAGAGTATCGACAAAACCAACGAGATCGGGGAAATCGTCTCGTGGGAAAGCGGAATTCGAAGCGGCCTCGCGTACGTCGATGAGAGCCTGACGTACCGGTCTCGCTTCGGTGGCTTTGGCTTTGCGCCTCGACTCTTGCGTAGCCCTCCCGGATTGAGCGCGCTTTATCTGTTCGTAGGCAGGTGTACCGTCGATTTGTTGCGTGATCGCGTCGATCTGACGCTTGGTCACGTCTATGTTGTCTTCCAGCCTCGGTAGATAGGACTCGATCGAGCCCAGCTGCTCTTCCATCTCCGCGATTTCGCTGACTTGTTTTTCGATGATCTGCGAAAAGCGGTCGTATTCCGCGCGCTGCTCGCCATAGGACCATAGACGAGCGTTGAACTGATCCGACATCACGCGCTCGCACTGCGAGCGTATCGTTTCAACGGTGCGGATTTCCGCTTCGACGCGGGCAATGTCTTTCTGCATGTCGCGCCACGTTTTGTAGCGCGCCTGGAATGTCTCGATCTCGATCGGTGCTTCGTCCAGCAGAAAGCTCTGGACGAAGGTCGTTACGCTCGTGATCTGTCCGATATCGAACGACAGGGCTTGCCGCATCGCGGCGCGCGCACGATCAGGGTCCAGTTGCGTCCCTCGGGCGTTCGCATTGATGACCGCATACAGATGACGCAAGAAGGTACGATTGTTTTGACGTTGAAAGGTCTGGACGTCGCGGCCCCGCCGCCGCTGCTCATCGAGAAAGCTTGCCCACGCCTTCTCCTGGACCCCGCCCTCCACCGGGTCCACGAAATCGTCCCGTCGCAGGATGGAGCCCTCGACAAAAAAGAGCCCTAGAACGTGCTCCTCTCCCGCCGCCGCCTTCGCCTCAATACATACGCCGGCCGTGCAGCGCCGCGTCGCATCGGTCGTTTCGAACCCCAAGGCGATGTAGGTAACACAGGAGTCTCGTTCGTAGCCCTGGCCGTCGTCGAGGAGGCCCAGGCAAGCTTCGAGGACGGTGCGTCGGTTTGCGCGACCTTCCGCGATACGGCTGTTGAGGTCGAGGTACCGCTTGTTCATCCCCGTCATGACGATCTGGATCGCGTCCAGAAGAACGGATTTTCCGGAGCCATTGCCGCCCAGGAAAACGGCATTCCCGGCACCTTCGATCGGGAAGTCCTGTTGGTACAGGTAGTAATTGACGGCCGTGATGTTTCTGAGAACGAAAGCGGTCGTCATGGCCATCACCTCCGTCGCGTGTCAGCGGCCTCGGCGTCCGCATCGACTTCGATTGCGGCCAACGGGTGTTCCTCGTCCGCGGCGGCAGTCTCCGGCTGCGACGATGACGCATCACGCCATGCGCCGATCCGTGCCAGAAACGACTCGTCAACGACCTCAAGCAGGGTCGGGCGCAACGACACCTCGACATCGACGTTCAGCGAATGGGTCTGATCAAAACTCACCAGGCCGCGACGCCTGAACTGCGTCAGGATTTCGCGAAGCTCGCCCGGCTTCAGGCGCCGCGCCCCAAATGACGAATAGACAGTCTGGATTTCCTCCTCATCGACCAGAATGTCGGCGCTCCCATCGATGAAGTACCCCTTCTTGGCACCCTCGGAGTATAGTAGCCGTACGCAGAGCAGGATGATCGTTTCCTGCGTCGGGACCCGTGCGTTCCCATAGGCCTGAGGACTGACAAAGCCCACATAGCCCCAGCCGTCGTTGAAGACCAACCGGAACCCGAGCGACGCGAAAAGCTCCTGGAAATAGTCGAGATGGCGCTGGACGCGTTCGAAATGAGCGGCGCCTCCTAAATCGCTACGGGTGATGAATTGACGATGGAGGAGCCGGTTGGCCGTCTCAGTCAACTCTTCGGCCGTCGAATTAGGGTCCTTTCCAGCCTCCTGTGAGGCCCAGCGCGATACGATCATCTTTCATCTTCTTTGAGTCGAACGAATATCTTGGGGCCAGATATATATCTGCAATTACCCATATTATTCATTCGTTTGAATTCTAGTCCAGGTAGAGATTCCAGATGTCCTGCCCGAGCCTCGAATAGAACTGCGATGTCGCGCGCATCCCTCGGTTCGAAACTGTCGAGATCGACATACTCCCCGCCTGTGGCGAACTCCCGGAGCCGCGCGACGATAGCGCGCGGCGTAACGGCCATGCGAGCGACGTAGTCGTCCATGAGCTCTTCGCGTTTCAGATCGACCGGATCGACCGCGTTCTGCCTTCGGACTTGAGGCTCGATCGGGTCGCGAGCTTTCCGGGGGAGCGCCAGCGTAGCTGTCGAAAGGGGGACCGGTAGGCCAGGAAACGGGCTGACACAGGCCGAGGCACCAGCGTCCAGACAGGCAAAGGCGCCTCGGACTGCCTCGCGCAAAGCTTCTTCGCGGACATCCCGGGCCGTTTCCTGATACCGGACCGTCGTGGCGATCCGGCGTTCCAGCCTGTGCGAAAACCGGTCGATCAGGTCGAGCTTGTCACCGAGACTGGCAAATACATCTCGTACGCGGACAAGGTCGCCTCGGATTTGCGCTGTCGCGGATGGTATGTCTTGAGCCAGCCCCTGATCAGCAAGCGCGGTCGCAGCCCGGGCGATCTGGCCCTCGTCATTGATGAAGCGTTCTGTGGTGTCGATGATGCTGCGCTGGAAGCGCATTGGATTGTAGGCAGAGGCTTTCAGGCTTCTGTAGTTTTGCAGGAGCAGCTTGTCGACAAAGCTTTCCATGAAGCGCTGAAGCAGATCGGTCAAATCCTCCGACTGCATCAGGTCTTCCTCAATCCGAAATAGCGAAGTCAGAACGCCGTCAATGGAACGCCGGAGTTGGGTCGCCTGGCGGCGAGCGCTCGCGATGTTCATGACCTTGTCCGCGGGCGCGTCGTATGCGGCAAGAATGCCGGTATCGATGAGGCTGGCTTCCGCCGAGATATCGACCTTCAGTTCCTCTCCGAGTCCTACCAGAACCGACAGAAGCGCATGCGCCTCGCGCGGCATATGGACTTCCACCACCCGCCGATTCCTGACCTCCATGACCCAGCCGTCGTCACGAAGCTTGTTGAAGACGAGGTATTCCGCCGTATCGCTAGCCCCGCTGTCATCGTCGTCCGCGAGCGCGTTATAGGCGGGGTCGTTGATGACCTCGCGAATGACCTGAATGACTTCGGCCTTCTTGGGGGCGGCGGAGAAGTCATCGAAGAACTGGGCGAATATCTGTTCGAGGACAGCGACATTGCGGATGCGCGCAGGCGAGCACAGCATCCGGAACAGCGTGTAGGGGACTGTGTCCAGCAGGGACATATCACGTTGCCTCCCCCAATTAGTTTGTTATATTATAAGTTATAACAAACTAAAGGACCTCGTATGCCTCGACCGCCGAAGTATACCGACGATGACATCGCGGAGGCCATCGATTCCCTGATCGGCGAGGGGAAGGAGGTCAACCCGTCACGAGTGAAGCAGCTGCTTGGCGGAGGAAATGTCGAGAGAATCAAGGGGGTCATCGATCGGAGAGGCGTAGGCCCGCGCAGTGCCAAGGCCGACACGCCAGATTTGCCGCCCTCCATGATGGCGGAGCTTAGGCGGCACAACGATCAGAGCGTCGACGAAATTCGGCGTCTCACCGCGAAGTTGTGGCAGTTGGCCTGTGATGAATTATCGAAAGGCCAGAAGAACGAGGGCGCCGCACTACGCAGCCGTATCTCCGATTTGGAGAAAAAACTGTCAGAAGCAGATCGTCAGCTTCAGCAAGCTACTTCGGAAGCCCATCGTGAAAGTAGGACATTGACGATCGAAAACAGGCAACTCGTGGACCAGTGCGGGCAATTGAAGGAAGCGCTGCGAAACGCCGAGAGTGATTTACGCGCGTCCGAGAAACTTATCGCAGTCCTCGAAAGAGCGCAGCGCCAGGATAGGGAAGAGATCCGCTCGCTGCAGAAGCGGGTGGAAGAGCTTGTGGCGGAGCTCGCCACCATCAAGGCAAAAAACCAAGAATAGAATCGATTGCTTGCCCACGACCAGACAGCGGAACGTGGAGTCTGGTCATGAGCCCCCGCACTCGAGCGTCAGCTGGTTGAAAAGTATCCGAGGCCGTTTTCATGTCTACGGGGACGCCGACATGTCGCTGCTGGCGTTTGGCTTCGAGTGCGTCGATCCTCGCGGGCAATGGTCTCCTCCGTCCACGCCGCTATTGTACCTTGTTGGAGTTTCAGCGCTGGGAGTCTCGCGCGTCTGTCAATAGTTGCCGATAGCCCCGCTCCGTCATCCACTTGGCCCGTTTGAGGTGAGCTTCCCAGCAGTGCCGTGTCCGGTCAGGCTCGGCCGCCGGATTGCGGTGCAGGACGATCCGCGCCACCTCTCGCCAGTCGGCTCCCTCGTCGTCTGCATCCAGCAGCCGCAGGTAGGTGACGAAGTGCTGCTCGTCGTAGCGGGTGACGCTGTCTGACCAAGGCACGTCGTCGGCAACGTCGGGATCAAGCTCGGTCATAGTCCGGCCTTCCTGAAGCCGTCCGTCTCCGCTGGGTGCAGACGGAGGCGCCGCCGTCGAAGAATATCCCGATATGGGATAATCCGAAATCAGGATTAGTGGAAGAACCGGCCTCACCATTTAGCCGGTTTTCATGCCCAAATCGCTCCGCACGCCGCGGCAAGAACGACTGCAAGCATTATTAGCCCAAGTCCGGAAAGCCAGGAAGCTCACGCAATCCGATGTTGCCAAACGGCTCGATCGCCCGCAGTCCTTTGTCGCCAAGTATGAAGGCGGGGAGCGTAGGCTGGATGTCGTTGAATTCGTTGAGGTCGCCGAAGCGCTTGAAACAGACCCCTGCGCATTACTCTCGAACCTTCTTCACGCCGACGAGCCTTTGCCGCCTGCGATCCAAGGTCGCCGACCAAGGCGCACCAGAGCCTAGGTAAATTCGTTGCCGGTCCAGACTTCGCGGGCCGGTCTAGGCGTGTCTGTCCGCCGCGCACTTACGCCATCAGCATATCACTTCGGGTGCGCAAGAGGGATCGGTATCGTGACCGTCATGCAAATCAGGTCCGGTCTATACGGAAGCGCGACGGCGTGGTGCCCGTTAGCTTCCGGAAATTGTCGGTGAAGTGGCTGTGGCTGGCGAAGCCAACGGAGATCGCGATCTCGGCGATAGACTGTTCGGCGCCGAGCAACAGTTCCTTTGCCCGGAGGATGCGCCGTTCGATCAGGTAGCGATGCGGCGATGTGCCGGTGGAGGCCTTGAAGGCCTCGCCAAAATGATGTGTGCTCAAGCCTGCCAGCCCCGCCAGGTCGCTCAGGCTGATGTCGTCGGCGAGGTGTGCTTCGATGTAGTCGACGACGCGCCGCAGGCGCAGCGCGCCGAGTCCGCCGATCACTGGCGGCGACCGGCTGAGCCCATCGCCATAGGCACGGAAGACATGCACGGCGAGCGCCGACCCCAACCCCTCAGTATAGAGCCGCCCGCCCGCGCCGCGTTCGGCCAGTTCCCGGCGCCACGCCGCAGCCATGCCCTCGATGACCGGATCCCGGATGCCGATCTGGGTCCTCAGCTCCAGCTCCTTCCCATCGAAGGCCTCGCCGACGATCTGCTTGATGAAGGCCTGTTCCATCGCGATGACGAGAATGCGCGGCGAACTCGTCCAGCGCTGAAAGATCGGGCGGTCCCCGGAGTTGACATGGAGATCGCCGGAGACGATCCGGCGGCGCTCCGTTTCACGCATTTCCGGCAGCCGCCATTCCATCTGGAACGGCGTGCCCTCGTGAATGGCGACCGTGAACTGCGTGGCGCCGATCTCAGTTCCCGGGTTCGGCTGCAATGTGCAGCGGCTGACGCCGACGCCGTCATGGACAACCCGCTCGGCGTAGGACAACCGAGCCGAAGGAGTTTCGGAGCCGAAGTCGAGCAATTCTATTTGGCTCTTGGGCTGCGAATCCGGCATCCCTCGAAGCCTCCATACAATGGTATTCAAGGTTGGCATCCGAACGTCGAGTATCTATATGTTGCCTCGATCGCTCCGAGCACAGCCTCGTGCAATGGTGGAAGGAATAGTAGAAGATTAGGACAAGGATAAGGCGAGAATTTCAGAAGCAATACTGGTCAATATTTATATAAACTTTACCATATTTACTTGATTTCTGATTCTGGCAAATTCCCGGGCGCATTGCGCAGTAAACGGAGGAAAGCCCGATGTATCCCCGCTCCAGTCTGTTCATTTGCGCTGCTGCGCTGTCGCTTCTGACTGCGTGCGATGATCCGCCGAAGGCGGATGACAGTATCTTTGAAAAAACGCTGCAGACTTATTACGACTCGCACCCTGTCTGCGTCGCGATTCCGCTGACATTCCCCGTCGACCTGCGCAGCGACGGAGACACCGCCAGGAAGCGGCAGCTGGAACCTCTGGTGGCGGCCGGTCTGATCGCGGGCACCACTATCCAAAAGAACGAGCCCGCAGCGTCGGGACAAGGACAGGCGACCGACTATCTCCGCTACGCGCCGACTGCCGCCGGTGAGAAGGTCGTACGAAAGGGCGCGGACAGTTTTCTCGGCGGCACGGACATCTGTTTCGCGCGGCGGAAGGTCGTGAAGATCGAGTCCTTCACCGAGCCCGCCGACGCTGCCGGGGTGAAGGCCTCGCGTGTCACTTATGACTATGAACTAAAAGACGTCGAGCCGTGGGCCACGGGACCCGATATCGCGGGCGCCTTCCCCCAGATTGCGGCTTTGCTGGCCAAGCCCGGTAACCAGGCGACCGACGTCCTGGTTCAGACCGATAACGGCTGGAAGCACGAACGCGACGTGCGCTGACGAAAAGCCTGTCGAAATCGAAGCCGAACTCGTGCTACACAGCCACGGGCTGCAACCGGCTCTTGCGCTGCGGCACTATGCCAGTCCCGTCGCCTGGCGATTACCCCGATTTCTCGACAATCTCCGGTTGAACGCGGAAGCGGTGCGTCTGCCGCGCACCAATATCAACGGGTGTCGCTGGTGACTTCTTCCCGAGGCCCGTGCCGCATCTGAGCGACGAGCCATTCTCCCCAGCGACAGATCGTCGAACAGCTCCGCTCGGCGCGTTGAATGCCACGAGCGATGCGACGGGAGGAGGCAGTGCCATGGCAAAGGAGATTCCTCAAGAACCCGGCGAACCGTCGCGCGCCGATTGGCGCGATCCCACGAACTACAAATCCCTGCTGACTCTTGACCGTTCCGGCTGGGCTTGGAATTGGCTCCGCCGAAATCCCGACTACATTGCCCGAACGAGTCAACTTCTTGCGCGTAGGCGGCTCGAACAGCCCGGCACGCGATTGCGCGTCATCACCACATCGGATGCCGAGGAGGCGCGCGATTGGGGTTTGCACTTTCGCGGAGGCGCCGATCCGCCCGGCAACCGATGCCTGCATCTTCTGGCGAGCCGATTGGGATACATCGGTGCTGGCTGCCGAGACGCTGCCAGTGCGGCACGGCGATGGCGATGCCTTCGACATCCGCCGTTTCGACAGCGTGGCGACCGTACTACGGTGCCCTGACGGCCACGAGCATCTGCTCCTCAGTGATGGGGTACATCACCTCCAGATGGAAGTGACGGCGGGCAGCCTGCTCGATGGCCCCGTTCGCTTCCGCTACGAGCTGTCCGGCTTCAAGCATATCGAGGCGAAGACGCTGACGCTGCGCCGCCTGATGCTGCTCCACCGCCTTGGACGCTTCCCGAGCGGGCTCTATCCCCCGGAACGCCGCGCCCGCCGCTGGGCGATGGCGCTTCGGGCCCATGACGCGGTGGGGGCCGGTGCCAGTCATCGCGAAATCGCCGCGGCGCTCTTCGGCGAGAAGGTCGTCAAGGAAGATTGGTGCGGCCGGTCAGACTATCTGCGCCTTCGGGTACAACGGCTCCTCCGAATGGCGGACAAGCTGGTGAACGGCGGCTATCGCGATCTCTTGCGATGAGCCGGAACGCGGAAGGAGTAGCGGCCTTTGCGGCCGTACGAGTGAGAGGGCGGCTGGGGATTCCGTGACGGGTTGAGGAGGCGAGAGAGAGGCTCTTGCCGGCCCGTCTCGGAGATCCGCGATGTCACGTTCAACCGCTTGCGCTCGCTCCGGTCGGGACCGGGCGAGCCTCTATCAGGAAATCACCGACAAGTTTATCGCCGAGCTGGAGGCAGGCCGCGTGCCCTGGGTCCAGCCCTGGGGCACGACGGCGGCGAAGGCATCGCTCGCCATGCCGAAGAATGCTGCGACCAGCCATTGCTACTCCGGGATCAATGTGCTGATCCTGTGGCGTGCAGTCGTAGAGCGCGGCTTTTCGGGCCAGCGCTGGCTCACGTTTCGCCAGGCGCTTGGGCTCGGCGGCCATGTCCGTAAGGGCGAGACCGGCACGACTGTCGTCTATGCCGACCGCTTCGTTCCCGACGAGGAGCGCCGGCGGGCCGAACGCGACGGGGACGAGCCGGGGGCCATCCCTTTCCTGAAGCGCTTCACGGTCTTCAACACCGACCAATGCGAGGGCCTGCCGCGGGAGCTCTCGACCTCGCCGCCGCCCGTGGCAGAGGGCATGATCCTGCCGCAGGCCGAGGCCCTGATCGCGGCCACGGGCGCGGATTTCCGCATCGGCGGCGACCGAGCCTTCTACAGCCCATCGCACGATTTCGTCCAAGTGCCTCGGCCCGACGCCTACTTCGAGCCGATCAACTGGCACCGCACGGCGCTGCACGAGCTCGGCCATTGGAGCGGCCATCCCTCCCGGCTCGGCCGTGACCTGTCGGGCGGGTTCGGTTCCGTGCCCTATGCCAAAGAAGAGCTCTGTGCGGAGATGACCAGTGCCTTCGTCTGCGCCACGCTCGGCATCGTGCCGACCGTGCGGCACGCCGACTACCTCGGATCCTGGCTCGAGGTGCTGCGCGAGGATGACCGCGCCATCGTTCGTGCCGCGAGCGCCGCGTCAAAAGCCGCGGACTATCTGCTCACCTTCCAGTCGCATCCCGACGAGCCCGTCGATATGGCGGCCGACGAAGACGAGCAGGAGGCGGCGTGATGCGTTTGCACAGCGATCACCGCAAGTCGGTATGCGGTTATGCTGCTTGCCGCGCGTGTTCGCAGCGGTGAATTTCGACCGTGACGTGGGAGAGCTGCGGCAGCTCGCGGAGCCTCGCTTTGTAGTGGCCGGGTTCTTGGGGGCGATCAGATATGACCGATACGATCACCGCCATATGGCCGGGGCCGATCCGCCACAGATGCAGATCTGAAACCCGATCCCCATCATGTTCGAGTGTATGGCGGATCTGCTCCGACAGAGCGGTGTCCGGCATCGTGTCGAGCAGAACCGCCCCCGCGTCCCGAAGCAGTCCCCATGACCAACGGGCAATAACGACGCCTCCCACAATCCCCATGAGCGGGTCCATCCAGAGCCAGCCGTAAAACCGCCCGCCGAGCAGTCCAGCGATCGCCAGAACAGAGGTCAGCGCATCGGTGAGGACATGGAAATAGGCGGAACGCAGATTATGATCCTGATGGCCATGCGCATGCGCGTGTGGGTGACCGTCCTGCCGACCATGGTCATGGTGCTGATGATCGTGGTGACCGCCGTCGTGGAGCAGCCACGCGCTCACCAGATTGACGATCAGTCCCAAAACAGCCACGGCAATGGCCTCATTGAAGCGAATAGGGATAGGCGCGGTGAGGCGGAGCACGGACTCGAACCCGATCAACAGGGCGATAACTGCCAAGATGACGGCGCTTGAATATCCGGCCAGCTCTCCGAGCTTGCCGGTTCCGAATGTGAAGCGCTCGTCGTGAGCGTTGCGGCGTGCGTAGAGATAGGCGACAGCCGCAATCGTAAGCGCCCCGGCATGGGTCGCCATGTGAAAACCGTCGGCCAGCAGCGCCATCGACCCGAACATGGCTCCGGCGATGATCTCTCCGAACATCATCACAGCCGTCAGGCCGATGACGATCCAGGTCCGCCGCTCGTTGCGGGCATGATCCGCACCAAGGAAAACATGATCGTGTTGCCAGGACTCGACGGAATCGGAGTGCATTTGAAGCCTTCGCTTTAGAGGTATTTCGTAATCTCGCGGAACTCCGCGATCTTCTGTTGAACTTCAGGCGGTAGCGGGCCCGTAACCTCCCCCAAGTGGTGGTCGATGTGATCGATGATCAGCATCTGCTTAGCCTTCTCTAGTGCCTTGATCACGGCCTGCATCTGTTGGGCGATCACCATTCCGTCCCGTCCCTCGACGACCATACGGACGACAGTTGAGAGATGGCCTTCGGCGCGGCGAAGACGCCTGAGAATATCCGGATTGTCTGCATGGCTCATAGTTGTTATCCTATCCCCCTGGAGGGGATACGGTCAAGTATGATAAACTTCGGTAGCGTCTCAGTTTGGCTCTCGCTTTTGGTAAGAGACGCGGCTTATCGCAGGCGGGGCGTTGCTCGGCTCCGATCTATTGGGGCATTCATTCGCTTCCCCACTTCGCATTAAGGATGCCTATGGCAGATCGTCTGAAGAACTGGGCGCGTATCATTAAGCGGGATGTACATGCGCTGTACCTCGCCAGCCGCGATCCTCGCGTGCCCTGGTATGCCAAAGCCTTGGCCCTTGTCGTGGTGGGCTACGCGCTCTCCCCGATCGATCTTATTCCCGATTTCATTCCGGTTCTGGGCTACCTGGATGACGTGATCCTGCTTCCGCTTGGTATCCTTCTCGTCATTCGCCTGATCCCTCCGAAAATTCTGGCTGAACACCGTGACTTGGCCGCAGCGGCTCAGGAGCGCCCGGTGAGCCGCAGAGCGGCTGTTGTGATTGTCTGCATCTGGGCAGCTTGTATTGGACTGTCGGGATGGTTCGTCTATCGCTATTTCGGGCGCTGAAATTCAAACGGACACACTGCCCGGACGCGTTGGCTCCAGAGGGAGAGGCGGGAGGGGGACTTTGTGACGGGTTTGGAGGTCGAGAGAGAGGCTCCCGGCCGGCCCGTCATGGAGAACCGACATGGCAACCGCCAATCCCAAGATCGTCCTGAGCCGGTCCCAGGACATTCCCTTCAACAAGCTGGTGCTGTCCCAGGCGAACGTCCGCCGGGTGAAGGCCGGCATCTCGGTCGAGGACCTGGCCGAGGATATCGCCCGGCGCACGCTCCTGCAGAGCTTGAGCGTGCGGCCGGTACTGAACGCTGAGGGCGTCGCGACCGGCATGTACGAGGTTCCGGCCGGCGGCCGGCGCTTCCGTGCGCTCGAACTGCTCGTGAAGCAGAAGCGCATGGCCAAGACCCAGCCCGTGCCGTGCGTCGTGCGCGAAGGCGGGACGCCCGAGGAGGACAGCCTGGCCGAGAACGTCCAGCGCGTCGCGCTCCATCCGCTCGACCAGTTCCGGGCCTTCCAGACCCTTCGCGACTCCGGCCTGGGTGAGGACGAGATCGCCGCCCGTTTCTTCGTCAGCCCCAGCGTCGTGAAGCAGCGCCTGAAGCTCGCATCGGTCTCGCCGAAGCTCCTCGACATCTATGCCGGCGACGAGATGACGCTCGAGCAGCTCATGGCCTTCACCGTCACCAATGACCATGACCGGCAGGAGCAGGTGTGGGAGCAGCTTGCCCGCTCCTACAACAAGGAGCCCTATTACATCCGCCGCCAACTTACCGAAGGCGCCATCCGTGCCTCCGACAAGCGGGCGCAATTCGTTGGCATCGAGGTCTACGAGGCGGCCGGTGGCGCCGTCATGCGCGATCTCTTCCAGCAGGACGATGGCGGCTGGCTGCAGGATCCGGCACTGCTCGACCGGCTCGTCGTCGAGAAGCTGACCAAAGAGGCGGAGGCGCTCCGCGGCGAGGGCTGGAAATGGATCGAGGTCGCGGCGGAGTTTCCCTACGGCCATACCGCCGGTCTCCGCCGCCTTGCCGGGGAGACGGCATCGCCTACCGACGAGGAGCAGGCGACCCACGACGCGCTGCGCGCCGAGTACAACAAGCTGGAGGAGACCTACGCGGAGGTCGAAGAACTCCCCGACGAGGTCGACCAGCGTCTCGGCGAGATCGAGACAGCGCTGGAGGCGTTCGACGATCGCCCTGTGATCTACGATCCCGCCGACATTGCCCGTGCCGGCGCCTTCGTCAGCATTGATGGCGACGGCGATCTGCGCATCGAGCGCGGCTATGTCCGTCCCGAGGATGAAGCGCCGGCCGAGCCGGACGCCGATGGCGACGCGCCCGAAGGTTCCGAGGACGACGGCGATGTCCAGCGCACGGTGGTCACCATCGGCGGCAACGGATCGTCGGCGAGTGCCGAGACCGCCGAGGAGGAAGATGGCATCAAGCCGCTGCCCGACCGTCTGGTCACCGAGCTCACCGCTCATCGCACGCTGGCGCTGCGCGACGCGCTGGCGAACGATCCCGACACCGCCTTCGTCGCGGTTCTTCATGCGCTCTGTCTCAACGCCTTCTATCGCTATGCGTCTGAGACCTGCCTGGAGATCGCGGCGAAGAGCGCGAGCTTCGGCACGCAGGCGCCGGGGCTCAACGACAGTGCGTCGGCCAAGGCGATCGAGGGCCGGCACGCGCAATGGGCCGGACAATTGCCGAAGGACGCCAGTGACCTCTGGAACGCGCTCATCGCCTTCGACGGCGACAGCCGCGCATCGCTGTTCGCGCACTGCGCGTCGCTTTCGGTCAACGCGGTCCATGAGCCGTGGAACCGCAACCCGCGCCGCATCGTCCATGCGGGACGGGTCGCCCGAGCCGTCGGTCTCGACATGGTCGCGGCCGGTTGGACGCCGACCGTCGACAACTATCTCGGCCGCGTCACCAAGGCACGCATCCTCGAAGCCGTGCGCGAGGCCAAGGGCGAAGCCTCGGCCCAGCTCATCGACCACCTCAAGAAGCCGGACATGGCGAAGGAGGCCGAGCGCCTGCTCGCCGGATCGGGGTGGCTGCCCGAGCCGCTTCGCCTGCCGGACGCCGAGACGGCTGTCGACGAACCGGCCACGACCGAGAATCTACCGGCGTTCCTCGATGACGACGAAGGCGCCTCCGTGGACTCCGATCCGAAAGAGCCGCAGCCGCCCGCCATCGCGGCAGAATGACCTCGACCAGCGGGGCGGCGCTTGTCGCCCCGTACCCTCTCACACAGAGCCCGGCCTCCTGAGCTTGTCGCAGGGGCGCCGGGCTTTCGCATTTCAGGAGACTTTCGATGGACTGGTACACCTCCTGCTCCTACGAGCCCGATCGAAAGCGTCGCTTCCATACCGTCGCCCGGGCGCGGCTTCGTTGCCTCGCCGCGGAACTCGGCTTTTCGCCCGCATCGTTCGATCTGCGCTCGAACCAGGGCGGGATCGCCGTGTCCGGCGAGATCACGCTCCATCATGAGCGCGTCTATGTGCAGGTCTGCCAGCCGGCGACCCGTGCCGACACCGGCATCCTCATCCGCAGTTGCGAAGGCCGGCGCGACTATACGGGCGGATGCAACAACTTCGCGCCGCTGCGGCTCCTTGATGACATTCCGGCGCTCGCCGAGCGGGTCCGCGCGGTGATCGCGGCCAACGGCGGCCGCGCCCACGCAGCATGTGAGGGGGAGGACAATCGGGACGGGCGAGCCGGGTCGGGCCGAGAGAGAGCCCGCCGGCCGTCCCGCAACCCGCATCAGGAGGTCAATCATGACCGACACCACATCGGCCCCCACTGTCAATCCGGACTGGGAATCCTGGCAGGCTCAGGCGGGAGAACGTGACCGGCTCGCCAAGGAGGTGCT
Organism: Rhodospirillaceae bacterium; assembly: GCA_040255215.1. Lineage (GTDB taxonomy): Bacteria > Pseudomonadota > Alphaproteobacteria > Reyranellales > JAQSWP01 > JAQSWP01. Next base: position 18,167 of record JBDZUM010000003.1, read on the forward strand.
TCCCGCCAACAAGGCCGCCCTCTTCGACGTGCTCGCCGCTGCCGGCATCGTCACTGTCACCGTCCGCTTCGACGGCTATGGCGATTCCGGCCAGATCGAGGATATCGAGGCCTGCGCGACCGATACCATCGTCGAACTTCCTCCCGACCGGATCGAGATCACCGAGCCGCTTTACGACGGCTCGGGACTGGAGCGATCCACCCCGTCGGTCCGCGACGTGATCGAGAAGTTCGCCTACGACTTCCTTGAGGAAACCCATGGCGGCTGGGAGAACAACGAAGGCGCCTATGGCGATTTCACCTTCGACGTCGAGAGCCGGACCATCACGCTCGAATACAACGAGCGGATGATGACGTCCGAATACTCCCAGCACGCATTCTGAGGAGGCGACGATGGGACATTGCTATCATCACGCCCTCTCCTCGGTGAACAAATGGGGCGGCACGGCGGACGACTATCTGCCGCTCCATCAATGGTTCGACGAGTCGAAGGCGATCACGGCCGATTTTCGTCACCGGGCGCTGCGCCACCACGCAGAAGGCATCTTCATGCTGGAGCGCTTCTTCGGACCGACGATCACGATCTCCTCGGGCCGCGTCGTGCCGGTCCGCCTGATCGGCGAGCAGCATGTGCGCGAGGATCTCGGTTTCATCCCGAGCTTCGCCGACTGGGTCCGCTGCATTCGGCCAGAACCCTGGATGGGCCGCGCCCAGCCGATCCACCGCGACGTCGATCCCTTCGCGGCTACCGCCTGACGTCCACCCCCTCATCATCCTCTTCGAAGAGCCCGGCCATCGCGCCGGGCTCTTCGCATCTCAGGAGACCTCTCATGGCCGACTATCATTCACCGACCGTGGTGCAGCCGACGATTCCCGATCGCGACATGACGCCGCTCGAACGCCTGCTGCTCTCGCACATCCTCGATTGCGAGCCGGACGGCGACGGGTTCTATTTCTACAGCGAAACCGGCCCGAGCGACGGCATCGAGCTGCCGCTCGACGAACTCCGCACGGCGCTCGCGGCATCCGACGGCGTTCCGAGTACCGCCCATGACTACGTCATCGAGCGGCTGGGCCCCGCCGGCCCGGACGATACGCATTTCGAGATCGACCTTAGCGGAACGTCGTGGGAGTTCATCCTCCAGGACATCGTCCGCCGGTCGCGGACCCTCGATCACATCACCGTCGTCTCGGCGTTCACCTGCACCAAGATGCGCCCCGACGGTTTCGGAGGGATGGCGGTGCTGATCAGCGCCGACGCCATCAAGGGCAAATCTACCCACGATATCCTGGAAGACTTTCTCGCCGAAGGCGCCGAAGACGATCCGATGCGCTCTGTCGCTTGCGGCGCAAGATCGCATGTGCTGTTGGCGCTCGATGAACCGTCGGTAAAGCAAGAGGTCCGAGTGGTCATCGAAAGCGATCCCGCGTTCGCGGCCTTGGCACCGGAGGCGGTGACGGACGCCGATATCCGCTCAGCCTGTATCGCGGTCGCCGAACATGCCGACCTGGCGGAGGAACAGGGCGCCGCCCGCTTCCGCGCCGCCCTCCGCGCCATTCGCGAGGCCGAGCGGCGATGCGCGCAGATCAACTGACTCTCCCACATCCGATCTCGCACAGAGAGCCCGGCCATCGCGCCGGGCCTTCGCCGTTCAGGAGGCTTGCAATGAGTATCCCCGACCACGCCCGCACCAACTTCCAGACCCTTCTACGCGCCGCGGCGGCCGGCGACCTGGCCCTTGTCGAATGCGCCGACGCGGCCACCGGCGATCCGCGCTACGTCATCTGCGCGGTTGGTCGCGACAACGGCGATTACGTGCTGACGCCCTTCGGCCATCTGGCGCCGGCTAGCCCTTACGACGCCTACATCCCGCCAACCGATGATGCGGCGCCGCTCCCCGGGTCCGGTTGAAAGGAAGAGGGGGCCGGGACGGGGTTGAGCCGGCCGGGCTCCAGAGAGAGAGCGGCCTGCCGGTCTCGCCCCTCCCGCTCTCCTGGACCTCCGCCCATGCACCCGACCACCGTATCCGCGGCCGTTACCACGGCCGCGCCTCGTACCCGCGCTATCACCGAGCCGGACACGGCGACCTGCCTGATCCGCGCCGCCAATCTCCTTCTCCCGGATATTGAACACGGCCACGCCGTCGATTCACGGCAGTTGCGCACCGCCATGGAACATGCTTTCGGCGGCGCCGACGCCGAAGGCGCCTGGGCGTGGAAACATGCCTATGACGCCTGCGAGGCCGCGCAGGTGCTCTTCCTGCGCAAGTTCGGCCCGGCCATCCGGGCGCGCGCCGCGACACCGGCTGCCCAGCTCGCCATGCTCGGCAAGGTCGCCGCTCTTCTGCCGTCGCAGACGCGCCGTTCCGAGGAGAGCCAGGCACTTCAGCAGTTCTCGACGCCGATCACCCTCGGCTTCGCCGCCAGCATCGCCGGCGCGATCGACCCTGCCGATCTCGTGCTGGAGCCTTCGGCCGGGACGGGCCTGCTCGCGATCTTCGCCGAGCTGGCCGGGACATCGCTCGTCCTCAACGAGCTGGGCGAGACCCGTGCGGGGCTGCTCGCTTCTCTCTTTCCCGGCGCGGCCGTCTGCCGCCATGACGCGGCGCATATTCACGATCATCTCGACGCCGAAGTCCGGCCGAGCGTCGTGCTGATGAACCCGCCGTTCTCGGTGGCAGCGCATGTGGACGGCAAGGTTGCCGACGCCGCCCTGCGCCATATCGCCTCCGCGTTGGCGCGCCTCGCCGAAGGCGGCCGCCTGGTCGCGATCACCGGCGCCAACCTCTCCTCCGACAATCCCGCCTGGCGCGATAGCTTCGTGCGGCTCCAGGAGCGGGGCCGTGTCGTGTTCTCGGCTGCGATCGACGGCCGCGTCTATGCCCGTCACGGCACCAGCGTCGAGACACGCCTGACGGTCATCGACCGCGTCCCCGCCGATGATCCGACGGCGTTCCCACCTTCGCTGGGCACCGCACCTGACGCCGCCACGCTTCTCGACTGGGTAATCCGTCACGTCGTGCCGCGTGCCGCCACGGCGGCTTCCCCGGCGATACAGGCCGCGACGCCCGGAGGGCGCCTGGCATCCGCGCGTTCGGCGCCGCGCGTGGCTCCACCCCAGAACATCGGACCCGTCCCGGAAGACGCCGTCGACGTCGCCTATGAGCCTTGCGACTGGGCGCCTGCCGACGACGGACGTATCAGCGAGGCACTCTATGAGGGCTATACCCTCCAGTCGATCCGCATCCCGAATGCCAAGCCGCATCCGACGCGGCTGGTGCAATCGGCGGCCATGGCGTCGGTGGCGCCGCCCAAGCCGAGCTACCGCCCGCATCTGCCGGCGGCCGTTATCGCCGATGGCCTGCTGTCGGACGCCCAGCTCGAGAGCGTCATCTATGCCGGCGAGGCCCATGCCGGCTTCCTCGCCGGGTCGTGGACCGTCGACGAGACCTTTGACATCGTCGCGGCGGCGCCCGACGACGCCGAGGCGGCCGTCCGCTTCCGCCGCGGCTGGATGCTCGGTGACGGCACCGGCGCCGGCAAGGGCCGCCAGGTCGCGGGCGTGCTGCTCGACAACTGGCTGCAAGGTCGCTGTCGCGCGGTCTGGGTGTCGAAGTCGGACAAGCTGATCGAGGACGCCCAACGCGACTGGTCGGCGCTGGGGCAGGAGCGGCTGCTGATCACGCCGCTCGCCCGCTTCCGCCAGGGCACGCCGATCCGCCTGGAGCAGGGCATCCTCTTCACCACCTATGCGACGCTGCGCTCGGATGCGCGGGAGGCGAAGGCCTCGCGCGTTCAGCAGATCGTCGATTGGTTGGGCCGCGACTTCGATGGCGTCATCGTCTTCGACGAGAGCCACGCCATGCAGAATGCCGCGGGTGGGAAGGGCGAGCGTGGCGATCAGGCGCCCTCCCAGCAAGGCCGTGCTGGCCTCCGCCTGCAGCATGCGTTACCCAACGCCCGCGTCCTTTATGTGTCGGCGACCGGCGCCACCACGGTCCACAACCTCGCTTATGCGCAGCGGCTCGGCCTGTGGGGCGGCGAGGACTTCCCGTTCGCCACCCGCGCCGAGTTCGTCCAGGCGATCGAGGCCGGCGGCGTCGCGGCAATGGAAGTCCTGGCCCGCGACCTGAAGGCGCTCGGCCTCTATGCGGCTCGCTCTCTTTCCTACGAAGGCGTCGAATACGAGCTGGTCGAGCACGCGCTCAGCCCGGAGCAGATCCGCATCTACGACGCCTATGCCGGCGCCTTCCAGATCATCCACAACAATCTGACCGCGGCGCTGGAGGCCGCGAACGTCACGGGCGAGGGCGGCACCCTGAACGCCCAGGCGAAGTCGGCTGCGCGCTCCGCGTTCGAAAGCTCGAAGCAACGCTTCTTCAACCACCTCATCACGGCGATGAAGACGCCGACGCTGATCGCCGCCGTCCATCGCGACCTCGACGCGGGCCACGCCGCTGTCATCCAGATCGTCTCGACCGGCGAGGCGCTGATGGAGCGGCGTCTGGCCGAGGTTCCGACCGAGGAATGGGGCGACGTGCAAGTCGACATCACGCCCCGCGAATATGTCCTCGACTATCTGGCGCATTCCTTCCCGACGCAGCTCTACGAGCCCTTCACCGACAGCGAGGGCAATCTTTCCTCTCGCCCGGTGTTCCGCGACGGCCAGCCGGTGCAATGCCGCGACGCCATCGAACGGCGCCACCGCCTGATCGAGAAGCTCGCCGCGCTGCCGCCGGTGCAAGGCGCGCTCGACCAGATCGTCCAGCGCTTCGGCACCGACATGGTCGCCGAGGTCACCGGCCGCTCGCGGCGCATCGTGCGTGTCAGAGGTAATGACGGGAGTGATCGTCTGCGCGTCGAGAGCCGGGCCGGTTCGGCCAACCTTGCCGAGACGCAAGCCTTCATGGACGACGAGAAGCGCATCCTCGTGTTCAGCGACGCCGGCGGCACCGGCCGCAGCTACCATGCCGATCTCGGCGCAAGGAACCGCCGCCTGCGCGTCCACTACCTGCTCGAAGCTGGCTGGAAGGCGGATACTGCGATCCAGGGCCTCGGGCGCTCCAACCGCACCAACCAGGCGCAGCCGCCGCTGTTCCGGCCGATCGCCACCGACGTGAAGGCGGAAAAGCGCTTCCTCTCGACGATCGCGCGCCGCCTCGACACCCTGGGCGCCATCACCAAGGGCCAGCGCCAGACCGGCGGGCAGGGGCTGTTCCGCGCTGACGACAACCTCGAATCCGTCTATGGCCGCGCCGCGCTGCGCCAGCTCTACGTCCTGCTCTATTCCGGCAAGGTCGACGGCTGTTCACTGCAGGCGTTCGAGGACGCCACCGGCCTCAAGCTGACGGACGGCGACGGCAGTCTGCGCGAGGAGCTGCCGCCGATCACCACCTTTCTCAACCGCCTGCTGGCGCTCACCATCGACCTCCAGAACGTCTTGTTCAGCGTGTTCGAGGAATTGCTGCGCGCGAAGATCGAGGGCGCCGTCGCCTCCGGCACTTACGATCTCGGCGTCGAGACGGTCACGGCGGAATCGCTGCGCATCACCGACCGCCGCACCATCTACGTCCATCCGGGCAGCGGCGCCGAGACGCAGGTCTTCACCGTGGCCCGCCGCGATCGCAACCGGCCGTTCAGCCTCGCCGAGGCCCTGGACCGCGCTGGCGATCCCCGCGCAACCCTCCTGGTCAACGGCCAGTCGGGCCGCGCCGCCGTCCAGGTCCCCGCACCCAGCCTGATGCTCGATGACGGCGAGGTCGAGCGCCGCGTCCGTCTCCTGCGGCCGATGGAGCGCCCCGCCATCCCCTTGGCCGCGATGGCGCAGACCCATTGGCGCGAAGCCGACCGCGACGCGTTCGCCGCCGCCTGGGAGGCCGAGATCGCCGATCTGGCCGAGTTCACCGACAGCCGGATCCATATCGTCACCGGTCTGCTGCTGCCGATCTGGAAGCGCCTTCCCGACGAAGGCTGTCGCGTCTACCGGCTTCAGACCGACGAGGGCGAGCGGGTGATCGGCCGTCTCGTCTCGCCGGCCTGGGTCGCGCAGGCGGTCGCGACCGACAAACCGACGATCAGCCCCACCGACGCGTGGACTGCCGTGCTCGACGGCCGGACCGTGCTGGAGCTCGCCGACGGCCTCCAGCTTCGGCGCGCCAAGGTCATGGGCGCGTTCCGCGTCGAGCTCTCCGGCTTCACCGACGGCATGGTCGACCGGCTGAAGGCGATGGGGCTCACCTCAGAGATCATTGCCTGGAAGCTCCGGCTGTTCGTCCCCACCGGCGCGACCGGCCCCGCAATCCTCGGCACGCTGATGGAGCGCCATCCGCTCATGCGCGTCGCCGACCGCGGCGCGGCGTGAGGGGAGGCGATCATGTCCAGCACCATGTCCAGCCAAGCCACCGAGCTGGCGCGGCGTCTCGCGCGCGATGCCGAAGTCGTCTGCCGCCACTATCTTCCCAACGGTCGCCGCCACGGCCGCTACTGGCTGGTGGGCGATGTTCGGAACACCCCCGGCCGCAGCCTCTATGTCCGTCTCACGGGACCGGACTCCGGCCCCGGCGCCGCCGGCAAATGGACCGACGCCGCCACCGGCGAGCACGGCGATCTCCTCGACCTGATCGCCCTCAACCGCGGGCTCGACGCCTTCCGCGACGTGCTCGACGACGCGCGCCGCTTCCTCTGCCTGCCGCGTTCCGAGCCTGCGCATCCGACCCGCGAACCGCCGCTGCCGGCCGGATCGCCCGAGGCGGCCCGCCGTCTGTTTCGCGCTGGCCGGCCCGTCGCCGGCACCCAGGCCGAAGCCTATTTCCGCGCGCGCGGCATCACAGCACGGCTCGATTGGCCATCGCTGCGCTTCCATCCGGCGCTCTGGTACCGGTCGGACCGCGATGCTGCCCGCGAATCCTGGCCGGGGCTGCTCGCCGCCGTGACCGACGCGGACGGCCGGATCACCGGCGTCCATCGCACCTGGCTCGACCGGCAGCGTCCCGAGAAGGCCCCGCTCGCCGATCCGCGCCGTGCGCTCGGCCAACTGCTGGGCAACGGCGTGCGCTTCGGCCGCGTGGCCGACGTGCTCGCCGCCGGCGAGGGCATCGAGACCATGCTCGCCCTCAAATCGGTGCTGCCCGACCTGCCGATGATCGCCGCGCTCTCGGCCAACCATCTCGCCGCCCTCGATCTCGTCCCGATGCTCGCCCGGCTCTATGTCGCACTGGACCGCGATGCCGCCGGCCGAATGGCGGCGGAACGGCTGCATGCGCGCGGATGCGACGCCGGCATCGAGATCCGCGACCTTATGCCGGCCAGGAGCGATTTCAACGTCGATCTGCGGCGCCTCGGCCCGGATGCCATGCTCACCCGGCTGGCGGACCAGCTCGCTCCGGCCGATGCCCTGCGGTTCCTGCGCCGTCTCGACGCCGCCTGACCGGAAGGCCGAGCACGGCATCTCTCGCGGTTCGGTGTCGGACCGGAAGGGGACGGGGGAGCCGTGCGGCGGATCTTCCGGGCCGGTCAGGGGGCCGCGCCTGCGGCCTTCCCGAGCGGCGATCTGCCAGGGCCGGTCCCGGTCCGGCAATGGCGTCCGGCGGCTATTTTCCGCCGCCGGGCGGGAAGACCGCCCGGCTTTGCATCGCGAAACAAAATAGCCGCCTCCCGCCATCCTCCGCATGCGCTCCGGCCCCTTGCCGGCAGGCCGGCGGCGGGGTGCGGGCCCGGCTCCGTCCCCGGCGGGCGATCGCCGTGAAGGCCGCGATGGGCGCGGCCAGACCGGCAACAGGAGCCCGCCATGACGCACGATCCGATGCCCTTCCTCATTCCCGACACCGAGCCCGCCGACGAGCTGCACACCGCCTCGCCCACCGCGCATCTGCTCGACGAGCTGGCGCTCTACGGCCATCGGCCCGGCCGGGACGAGCCCGATCCGCGTCCGCTGCCCGAGGCGGATATCGTCCGCGCCGAGCTCGGCGCGATCGTCGACGGCTTCGCCGCGATGTTGACCGACACGCGGCTCGAGGACGATCTCGACGACCTGCTCTGGTCCTTCGTCAACTTGTTCCACCGCAAGATCGACCGCATCGAGCGCGATCTCGACACCAACGAGCAGGCGCAGCGCCGCTCGCAGCTCGAGCAGAACGGCTCCGAGGTCCGCTCGGTCGAGCTCGAGCGCCTCATCGATCAGGGCCTCGGCCTGATCGAGCGCCGCAACGCCTTCGAGTTCTGCCGCGACCATGCCGCCGAGCACTACGAGGCGGTCACCGGCTCGCTGTGGCGGCCCCGCTCGGGCTCGATGGTCAACCATCGCGCGCTCACCTCCGCGATGATCGACAGCCGCGAGTTCATCGCCGCCCAGCGCCGCGCCGAGGCGCAGCTGCTCGTGCCCACGGGCAGCCGCATCGCCTTCACCGGCGGCTCCGACTTCAACGATCACCAGCGCATCTGGGCCGCGCTCGACAAGGTCCACGCGAAGCATCCCGACATGGTGCTGCTACACGGTGGCAGCCCGCGTGGCGCCGAGCGCATCGCCGCCTGCTGGGCCGACAACCGCAAGGTCGTCCAGGTCGCCTTCAAGCCCGACTGGAACCGCCACCGCAACGCCGCGCCCTTCAAGCGCAACGACGAGCTGCTCGACGTCCTGCCGATCGGGGTCATGGTCTTCCCCGGCACCGGCATTCAGGAGAACCTCGCCGACAAGGCCAGGAAGCTCGGCATCCCGGTCTGGAAGTTCGGCAAAGGCGGCGGGTGAGCGCCGCTTCCCTTCGTCTTGGCACGATGCCGGCATAGTCGCGATGGCTGGTTCTCCTCGCCGTGCTTCTGCTCAGAGTAAGATCTGTCTCAGGGTCGATGGGTTCGCGACGAGCCAGTGCGCCCAGGAGTTTCGATCGTTCTCGTTTTCGGCCAGAGAGACTCAAAGAGAAGTGCTGCGACACCGCAGGTAATGGCGACGTCGGCGAGATTGAACGCGGGCCAGTGATAGACGCCGAGATGGAAATCCAGGAAATCCGTCACCGCGCCGTCGTCGAGCCGATCGACAATGTTGCTGATCGCACCGCCAATGATGGCAGCCAGCGCCAGTCTCTGGACGCCGCTGCTGCTCCGTCCGAGCCATAGGGAAAGCCCCGTTACGATAGCGACTCCGACCAGGGCGAGAAGGTAGGGCGCGTACTGATCCGCCGAGCTCAGAAGGCCGAAACTGATGCCGCGGTTGTAGACGAGCACGAGCTTGAAGAACGACGTCACTGGCGCAACGTGACCCGATTCGGCGAACGTGATCTCGAAGAACCGTTTGGTCGCCTGGTCGAGCACGATGACGCCAATTGATAATGCGATGGGGAATGCCAGTCGCATCGCTCGTCAGCTCCGCAGCATGCGCAGGCCCGAGGCGATGACGAGGAACTCGCTCACCTCGTGGGCCACCACCACGATCGGCAAGGAGAAGGCGCCAGCCATGGCGCCGACGATCAGCGCGCCGATGACGACGGCGGACAGCGCGAGGTTTTGCTTGACGACGGTTTGCGTGCGCTGCGCATGCCTCAGCGCATAGACGAGCTTCTCCAGGTCGTCCGCCATCAACGCCACGTCCGCCGTCTCCAAGGCGACATCGGTGCCGGCGGCGCCCATGGCGACCCCGACCGTCGCTTCTGCAAGCGCCGGTGCGTCGTTGACGCCGTCGCCCACCATTGCGACGTGGCCGCGCTCTTCCGCAAGGGCGCGGATCTTCGCGACCTTGTCCTCCGGCTTGAGCGCGGCGAAAACCTCGTCGATGCCGGCGTCCTTGGCGATGGCTTGGGCCGTGCGCGGGTTGTCGCCCGTCAGCATGACGATGCTGCGGATGGCGGCTCGGTGCAGCGCCGCGATGGCCTGTCGGGCGTTCGGCCGGAGCGTGTCGCGCAGGGCGAGCAGTCCCCAGGCCCTCCGGTCGTCGCCGACGATGATGACCGTCTTGCCGTCGTCCTGGAGCCGCGCGATCTCGCCCTCGAGGCTCTCGAGCGGAATGCTGAGCCGGCTTTCGAACAGCGCCGGGCTGCCGATATAGAGGCGGCGCCCGTCCACGGATGCTTCGGCGCCGACGCCGGTCAAGGCGCGGAATCCGCTTACGTCAGGGACGGCGAGATCGGCTTCACGGGCGCGGCGCACGATCGCGCGGGCAAGCGGATGCTCGCTGTGGCGCTCGACGGCCGCAGCCATCGCGAGCAGCGCGTCCGCGTCCGCCGGGCTTCCGTCGCTCCGGCCTGCCAACAGGATATCGGTCACCTGAGGCTGGCCGCTGGTGAGCGTCCCCGTCTTGTCGAGGGCGACGACACTCACCTTGGCGAGCTCCTCCACGTAGACGCCGCCCTTGACCAGCACGCCGTTGCGGGCCGCCGTTCCCAATGCGGCGACCATGGTGATGGGGATGGAGATCACCAGCGCACACGGCGCGGCGGCGACGATGAACACCGTTGCCCGCATTACCGCGTCCTGCCAGGAGAGGCCAAGCGCGAGCGGGAGACCCAAGGCGGCGAGGATGCCGAGCCCGAGCACCGCCGGGCTGTACCAGGCGCCGAAGCGCTCGATAAAGCGCTGGCTCCGACCGCGTCGCTCCTGCGCTTCCTCGACCATCTGGATGATGCGGGCCAGCGTGTTGTCGGCGTGCGTCCGGGTGGCGCGGACCTCGAGCGCCGCCTCGCCGTTGATGGTGCCCGCGAACACGGAGTCGCCCGGTTCCTTCTCGACAGGCACGCTCTCGCCTGTGACCGGTGCCTCGTTCACGCTCGATAGGCCGCTGAGGATCTCGCCGTCGGTCGGCATGGCCTGGCCGGGCCGCGCGATGAATACGTCCCCGACGCGTAATTCCTCCACCGGAATCTCGACCTCCCTGCCGTCGCGGCGGACAAGGGCCACCTTCGGAGCGAGCGCCATAAGCGCTCTGATCGCCGAGCGCGTCTTCTCCTCGGTGTAGCCTTCGGCCGCCTCGGAGATCGAGTAGAGGAAGACCAGCATCGCGCCTTCCGCCGGCTGGCCCATGATCGCCGCGACGACGGCGGCCACGGACATCAGCAGCTCGATGCCGATCTCCCGCTCGAAGACCAACTCCTCGATGGCCTCGCGTCCGAAGAAATAGCCGCCGATGAGGATTGACACGATGTAGAGCGGCACCGCAGGGACCTCGGCTGCGGGCGCCATGCTTGCGAGCCAGCCGACAAGCAGGAGGAGGCCGGATGCGGCGGAGGTGAGGACCTTGGCGTTACGCCACGGCTTCGGCAGCGCCGGCAGCTCGCGCCCTTCCTCGGCCGGGAAGCCGGCCTCGCCGAGCTGCCGTCGAACCTCGGCCGCCGACGTCGCCGCGGGATTGAATCGGACCCGGACCTTGGCAGCCTTGGGATAGACGTCGATGTCCGCGATCCCCGGGCGGCCCGAGAGACCGCGCCGCAGCGCCGCCGCGTCGTGCTCGCAATCCAGATTGGCCACGCGCCACTCAGCGCTCTCGATCGTTCGGTTCATCGTTGATCCCGTCTCCAAATTGGTTCATCATATCATTAAGCGATGATACGATGAATTGCCAGAGGCGAAATCCATGCTTGTGATGGACCGCATCGAGGCCTACGGCCTCCAGGCCAAGCTGTTCCGCGGCCTCTCCGACGAGTCGCGGCTCGCGATTCTCGAGGCGCTGCGCGACGGCCCCCTGCCGGTGGGCCGAATCGTCGAGGTCACCGGCCTCTCCCAATCCAATACGTCGAACCACCTGCGGTGCTTGAGCGAATGCGGCCTCGTATCGGCCGAGCAGCAGGGCCGGTTCGTTTACTATCGCCTTGCCGACACGCGCATCGAGACCCTGCTTCGGCTCGCCGACGACTTGCTCGCGGAGGTAGGGCGCCGGATCTATGCGTGCACGAACTATCGTGGCTCGACGAAAACCGATACCCGGGCCACCGGCACGCCCGCGCAGCGCCAGGGAAGGCGGTGATCATGATGCTCCGCCGTCGTCAAGCCGTTCTCGCACTGCTTGTCTTGGGCGTCGGAACGCTCGGAGCATCTGTGTCACAGGGCATCGCGGCGCAGCAGAGAGGCAATTGCGGCCATCCAACCGTTGATGTCGTGTTCGACGATCCCGCCGAGCTCGACATGGCATGTCTGGCGCTGACCGATATCACGGAGTACTTCCGGGGCATGGGCTTCGAGGTGGCGCCCAGGGTTTCGCTGCGTTTCGCCGACCGTCCCGCGGATCGCTCCGCCGACGATGCCTCCAGACACGGCTATTTCGACAGGGGGCGATCGCAGATCGTCGCCTATCGAACATCGGACGTGAGCCCTTGGGGGCTGCCCTGGACGCCGCAACTGGCCGGCTCCTTTCTCCGCCACGAGCTGGCGCACATGGCGGTCTGGGAAGCGGTCGATCGCGATCGCAGCCGCTTGCGGCGAGAGTGGCACGAGTTCATCGCCTATGCGGTGCAGCTCGATCTCATGGAACCGCAACTTCGGGAGGAGGTTCTTGCGGTGCAGGCGCAGGTCCAGCCCTTCGCCAACCTTGCGGGAGTCAATGAGTTCACATCCCGCATGGACCCTGACGTCTTCGCGGTCGCGGCGTACCGGACCTACCTCGCCAGAGGCTCGGCCAAGTTCCTGGCTCAGCTCCTGCGCGGGGAAGTCGTGCCTCCGCCTTTCTCCTATCCGTTCCCTGTGCTGCCGAGCGAGGTGCCATCCCAATGAGGCTCCCGGGCATCAAGGAAATCATTTCGCGGCGTCCGGTCGGCTTGACGCAGATCAATGTCCGGCTCCGCCCAGGATGCGAGAAATCCGGCACGATGCAAAGCTACGTGAGCGGAGTGTGCGGTGAGCGCGACCGGCACGGAAGGGGCTGAGCAAGCGACGTACCACTTCTCGCGGGTACTGGTCGCGCCGTTCGAGGAAGCAATCGAACGTGTCATCGCGGCGCTTCAGCGCGAAGGCTTCGGTGTCCTGACCGACATCGACGTGGGCCTTCTTTTCGACGAAGCGGCCTGCGGTTCGCGACTAGATCGAATTTCCGATTCAGGTCCAGAAATCGGTCAGTGCCGGTCGCATCTTTGCCTATGACCGCGGCGCCCGCGCGGGCGAGCCCGCGCGCCGGGCTCTCGTGAACCGAGCCGCCTCGCGGCGTCTCGGCCCTGGCGGGCTTCGATCCCTGGCGCAGCGCGCGCAGATGCCGGCTCCAAGATGCATCAAGGCGAGCCGCGATGGTCTCCCATCGGAGTCGTTCCGATAGATCGGCGTGCAGACCTTCAGCATGCCCCGCCGCGCTGATCCGCACGGCTTCGTGTCGGCTATTCGGTATCGCGTCCGCCGCGCGCAGTGAGCATGGATTGCGCCCGTCGTTGTGCCGATCATGAGGCCGGCACCGGTGCGCCTCAGCCCGATCATCGGCGCGTTCGCCATGAGAATCAGCCTGTCTCATCCCTCGACCGCATTGCCCTGGCAGCCCGTCACCGACCCCGCGCTGCCGTCCTGAGAGCCGTGTGGCGGAGCGTGGCGGACATCGTCGAAACGGGTCTGGAAGACGGCGGCGACACGGGTCAGGGGCGTCCGTTCCGGCACGGTCGAGACCGAGATGAAGACGCGCGGGTGCTTCGGCCAGGGTCTCCTTGCATGCTGAGATTCGCAGACCGTCCCTGCATGTCTCTCAAAGCGCTAGAGCCCGCGTCGCCCCTCTCCAACCTGTCCGGCGGAAGAATTTCCCCGGCCCGCAAGCGGGCCTCCTCGCGGACGCTTCGCTCCAAATTCTCCCGCCTCCCAGGTCCTCCACTCCGTTCCGGCCGCTTCGCTGTGCTCGCGGTGATGAGGGGTGCCTTGCGGTCTCTGAGCGCCGAGCCATCGCAGGGCGGTCCTGCGACTCAAGCGAAAGGAGACACATCATGGCCATCACCCTCGGGACCTTCACCAAGCTCGACGACGGCGTCTTCACGGGCACCCTCAAGACCCTCAACGTCACCGCCGCGCTCACCATCGTCCCTATCGACAAGATGTCCGAGAACGCACCCGACTATCGGGTCTATGCCGGCCAGCGCTACGAGGTCGGCGCCGCCTGGAGCCAGGTCGCGAAGTCGAGCGGCGAGACCTACCTGAACCTCAAGATCGGGGCGCCCGAGTTCGGGCCGAACTGGGTCCGGGCCCGGCTGGTCAAGCTCGAAAACCCCAACGGGGACGGCGCCACCCACATCGCGCTGTGGGAACCGCGCGACCGATAATGCCCCAAGCCCCGTCGCGGATCGCCGCGGCGGGGCTTTCCTTCTGCGTGTGATTTCGCACGCCCGCTCGAATTCGCGGGGGGCGCCTTTTCGAGCGTCCCGGAACGCGCCCCATCGCGCCCATCCTCGCTTGGCGCGCGGCGACGTTCGCCGTCGCCGCCTGCACCGCAATCGAGGAGCGCCGAAGATGGATGACGAGATCGTCCGGGCCGCCAATGCGAAGAAGGGCAGCCCGTTTCTGAACACCGACCAGGCCGCCCACTATGTCGGCCTGTCGCGCCGGACGCTCGAAAAGATGCGCACGGCCGGCGGCGGGCCGCGCTTTCGCAAGCATGGCCGCTACGTCCGCTATCACATCGACGACCTCGACGAATGGTCGGCCGAGCACGTCAAGACGTCGACCTCGGAGCCCGACCGTCCGCGTCCCGCCCGGCCCGAGAACGGCAGGGCACGGCAATGATCGAACGGTTTCTCACGCGCACGAAGCGGCGCCGGCGCGGGCAAAGGCGCCCGCGTGCAGTCCTCGCCCTCTCTCTGCTCGGGCTCGGCCTCATCGGCCTCGCGACGCTCGCCCGACCGGCGCCGCGGCTCGTGTGGAACGCCAGCGCCAGTGCCCCGATTGGCCTCTATCGCGTCCTGCCGGAGAACGCTGTACGCGGCGATCTGGTGCTAGTCCGTACACCGGAGTCCGTGCGGCAGCTCGCCGCCGAACGAGGCTATCTCCCGCTGAACGTCCCGTTGGTGAAGCGCGTCGCGGCGGCGGACGGCGACATCGTCTGCGCCGCTGACAATGCGATCTCCGTCAATGGCCGCGTCGTTGCCGAACGGCTGGCGCGCGACCGCCTTGGCCGTCCGCTGCCGCGCTGGAGCGGCTGCCTTCTCCTCGATGTCGGCGAAACCTTCCTGCTCATGGAGGGCGTCACCGATTCCTTTGATGGCCGGTATTTCGGGCCAGTCCCGACGGCCGCGATCATTGGGAGGCTCGCGCCGCTATGGACCGAGTGACCCTCCTGCTGCTCGGCGTATTGGCGGTCGGACCCATCCCTAGAGCCATGCCCGCCTATGCCGAACCCGCCGCCACGACAGATGCCGCGCTCGATCGCTGGCGGGATTTCATCGCCGAGGCGTCGCGCCGGTTCGGCGTGCCCGAGGCCTGGATACGCGCGGTCATGCAGGCCGAGAGCGCCGGCCGGACAATGCTCGACGGCCGTCCGATCACCTCGCACGCCGGGGCGATGGGCCTGATGCAGGTGATGCCCGACACCTATGAGGAGATGCGGCGCGCGCACGGTCTCGGCTCCGATCCGCACGACCCGCGCGACAATATCCTGGCGGGCACCGCCTATCTGCGCGCCATGCACGACCTCTATGGCTACCCAGCCTTGTTCGCCGCCTACAATGCCGGGCCGGACCGATACGACGACCACCTGCAGCAAGGCCGGCCTCTGCCGGCCGAGACGCGGGCCTACCTCGCATCCATCGCGCGGATCGATCCAGGCCCGCCGCCGTCGCCGTCCGTGGCATCGGGAACGCGGCTGTTCTTCAAGCTGCGAACCGTTGCCGATATGTCATCCGGTCGCGATGGGGTGTCGCCGTCGAGCGGCCTGTTCGTCCCGTTGACCACCGTGCCGGATGGCCAGCGATGAACGGCGCTCGTGCTACTGGAGCCCTGCCGGAGAGAGGGGCCTCGTCTCGGTATGCCTATCGTACCAGCCAGGACGAAACGCCCGTCAAGGATGCGCGGTCCCCCCAAAATGCTGGCGCATTTTGGCTCCCCCACGCCCCGCTGCGCGGCGCCTGCGGCGTCCTTGACCGGCGCTTCGCCGGCCGATGCCAGGGCCTGTCCTCGATGAGGAGGACATCAAACCTGGAGGTTCAGATGACCACGCTTCATACCCATCCGCACGCCGCATTCGACCGTTTCCCGATGCTCGTCGAGAGCGTCAAAGAGGAGTTCGGCACCGAGGGACTCATGTCGAACGTCGAGCGTTTCATCGAAGCGGAACGCGCCGATTTCCACTGGGACGGGCGACTCGCGGAGATGAATCTCGGCGCCTATGAGGGCTTCGACGAAGAGGACGAAGCGTTCGATCTCGTGTCGATCGTCGGCTATTTCCGCAGCCGCTATTACGTCGCGACCTGCGTCGTGGATCCCGAACGGCACGTCCACTGGATGCTCCGTCTACGCCATTTCGAGAGCTTCGAGAGCGCCGAACAGGCGTTCCTGGCGGGCGGTGGCTAACCACACCGATCGCTTCGGGAGCGGCGTCGCCACGGCGTCGCTCCCATCATGTTAGCGGACGACTCCGCCTGGTCCATGGGCATCGCCTTGAGCCGAGACCAGGCAAGAGATCGTAGGTAAGCGCGGGACGGACGGAGAGTAGATCGAAAGTCGCGTAAGGCAAGATTAAAGGGGTGTCTCGCATGAGCCACTATCTCTTTGTCTGCACATCGTTATTCAGAGAGATTCTGATTGCGGGCTTCGAGACTCCCTCGCGTAAGCCCTTGATTCTCCGCATGGCGATGGAGACGCCTTGCGGCCCGCGCGCGGGCGCTGCTTCCTCATGTTGTCGGACACTTTCGACTGTCGCTGAGGCATGGTCATGACACGGGACGACGAGTTCGAGCCGAAGCTCGGGAAGATCCGCTCCCGTGGCAGCAAACGCGGCCGAAAATATCTGCACCGGGTGCTGCAGGCGACGATGCTTGCCGGCGGGCGCCTGCGGATCGGACCGTCAGCACGCAAAGCAAAGTTCCACGGCAGCCAGATCGGTCGCGGCGCCGGCATCGGCCGCATGCTCGCCACGCGTGATCGCTATGCGGCGTTCCGCAGCCGCCGTGTCGTCGTCAAAGCCCGCATCGTCAAACTCGCCGGCAACGGCATCAAGGGCGCGCGTGCGCATCTGCGCTATATCCAGCGCGACGGCGTGACCCGCGACGGCCACCCGGGGGAGCTCTATTCAGCCGAGCAGGATCGCGCCGACGGCAAGACGCTCATCGAGCGCTCTACAGGCGACCGCCATCAGTTCCGCTTCATCGTCGCGCCCGAGGACGGAGCCGAATACGACGACCTGAGGCCGTTCGTGCGCCGCCTGATGACGCAGATGGAGGACGACCTCGGTACAAAGCTCGAATGGGTCGCGGTCGATCACTACAACACCGGCCATCCGCATAGCCATATCATCCTCCGCGGCAAGGACGACCAGGGGCAGGACCTGGTCATTGCACGCGAGTACATCACCAAGGGATTGCGGGAGCGCGCCGCCGAACTGGTCACGCTGGACCTCGGGCCGCGCACCGATCTGGAGATCGAGAACCGCCTGCGCAACGAGGTCGAACAGGAGCGGCTCACCAGCATCGACCGGCGCCTGCTGCGCGACCGGCATGGGGAGGGGCTGGTCTGGTCCGCGGACAGGGACGCCTTCCAGCAGACCTTGCGGGCCGGCCGCCTGCAGAAGCTGAAACATCTGGGACTGGCCGAGGAAGTGCGGCCGGGCGAGTGGCGCTTGGCGGGCGACCTCGAGAACACGCTCAAGCGCATGGGCGAGCGCGGCGATGTCATCAGGACGATGCAGCGCGAGATGGCAGCGAAGGGTGTAACGCGCGCCGCCGCCGATTACGTGATCTTCGACCCGGCCGTGAAGGACAGCCGCCCGATCACCGGCCGGCTGGTCGCGCGGGGCCTGTCCGACGAGATCAACGACCGCCACTACCTGATCGTCGACGCTCTCGACGGCCGCACCCACTATGTCGACATCGGCAGGGGGGAAGCGACCGAGCCCATGCCCGAAGGCGCCATCGTGCGCATCGATCCGAAGCGCGCCGAGCCCCGACAGGTCGATCGCACGGTCTCCGAAATCGCGGCTGCCAATGGCGGGCGGTATGACGTCGATATCCACCTTCGTCACGACCCGTCCGCCAGCGCCAGTTTCGCCGAAACCCACGTGCGCCGGCTGGAGGCGATCCGCCGCATCACCGGCGGTGTCGAGCGCGAGGCCGACGGAACGTGGGTGATTGCCTCCGACCATTTGGAGCGAGCGGCGGCGTTCGAGCGCCGTCAGGCACAGGCTATTCCCGTGGTGGTGCAAACGCTGTCGCCATTGCCCCTCGATCGCCAGATTGGCGCCGAGGGTGCAACTTGGCTCGACTGCGAGCTGGTCGCGGAGATCCCGGAACCCGTACGCGACGAGGGTTTCGGGCGGGAGGTGCGTGCGGCGCAGGTGCGGCGGCGGCAGTGGCTTATCGCGCAGGAGCTGGCCCGTGAGGAACAGGACCGGATCGTCTATCGCGCCAATCTCCTCGGCATCCTGCGACGGCGCGAACTAAATCGCGTCGCCGGTCAGCTATCGGGTGAACTGGGGCTGGGCTACGTCGAGACAAAGTCGGGGGAGAAGGTCGACGGCATCTATCGCCGGCATGTTGATCTGGCGCGCGGCCGCTTCGCCGTCATTGAGAAAGCCCGCGAGTTCACACTGGTACCGTGGCGGCCCGTGCTGGAGCGCCATCTGGGCAAGCAGGTCTCCGGCCTCGTTCGCGGCGACAGCATTTCCTGGACCGTCGGGCGCCAGCGGAGCGGGCCGACCGTCTCGTAACTCAAGCAAGCGTGGCGTTCCGTCGGTTGCTTGAAGTTACTGGTATCGAGATATTAGCGCGAGCAACGCTAGACTAGCAGATGGCTAATCGATGCATATCGCTCGCCCAAGGTTTGGTCGCAGCGGAACATCGCGCCGATCATGGTCATGGCGTATGCTTGTCTTTAGGGATGTTCTTCTCGAGTCGTGCGTCTCCGGCCACTTGGACGTCGCATTGTTGCTCTTCTAAGTGCATCGCTGGAGCGCCATGACTCGCGGGAGAGACGGCAGTGGTGGCGGAACTGAACATTGTCGGGCACGGGATCGATCTGGTGGATATCGCCGAGATGCGGCGATGGATCGATGATCCGCGCGATCCATTGATTCCGCGCTGCTTCGTTCAGGAGGAGTTAGATGAGGTGGGCGGAGGACCCGACCGGATCGAGCGCTTAGCCGGCCGGTTCGCCGCGAAGGAAGCTGTCTTGAAGGCGCTGGGAACTGGGTTTGGGGCTGGCGTCGCTTTTTCTGACGTGATCATCCATCGCGCGGCGGGCGGACCGCCGCAGGTCCGGCTTACGGGCGGTGCCGCAAAGGCTGCGGCGGAACTAGGCATTGCTGAATGGCGGCTGAGCATCAGCCACACCAGCGCAATGGCCATGGCGAGCGCCATCGCGATCGGCGGCGCGCTTCACGACGAAGGGTCTGATCGCGCCTGATCGGCAGCAGCCTGACCGAGGTAGTCGATGCGGCGATGGTCGAGATCCACCGCGATCCGACCGCCGCGCGCGGCGAGGACAGCGCGCCATACCTTGAAGCCCTGCAGGATCGCCTGCTCCCACTCGCCCGTCGTGCACTGCTTGACCTCCAGGTGTGAGGTCATGTCCTTGATCGTGCGCAGGAGTTGGAAGTCGAGCACGCTGACACCCTCGAGCATGTGATGGCGTCGGGCATAGTCGAAAGCGAGCGCGGCCACGCCCTCCTCGATCACCGCAGCGCGTCCGCCATCTTCGACCTCGTCGAGGAGCGGGCGGCTCTTGCGCTTGCGGCGCAGCAGCGCGCGCGTGATCGGCGACCAGCCCAGCACGGCGGCATAAGCGAGATGGAAGACGTCGTGGAACCGATAGCCATCCGGATCATAGGCGTTGTCGGTCAGCTCGGCGCCGAACGGCTTGCCGTTGATCAGCACGCGGACGTGCTGACGATCATCGCCTTCGACGTCGAGCAATTCGACCTCGAACCGGCGCGGCAGGCGCTCGCCTTCGGGAAGCGTCGCATCGAAACACAGCGGCTCGGTGCGCTCAGTCGCCCAGCGCGCCATCACCTTGGCGAGGTTGGCGGCCGCGATCTCATCGAGAGTCAGGTCGAACTTGCTCGCGACGTTCGCAATGTACCAGAGTAGGTCGCCAAGCTCCTCGGACACGCGCTCTTTGAAGAGCCGGTGCGCTTCGCCATCGCGCAGATGCTTCTTGTATTCGCTCAGAAGCTGACCGGTTTCGCCGGCGAGACCCAGCATTGGGACGATGAGGGAAAGGCTATCATCCGCACCCTCGCCCGCCGGGACGCGATCGGTGCGCAGGGCCTCTTTCTGATATTGGTCGAAATCCATCATCGTCTCCTTCGGCACTTCACCCAGCGGCCGCCCTCGCCGCGTCGATCGCGCCGGGCGGCGTGTCGGCGCCGACGCGTATCTTCTCGTTCAAATTCCATTTCGGAGGATAGAAGAGCTCGATCGGAGTCGGAGTCGGCTCGAACTTCTGCTTGATCCGCGTGCGTCCGGTTCGCCCTGCGATCTGAGGGTGCGCGACGCGCGCATATTTGTCGACTTCGCAAAACAGATTCTGGCAGTCTATCAAGTGGAGCCGCCGTCCCCAGAGCGATTGAAAGCCGAGGCCAAGGCGCTCGAACTCCTGCTCCTGCAGATCGGCCATGAGCCGAATCAGTTCAGGTTCGTTGAGTCCCCCGGGGTCGACGAAGCATTTGCGCAGACCGTCTCGCGCGCCAGGCCCTGGCACGACGAAATCCATCTCACTGAAATCGGTGATCTCGCTGTAGTTGATGTCGGTGATGAACTGATAGGCGAGAAAGTCGCCGATGGTGGGGTAGGCACGGAGTTTCTCGAACCCTTCCTGCATGGTGCGGGTCTGTGCCAACCGTTCAGGGAGTCGGTCCGCCATCATGCGTTCGAGCAACAGCAGGTGATTCTGATGCTTCGCGGATCGCCCAAACGCGCTGCTGCCTGGCGGCATGATGTAGGCGGCAGAGTAGATGCGGTGGCCGTCACGCATAGCCCGCGCGAGCACCTCGTCGTAGCGTGCGAAGCGGTAATCTTCGAACGTGATTGAGCCGAACGATCGCTCCAGCAGCTCCCAAGTCTCGATCTTGTTGAACAGCTTGAACAACAGGATGCGGAAGAAGACTTCACGCGGCGAGCTCGGCAAATCGGCGCGATAGATGACGTGTCGAATAAGATATTGGCTCGCCCGATCGGAAGCCCGATAGGCGTTGGTGAACTTGTAGGTAGTGAGCACCGCGTTGCTGGTCCAAGGCCGCGCCTCGCCGCGCGCGCGCCGGAAGAAGACGTCTTGGCGTTCGGCGGCGAAGCGCCAATAGCTCTCATAGACCTCCGAAACCTTGGCGGGCGCGAGATGGGGCAGAATGATCGGCTGCGGCGCGGTTGCGGCGGGCGCGTCGTTGGCTCGCGGCGCGACCGGCAGGTCTATCGGCAGTGTGGCGGTCGCAGGATCAATGCGCGGCTTCGGTGGGCGGCCGCGCGGGCGTTTGGCGGCAGGCTTGGGGGGCTTCTTCCTCAAGATGCTGTCCCGACGGCCATGACCGGGACTGCGGGCCGAGCCGGCGCTGCGACAGGAGCAGGCACCAGAGCTTGGGCGGCGACGACGAGCGGCGCGAAATCGGGATCGCTTTTGGTAATGCGCTCCAGCTTGGCGACGCCGACCATGACGTTCAGCCGCGCCAGCGGCATATCCATCTCATGGGCCATGAAGGCGCCAAGCTGGGCGAGGCCGAGATAGTTGCCATAGGCTTTGTCGAAGATTTGCTGGGTCGCGTAGAAGGCGTTCACGACCAGGCCGGCGGCGGTCGGCTCGAAGCTGACCTGTTGCAGGCAGGGGAAGCCGAGCTGCGCGCTGGCGACATGATCGCGCCCTGGGTCGAAGGTCGTCGCCTGTAGCATCGAGCGGCGCACGCCCGCTCGCGAACCATATTGTGACAAGATCCACTCCAACTGATTTCCGTCGCACGGCCCGCGGCCGTACATGATCATGCGTTCGAAATACAGGCCGCGGCCGTTGGCTTTCTTGTTCATCGCCTGCCAGCGCGGGAATGTCGCACGATAAAGTGTGAAAAGGCGGGTGCGGTCGCCGCGCGACATCTCCCAGATGCGCTGCGGAAAGATGGTGAAGGCGACATCCTCGACCTTGAGACGCCCCTTGCGTTTGAGGAGCTGATCGACGGCTAGGCGCACGGCCGGATCTTCAGGCGCCACGCCCGTGTCGTCGAAGCCGGTCACGCTCAATACCAGCGGCGAGACCTCGGTGCCGGCGCCGTCGAGAACTCCGAGCAGGAGGCGCGACCAGGCTCGCGATAGGTTGTTGTCGTTGATCATGACGGGCTCCGGCGCGGCCGATGCTTTCGACTTACTCATCCGGGTCGTCCTCCAGATGGCGATACTGTGCGAGGCCGACATAGGCCTCGGGTGCGATACGAACGAACGCCGCCCAGGCGCCGCTGTCGGCGGCTGCCTGAACGATTCCGGGGCGCACCGCGCGGAACAGGCGGCCGTTCGCCAAGTCACGCTCATAGGCGAGGCCGGTGCCGGTCGTTGCCGTTCCCGGAGGAAGGAGCAACAGCATGTTTACCTCGGCATCGAGGGTCGGCCCCGCGCGGTGGCGGTCGGCGACGATCAAGGGCTCGGGCGTCAGGGCGCCGAGGATGTCGGCGCGCAGGGCCTTTGGCGTGACGCGCTGCAGGGCGGCGGCGCGCGTCCGCGAGATCATGTTCACGCTGGCCGAGAGGTGGGTGAGGAGCGTCCCGTAGCCGACGCCGAAATCGCAGGCGATCGTGAACATTTGCGCCGCCGTCGCGGTCTCGGGCGTCCAACCGCGCGTGGCGAAGGCGCGGCGTAGACCCATGATCGGCATCAGCGTGAAGCCCGCAAAGGTGTCGGCGAGGAATTCCTTTGGGTCTTCCCAGGGATGCTCCTTGGCGTCCTCGCGTAACTCGTCGATCGATGAGCCGTGGCCGAAGACGTGATGGCCAAGCTCGTGCCCGCAATTATAGGCGCGCCGCGGCAACGGGCGACGCGCCGAGAGGTGGATGCGCGGCGGCGCGCCGCGTTGGTACATCCCCTCCATGTTGATGTTGTTGAAACGCACGGTGACGCCCAGCGTCTCGCAAAGCCCGTAAATGCAGATGGCGCCATGCTGGTCGAGCTTGGCTTTTGCCCGCGTGGTGATCGCCGCCTGCATGGCTTGGGTCGCAAGGGCGCGACGATTGAAATTGGGCTTGGTGGTGCGCATCAGGTTCGTCACCGACCGCCTCCCTCGGCGTTCGGGGTAGAATCGCTGCGCATGGCGGCGAGGAGCTTGAGCAGGCGGTCGAGGTCGTCCGGCCTAAGCTTGGTGAGCTCGCGGGCGGCGAGTTCGAGCCGGGGATCCTGGGCGTCGAGGGTGTCCGGCGTCTCGCCGAGCAGCCAGGCAACGCCAACGTCATAAATTTCCGCAAGGCGCGCGAGTTCGTCGGCCGAGACCCGGCGGTTTCCGGCCTCCATCTCCGAGACCGACGGCCGGTGCAGGCCGATCATCTTGGCGACTTGGCCCTGGGAGAGACCCGCGAGTTTGCGCGCCTCCTTCAGGCGTTCGGCGATCAGAGCGCGCTTGACTGCTTCCGTGTCATTCATGCGGCGGTCGCTTCTTTGTCGGTCTGCTTCTTTAGCAATTCGCACACGAAGGCGGCTGTTTCGTCGATGGAGCGCGGCAGCTTGGTCGTCTCGTCGACGAAGATGTTCACGTCGTTCGGGATCGGCGCGCCGATCTCGGTGGATAGGATGGTGGTGGCGACGGGCCAGACCTTGCTGTCGAACTTCGGGATATTGTCGACCGGCTTGGTCGCGCCCGTCAGCGCCGGGCACTCGAGGCCGCTATCAGTCTGAATCTGGCCGAGCACGGCGATCAGTTTCTCTTTCAGTGTGGCGGGGTCCATATGCGCCTCCTTGATCCGACATATGGTAAGATAATCTTACCGACCTGTCATGTCAAGTACTGCAACACCCTCGGCGCATCCACTCTGAGTATCCCGAGAGAAAGTTCGAATGCGTACGAACGTTATCTCACCGCAATTGGTCGTACATAACGGCCATTAGAGATTCCAGCATTCTGCCTGACCCTTGTTCCGATCCTGCGGCTCCCGTGCCGAAGATGAATCGGAACAAGGCATATGACCCCCACCAAGCTGCTCATCGGCCAGATCTTCATCGTCTTCGCGATCGTGATCGCGGGCGTCTGGGCGGCGACGCAATGGGCGGCCTTCCAACTCGGCTACCAGGTCCAGCTCGGCGAGCCCTTGGCGGTGCTTTTCGGCACTCCGGTCTATCGGCCCTGGAAGCTGTTCGAGTGGTGGTATCACTATGAAGCCTACGCCCCGGATGTCTTCAACCGGGCCGGAGTGCTGGCTGGCGCCAGCGGCATCATGGGCTGCGCCGCGGCCATCGTCGGCTCGCTGTGGCGGGCACGCCAGAACCGGCTGGTCACCACCTACGGTTCCTCGCGTTGGGCGAACAAGCGTGAGATCGAAGGCGCCGGGCTCTTCCGCGCGGCGGGCGTCTTCCTCGGCCGCCTCGGTGGCCAGTATCTGCGCCACGACGGACCCGAGCACGTCATGGCCTTCGCCCCGACCCGCTCCGGCAAGGGCGTCGGCCTCGTCATTCCGACCCTGCTGTCATGGACCGGGTCAGCCGTCGTCCACGACATCAAGGGCGAGAACTGGCAACTGACGGCCGGCTGGCGGTCGAAGTTCTCGCACTGCCTGCTGTTCAACCCGACCGATCCGCGCTCGGCCCGCTACAACCCGCTCCTGGAGGTGCGGAAGGGACCGGACGAGGTCCGCGACGTCCAGAACATCGCCGACATCCTGGTCGACCCCGAAGGGGCGCTCGAACGTCGCAGCCATTGGGAGAAGACCAGCCACTCGCTGCTGGTTGGCGCCATCCTGCATGTCCTCTATGCGGAGGAAGAGAAGACGCTCGCCCGCGTCGCGACCTTCCTCTCCGATCCGCAGCGGTCTTTCGCCCACACCCTGCGCCGGATGATGGCGACCAATCATCTTGGCACGCCGGAGCATCCCCAAGTCCATCCCGTTGTCGCTTCGGCCGCGCGCGAGGTGCTGAACAAGTCGGAGAACGAGCGCTCCGGCGTGCTGTCCACCGCCATGTCGTTCCTCGGCCTCTATCGCGATCCGACGGTGGCGGCGACGACAGCGGCCTGCGACTGGCGCATCGTCGACCTGGTCGATGCGGCGCGGCCGGTCTCGCTCTACCTCGTCATTCCGCCATCGGACATCTCGCGGACCAAGCCGCTGGTGCGTCTGGTCCTCAACCAGATCGGCCGCAGGCTCACCGAGCGGCTGGAAGGCGATCCGGGCAAGCGCCGGAAGCATCAGCTCCTGATGATGCTCGACGAGTTCCCCGCGCTCGGACGGCTCGACTTCTTCGAGACCGCGCTCGCCTTCATGGCCGGCTACGGCATCCGCGCCTACCTGATCGCGCAGAGCCTCAACCAGATCTCCAAGGCCTATGGCGAGAACAACGCCATTCTCGACAATTGCCACGTCCGGATCGCGTTCAGCAGCAACGACGAGCGGACGGCGAAACGCATTTCCGACGCGCTCGGCACGGCGACCGAGCTGCGCGCCCAGCGCAACTACGCCGGCCATCGGCTGGCGCCCTGGCTCTCCCACGTCATGGTCAGCCGCCAGGAGACCGCGCGCCCGCTGCTGACACCGGGCGAGGTGATGCAGCTGCCGGCGGCCGACGAGCTGGTGCTGGTCTCCGGGCTTCCGCCGATCCGCGCCAAGAAGCTGCGCTACTACGAGGATCGGAACTTCACCGCGCGTGTCGCCGGCGCGCCGCTGCTTTCCGACGGCGCCTATCGGGACAAGCCGGCCCCGCGTCCCGACGATTGGGGCGGACAGGTGCGCGGGCTGCATCTCCGCCTCGTCGCCGCTGCCGATGAGGCGGCCGGCATCGCGGAAGAAGAGGGCGGCCTGCAGCAGCAGCGCCATCCCGGCCTGCCCGAAGAAGGCGTCGCCAGGCCCACCGCGCCCGAGCGCGACAATCCGCTCGGCCTCGCCGATGACGAGTCCGATACCGCCGCCGACAAGCGTGCCATGGACCGACTGCGTGGTCTCAACACGGTCGCGCGTGCCCACGCCATGAACGAAGGCGCGGGTCGCGATGACGACTTGCTGCCGAACTTCTGATGGGGGCCATCCGATGAACCGTCCCGCCAGACGCGCCAAGGCCCGCCACCAGCTCTTCCTCGACGCCGATCTCAGCGAGAAGCTGGAGGCGCTCGCGGCCAAGCCCGGCGCGTCGAAGTCCGCCATCCTGGCCGATGCGGTGGCGGCGTGGCTCAACCGCCGGGGTGCGCAGGAACTCGACGACCGCTTCGGCCTTCGCCTCAACCGGATGAGCGCACAGCTCAACCGGATCGAGCGCGACCAGCAGGTCTTGCTGGAAAGCCTAGCGCTGTTCGTCCGCTACCAGCTCACGGTCACCGCGCCGCTCCCTGAAGCCGACCAGGCCGCGCGCGCCGTCGGGCGCGACCGCTTCCAGGCCTTCGTCGATCAGGTCGGCCGCCAGCTTGCGGCCGGCGGCCGGACGCTGAGCCGGAACGGAGCCGGTAACGGAGAGGGGGAGGGCGCGCCATGAGCCTGCCCCATCCCGAGGCCCAGGCCAATCTGCAAGCCCAGGAGCGCCGGCGCGCCATGCTGCGCACCGCCATGGGACCGGCGATCGCCGCCGCGCTCGCCGACCCCGCCGTCGTCGAGGTGATGGTCAACCCCGACGGCGTGCTGCGGCTCGACCGGCTCGGCGAGGGCCGGATCGATACCGGCGCCCGGCTGGCGCCGGCTGAGGTCGAGCGGATCATCCGCCTGGTCGCGAGCCACGTCCGCGCTGAGGCCCATGCCGGCAACCCGGTGGTCAGCGCCGAGCTGCCGCCGCGTGACGACGGCTTGGCGGGCGAACGCTTCGAAGGCTTGCTGCCGCCGGTGGCGACGGCGCCGTGCTTCGCGATCCGCAAGCCGGCGGCGAAGATCTACACGCTCGACGACTATGTCGCCGACCGCATCGTCATGCCGGTTCAGGCCGACGCGCTGCGCAAGGCCGTCCGGGACCGGCGCAACCTGCTGATCGCGGGCGGCACCAGCTCGGGCAAGACGACGCTCGCCAATGCGCTGCTGGCCGAGATCGCCGGGCTCGACGAGCGGGTGATCCTGATTGAGGACACCCGCGAGCTGCAATGCGCGGCACCCGATTGTGTGGCGCTGCGCACCCGGCCGGGCGTCGTCTCCATGGCGGATCTGGTCCGTTCCACCCTGCGGCTGCGGCCGGACCGGATCATCGTCGGCGAGGTCCGCGGCGCCGAGGCCCTCGACATGCTCAAGGCCTGGAACACCGGTCATCCCGGCGGCATCGCCACCGTCCACGCCAACTCCGCGCGGTCCGCCCTCTACCGGCTCGAGCAGCTCGTGCAGGAAAGCGTCGTCACCGTCCCCCGGCGGCTGATCGCCGAGGCGATCGACCTCGTCGTCTTCATCCAGGGCCGCGGCACGGGCCGCCGCATCGAGACGATCGCCGAAGTCGCCGGCCTCGATGCCGACGGCGATTACGCCGTCACCGACCTCGCACCCCATCGGCTTCATGCCCTGTGACAAGGAGCGACTACCATGTGTCCGTCCACGTCCCTTCAAGCTCCCCACGCTTCGACAAAGTGTTTCCTGCGGTCGCTTGCCGGCGCCGCGGCCGTCACACTGCTGCTTTGCGGGACGGCGCACGCCGCCGGTTCGGGCATGCCCTGGGAGCAGCCGCTGGAGCAGGTGCTGCTGTCCGTCCAGGGGCCGGTCGCCAGGATCGTCGCGGTGATCATCATCATCATCACCGGCCTGACGCTCGCCTTCGGCGAGACCAGCGGCGGCTTCCGGCGGCTGATTCAGATCGTCTTCGGCCTCACCATCGCGTTCGCGGCCAGCTCGTTCTTCCTCAGCTTCTTCAGCTTCGGCGGCGGAGCGCTGGTCTGATGCCGGACGGAGTCCACCATATCGAGGGGTTCGAGGCGCCGCTGCACCGGGCTCTGACCGAGCCGATCCTGCTCGGCGGCGCGCCGCGCGCCATTGCCATCGTCAACGGCACCGTGGCGGCGGCCATGGGGCTCGGCCTGCAGCAATGGATCGCCGGCCTAGTGCTGTGGGTCGTCGGTCACACGCTGGCGGTGTTCGCCGCCAAGCGCGATCCCGACTTCGCCGCCGTGCTCGTCCGCCATCTTCGCCAGAAGGGATGGTGGTCGTGCTGAACCTCGCCGAATACCGCCAGACCGCCGACCGGCTGGCCGATCATCTGCCCTGGGCGGCGCTGGTGGCGCCCGGGGTCGTCCTCAACAAGGACGGCAGCTTCCAGCGAACCCTGCGCTTCCGTGGTCCCGACCTGGAAAGCGCCACCGAAGCCGAGCTGGTCGGCGCATGCGCGCGGGCGAACAATGTCCTGCGCCGCTTCGGCTCCGGCTGGGCGCTCTTCTTCGAGGCCGAGCGGGTCGAGGCGCTCGGCTACCCCGCCGCGCGTTTCCCCGATCCGGCCTCCTGGCTGGTCGACGAGGAACGCCGCGCCGCCTTCGATGGGCGGCGCGGCCAGCACTTCGAGAGCCGCTATCACCTGACGCTGCTCCACCTGCCGCCGGCCGACCAGGTCGCCAGGGCCGAGCGCGCGCTGATGGAACGGGACACGCCCGAGACCGGGCGGGACTGGCGGCAGGAGCTCACGGGCTTCGTCGCCGAGACCGATCGCGTGCTCGATCTCTTGTCCGGCTTCATGCCGGAGGTGCGGGCGCTCGACGATGCCGAGACCCTGACCTACCTCCACGGCACCGTTTCCACGCGGCGCCATCCGGTCGCTGTTCCCGAGACCCCGCTCTATCTCGACGCCATCCTGGTCGACACGCCGCTCAGCGGCGGCATCGAGCCGATGCTGGGCGAGCGGCATCTCCGCACGCTGACCATCCTGGGCTTCCCGAACCTGACACGGCCGGGCCTTCTCGACGCGCTCAACCATCAGGACTTCGCCTATCGCTGGGTAACGCGCTTCCTCGCGCTCGACAAGACGGAGGCGGCCAAGGCGCTCACCCGGATCCGGCGCCAGTGGTTCAACAAGCGCAAGTCGATCGCCGTGCTGCTGCGCGAGGTCATCCACAACGAACCGGTCCAGCTGCTCGACTCCGACGCCGACAACAAGGTGATGGATGCGGATCTGGCGCTCCAGGCGCTCGGCGGCGACCATGTCGCCTTCGGCTATCTCACCACGGCCATCACGGTTTCGGACACGGATCGGCTTCGTGCGGACGAGAAGGTCCGCGCGGTCGAGCGGATCGTCAACGGCCTCGGCTTCACCTGCCTGCGTGAAAGCGTCAATGCGGTCGAGGCCTGGCTCGGCAGCTTGCCGGGCCATGTCTACGCCAATGTCCGCCAGCCGCTGGTGCATACGCTGAACCTCGCGCATCTGATGCCGCTGTCCTCGGTGTGGGCCGGACCGGCACGGAATGCTCACCTGGACGGCCCGCCGCTGCTCTACGCCGAGACCAGCGGCTCGACGCCGTTCCGGCTTTCCACCCATGTCGGCGACGTTGGCCACATGCTCATCGTCGGGCCGACCGGCGCCGGCAAGTCCGTGCTGCTGGCGATGCTGGCACTCCAGTTCCGCCGCTATGCCGGCTCCCAGGTCTATATTTTCGACAAGGGGTATTCCGCGCGCGCCGCCGTGCTCGCCATGGGCGGCGAGCATCATGCGCTGGGCTCCGACGGTTCGCTCGCCTTCCAGCCGTTGCGGGGCATCGACGATCTGGCCGAGCGAAGCTGGGCCGCCGAATGGATCGGCGCGCTGCTGGCGCACGAGAAGGTCGTCGTCACCCCGGAGGTGAAGGAGTCCGTCTGGTCGACGTTGACCAGTCTGGCTTCCGCGCCGGTCGAAGAGCGCACGCTCACCGGCCTCTCGGTGCTGCTGCAATCGAACGCGCTCAAGGCCGCGCTTATGCCCTACACGCTGGACGGCCCGTTCGGCCGGCTGCTCGACGCCGCCGAGAACCGGCTCGCATTGGCGGACGTGCAGTGCTTCGAGACCGAGGAGCTGATGTCGCAAGCCGGCGTGGTCCTGCCGGTGCTGACCTATCTCTTCCATCGGCTGGAGGAGCGCTTCGCCAGCCTGTCGGAGACAGGGGAGAAAGGCCGGCCCACGCTGCTGATCCTCGACGAGGCCTGGGTCTATCTCGACAACCCGGTCTTCGCCGCGCGCATCCGCGAATGGCTGAAGGTGCTGCGCAAGAAGAACGTCAGCGTTGTCTTCGCCACCCAGTCGCTCGCCGATGTCGCCGGCAGCGCCATCGCGCCGGCCATCGTCGAGAGCTGCCCGCAGCGCATCTTCCTGCCCAACGACCGGGCGATCGAGCCACAGGCGCGGGCCGCCTATGAGCGCTTCGGCCTCAACGAGCGGCAGGTCGAGCTGATCGCCCGCGCCACCCCGAAGCGCCACTACTACCTGCAATCGCGGCGCGGCAACCGGCTGTTCGAGCTCGGGCTCGGCCCCATCGCGCTGGCGCTCTGCGGCGCGTCCGACCCGGCCTCCCAGACCCTCATCGACCAGGTCCTCGCCGAGAGGGGAGCGGAGGGCTTCGCCGCCGCCTTCCTCGATGCGCGCGGCCTCGATTGGGCCGCCGGCCTGCTGACCGACTTCCCCACCCCTGAACAGGAGACATCATCATGATGCGCAAGACGCTCGCGGCCCTGGCCGTCGCAACCTCGCTCGGTGCCGGCATGGCGGTGGTTCCGGCCGGGCCGGCCGCCGCCATCACCGTGTTCGACCCCTCGAACTTTGCCCAGAACATCCTGCAGGCCGCCCGCGCGCTGGAGCAGATCAACAACCAGATCCAATCGCTTCAGAACCAGGCGACCATGCTGCAGAACATGGCGAAGAACCTTCAGCGCCTGGACTATTCGTCGCTCGGCCAGATCACCGGGGCGCTTCAGCGCATCGACGGGCTGATGATCCAGGCGCAGGGCATCGCCTTCGAGGTCGGCGCCACCGATGCCGCCTTCCGGCAGCAATTCCCCGAACAGTATGACGCCGCGGTGACCACCGATCAGTTCGTGGCCGACGCCAGGACCCGCTGGCGCAACTCGATGAGCGCGTACCACCAGACCATGCGGATTCAGGCGCAGGTGGTCGAGAACGTCCAGGCCGATGGCGCCACCTTGTCGGAACTGGTGACGGCCTCGCAGGGCGCGGTGGGGAGCCTGCAGGCGCAGCAGGCGACCAACCAGCTGCTCGCCCTTTCCACCAAGCAGCAGCTCCAGATCCAGAACCTGATGGCGGCGCAGTACCGCTCGGAAGCGCTGGACCAGGCGCGCAAGGCCCAGGCGGAGGAAGCCGCCCGCGCGGCGACGGCTCGCTTCCTCGGCTCGGGGACGGCCTACACGCCGCGCTAGCGGCGGGAGGGCAGGGAGCTTCGCGACATGGGCGACCTCAACGTCATCGACCGCTTCATGGAGACCTTCATCCGCTACATCGATAGCGGGTTTGGGCTGCTGACCGGCGACGTCGCCTTCCTGACCACCATCCTCATCGCCATCGACATCACGCTGGCCGGCCTGTTCTGGGCCATGGACGGCGAGTCCAACATCTTCGGCCGCCTCATCAAGAAAATCCTCTACGTCGGCGTCTTCGCGCTCATCCTCAATAACTTCTCGATGCTGGCCGACATCGTCTACCGGTCCTTCGCCGGCCTCGGCCTGCAGGCCACCGCCAACAGCCTGACCGCGGCGGATCTGCTCAAGCCTGGCCGGCTCGCGGGAACCGGGTTTGAGGCCGCATGGCCGCTGCTCCACCAGGTCGGCGAGCTGATGGGCTTCACCAGCTTCTTCGACAACTTCCTGACCATCATCGTGCTGTTGATCTCCTGGGCAATCGTGGTCCTGGCGTTCTTCATCCTGGCGGTGCAGCTCTTCATCACCATCCTGGAATTCAAGCTGACGACGCTGGCCGGTTTCGTGCTGGTGCCCTTCGCGCTCTGGAACAAGACCTCGTTCCTCGCCGAACGCGTGCTGGGCAATGTCGTCTCGTCCGGCATCAAGGTGATGGTGCTGGCGGTCATCGTTGGCATCGGCTCGAGCTTCTTCGGCGAGTTCATCACCGCGCTGCAAGGACAGGAGCCGAACATCGGCCAGGCCATGTCGCTGGTGCTGGCCGCGCTCTCGCTGTTCGGTCTCGGCATCTTCGGTCCGGGCATTGCTTCCGGCCTCGTCTCCGGGGCGCCCCAGCTCGGCGCTGGTGCCGCGATCGGTACCGCTGGCGCACTCGCCGGCGCCGCGATGCTGACCGGTGGCGCCGCCATCGCCGGCATGCGCGGCCTCGGTGCGGCCGGATCGGGCGGCATGGCC
Organism: Rhodospirillaceae bacterium; assembly: GCA_040255215.1. Classification (GTDB taxonomy): domain Bacteria; phylum Pseudomonadota; class Alphaproteobacteria; order Reyranellales; family JAQSWP01; genus JAQSWP01. Next base: position 50,648 of record JBDZUM010000003.1, read on the forward strand.
GCGATCCGCGCCGGCACGTCGGTCGGCGCCGCGGCATCCACCGCTTATGGACTCGGTCAAGCGACGTCCGGCGCAACCGGCATGGCCGGCGTGGCTGCCGGACTGGGCGGAGTGGCGCGCGCGGGCGGCGGCGCCGTCGCGCAAGGCGTTCGCGCCATGGCGAGCCGCGCCGGCGAACCCCTGAAGGAGAGCGCGCAAGCAGGCCGCAGCGCCGCATGGCGCGCCACCGGCGGCTCCGCCCCGGGCGGAGCCAGTTCTGCTTTAGCGGCGTCGGCGCGTGCCGCTCCCGTATCGCCATCCGGCGGCGCCGCGCCCGAATGGGCCAGGCGCCTGCGCGCCGAGCAGGCGGCGCGCGCCCACCGCCAGGCCACGACGCAGGCGATCAGGGACGGCGACCGTCCCGGCGGCGCGGCCAACCCGGACCTCAAGGAGGACTGATCCGCGATGAAGTTCAAACGCACTCTCCAGCGCTACGGCCAGACGCCCGAGCCGGTGACGCCCTACCAGAAGGCGGCTCAAGCCTGGGACGAACGCATCGGCTCGGCGCGCGTCCAGTCCAGGAACTGGCGCCTCATGGCCTTCGGCAGCCTCGCGCTCAGCATGGGGCTCGCCGTTGGCATGGCCTGGCAGTCGATGCAGAGCCGCGTCACGCCCTATGTGGTCGAGGTCGACCGCCTGGGCGAGGTCCGCGCCGTCGCGCCGGCGATCGAGACCTATCAGCCGACCGACGCGCAGATCGCGTGGCATTTGGGCCGGTTCATCGCAAGCGTGCGCGGGGTATCGGTCGATCCGGTGCTGGTGCGCCGGAACTGGCTCGACGCGTACGACTTCGCCACCGACCGGGCGGCGGTCTTCCTCAACGACTACGCGCGCACCACCGACCCGTTCGCCGCCATCGGCACGCGCAGCGTCTCGGTCCAGGTGACGAGCGTGGTGCGCGCCTCGGACTCGTCGTTTCAGGTGAAGTGGACCGAGCAGGTCTACGAGCGCGGCAGCCTCGCCCGCACCGAGCGCTGGACCGCCATCCTCACGACCGTCATCCAGCCGCCGCGCAGCGCCGAGGTGCTTCGCAAAAACCCGCTCGGCCTCTACGTCAACGCCATCGCCTGGTCGCGCGAACTCGATCCCGCGACCGCGCCCGAAGGGAGGATCCCCCAATGACCCGCTCTTTATCGATCGGCGCAATCCCGATCCCTGTCGATCCGATCCGCGCCATCCTGATCGCCTCCGTGTCGTCCCTGGCGCTGGCCGCCTGCGCCGGCCGGACGCCGCCGCCGTCCATCGCCTACGACAGTGCGGAATTCCAGGCGGCGGTGATCGAGACGGAGCCGCCCAGGCCGGTCAAGGTCGTGACCATCGCCGAGCCCTTGCCGCTGCCCGGGCAGCTCCTGCCGCCGCCATCGACCCGACGCCGGGCCGACAACCGGCCGCCGACCGAGCAGGTCGACGCCGCCAACAAGGCGGCGCTCCAGGAGCCCAGCACCCACGGCTATATCAATGCCGTCCAGGTCTATCCCTATACGCAAGGCGCGCTCTACCGCCTCTACGCCGCGCCCGAGCGGGTCAGCGACATCGCGCTTCAGCCGGGCGAGACCCTGACCGCCGTCTCCGCCGGCGACACGGTGCGCTGGGTGATCGGCGACACCACCAGCGGCTCGGGGGAGACACGCCGCGTCCATGTGCTGGTCAAGCCCTTCGCGCCGGGTCTTACCACCAACCTCGTCATCGCCACCGATCGGCGCACCTACCATCTCCAGCTCGAGAGCACCGACGACACCGCGATGGCGGCGATCTCCTGGACCTATCCGCGGGACCAGCTTCTGGCGCTGCAGCGGCGGAACGAGACCGCCGATGCCGCCACGCCGATTGCCAGCGGCGTCACCCTGGAGAACCTGCGGTTCCGTTACGCCATCTCCGGCGACAGCCCGCCCTGGCGGCCGGTGCGCGCCTTCGACGACGGCTCCAAGGTCTTTATCGAGTTCCCCGGACGGATCGACCAGGGCGAGGCGCCGCCGCTCTTCGTGGTCGGTCCCGCAGGCGACAACCAGCTCGTCAACTACCGGGTCCGGCGCAACTACTACATCGTCGACCGCCTGTTCGCCGCCGCCGAGCTGCGCCTGGGGGCAGATCCGCAGCAGGTCGTCCGCATCAGCCGTACCGACAGCGTTTCCGGCGCCGTCGCGTCCGGCGCCGGACCGCGACCGCGGCCGGACCGCTAGGGGAGGGCGACATGTCGGACACCGCCGCCCCGCGGCCGGAGGCTCCCAAGCATGACCCGGAGACCCTGGTCCTCAAGGCCACACCGCGCCGCACCGTTCGCTTCAAGCGCAAGCTGCTGATCGGCATCGCCGCGGTCGCCTGCGGCGGGGTGCTCGGCGTGACCTGGCTGGCGCTCCAGGGACCGGGGATGCGGATTGGCCAGCAAGGCCAGGAGCTTTACAGCACCGAGCGCAAGCCGACGCCCGAGGGTCTCGCCGGCCTGCCCGGCGACTATGGGCAGATGCGTCCCGGCACGCCGCAGCTCGGCCCGCCGCTGCCGGGCGATCTCGGCGGACCCATCCTGGAGCGCCAGCGCCAGCTCGGGATCGTGCCGGGCGCCAGCATGGACGACCAGGCCGCCCTGGCCGAGCGTCAGCGCCTCGCCCAGCAGGCTCAGAAGGCACGAGAAGCGGGCGTGTTCTTCCAGATTGCCACTCGGCCTGCGCCAGCCGCCACATCGAGCGCGGGGCAGGGCGCCAGCATCGCGACGGCGGGCGAGCTCCCGCCGACAGCGGACGCCGATCGGCTTAATCTCGATCCTGAGCGCGATCAGAACAACCAGCAGCGCAAGCTCGACTTCCTGAACCAGCCCGTCGAGAAGAGCATCTACAATCCTCACGCGCTTCAGACGCCGGCGTCGCCCTATCAGGTGATGGCGGGCAGCATCATCGCCGCCAGCCTCGTGACGGGCCTGAACTCGGACCTGCCGGGTGCCGTCGTCGCCCAGGTGACGGAGAACGTCTACGACAGCGTCACCGGTCGCACGCTGTTGATCCCACAGGGCGCGCGGCTGATCGGCAGCTATGACAGCGTCATCGCCTTCGGACAGTCGCGTGCGCTCTTGGTCTGGCGGCGCATCGTTCTGCCCGATGGCTCCTCCAGTCAGATCGAGAATCTGCCCGCGACCGATGCCGCTGGCTACGCCGGGCTCGAGGACGAGGTCGACTTCCACACCTGGCGGCTGATCAAGGGCGTGGTCCTCTCGACGCTGCTCGGCGTCGGCACCGAGCTCAGCCTCGGCGGTGAGGAGAGCGATCTGGTCCGGGCTCTGCGGGAATCCACCCAGCAGAACGCCAACCGCGCCGGCCAGCGCCTCACCGAGCGGAACCTCAACATCCAGCCGACCATCACCGTCCGCCCCGGCTGGCCGCTGCGCGTGATCGTCCACAGGGATCTCGTGCTCAGGCCCTATCGCGGATGAAAGGAGCAGGCCCATGTCCGAACTGAAGCTCGGCAAGCTGCCCGACCGGACGCCGGTCAAGATCGCCATCACGGTGAGTCCCGACCTCAACCAGGCGCTTCGGGATTATGCCGCGATCTATCGCGCGACCTATGGTGAGGCCGAATCCGTCGCCGACCTGATCCCGTTCATGCTCGGCGCGTTTCTGGAAAGCGACCGCGGCTTCGCCAGGGCGCGAAAGACGGTGTCGCTCGACGCCCCTGTTGAGACGGCGCGGGACCGCCGTACCCGCCGCTCTCTATCCGAACCCCCGTCAACCACGAGCCAGGAGGAGTAAGACCATGTCTGTGATCGGCACATTCACGCCCGCCAAGGATGGCGGCTGGACCGGTTCCATCCACACGCTGACGATCAACACGAAGGTGCGGCTTGTCCCGAACGACAACCGCGACAACGAGAACGCGCCGGTGTTCCGGGTGTTCGTCGGCCAGTCCCGCGTCGGCGACGCCTGGGCGGCGCGCTCCAGCGGCGACAGCCCGAAGGACTACCTTCGCGTCCGCCTCGACGACCCCAGCCTGCCGGGACCCATCAGCGCCGCCCTGTTCCAATCCGAGGACGGGAACGAGGCGCAGCTCGTCTGGAGCAGGCGGAAGGCGGAGGGGGCTACGAAATAGGCTCTCTGTCCTGAGATCGGAGAAAGCCATATTGCATATATGGTTTGGATCAATTTTGACGTAGTACGTTGGTTCGATCGCCGCTTTACCATTGACGGGCGAAGCCATATCTAATATATGGTTATGATCGAATTTGTCAAAGTAAGTCCGAAACCGCCATGTCCCGGCTCCTATCCGCGCCCTTCTTCAGCGCTCACCCGGTCTTCAGCCGCGCCGAATATGCCGCCGCTGTCGGCCGTCGCCCGCAAGACAAGGTCGTCACGGTGATGCTCACCCAGCATCTTCAAGCGGGCAACATCCGGCGCATCGCGCGGGGCGTCTTCGCGTCCGTGCCCAAGCATGCCGACGCCGGGAAATGGTCCGTCGACCGCTTCCTAGCCGCCTCCCGTCTGCGCCGTGGCGGCGTGATCGCCTATCACTCGGCCCTCGAGCTGCACGGCTGCGCCTACACCGAGGGCCATGAGGTGCAGGTGATCGCGCGCGGCGACCCCGGCCTCTTCGAGGCGGTCGGCTTGACCTGCCGGTTCGTCAAGCCGCCGCGCGGCTTCGCCCAACGCAATGGGGCATTAACTGACGGCGTCACGGCGGTCGACCGCCTGGGGCTGGAGGTCTGTGTGACGACGATCGAGCGGACGATCGCGGATCTGTTCGACCGCTATGACCTGGCCGGCGGCGCGGAGGAACTCTTCAACTCGCTGGACCTGGTCGCACGCGTCGACGCCGAGGCGCTGGTCCGGTACGCGCGCGCACTCGGCAATGCCACGGCCGCTGGCGCGCTGGGCTCCTGGCTGGAGCGCGAGCAGAAACGGCTGGGTGTGCCGGACCGTGCGCTCGAAGAGCTCCGCACGCTGGCGCCGTCCCAGGCGCGATATGCGCTGGGCACCAAATCGGGCGAGGGTAGGACAGCCAAGGGCTGGAACGTCATCCTCCCCATCGACATCGTCGAACGCCGGTTTGAGGGGCTGTGAATGGCGGCGCCCTCGGTCCAAACACTGCAGCGCATTGCGGACGAGACCGGCCACCAGCTCGGCACGCTCGAAAAGGTGCTGCGGCTCCTGGACCTGTTGCAGGAGATCGCCCGCGATCCAGACCTGTCGGAGCGACTCGTCCTCAAGGGCGGAACGGCGCTGAATGTCTTCCACCTCGGCCTCGACCGACTCTCGGTCGATATCGACTTGAACTACATAGGCGCGCTCGACCGGGCGGTGATGGAGACCGAGCGCCCAACCGTCGACGCTGCGCTCAATCGTCTCCTCGCTTCCCAGGGTTACAGCGTCCGCCGTCAGCCCGACGAGCACGCTGGCGGCAAGTGGCTGTCGCGCTACTCGTCCGCGCTTGGCGGCAATGCCACGCTGGAGCTCGATGTCAACTACATGGCGCGCCAGCCCCTGTTTGGCGCGGCCCGCATGGAGTCGCGTCCCCTCGGCAAAATACACGCGAGCGACGTTCTCGTTCTCGACCTCCATGAAATCGTCGCCGGCAAGCTCGTCGCACTCGTTGACCGGCATGCCGCGCGCGATCTGTTCGATGCGCGCCGCATACTATCGATCGACGGGCTCGACTGGAGCGGGATCAAGGCCGCCGTTCTGGCTATCGGCGCCTGTGGGCGGCGCGACTGGCGGACCATGTCGGTCGACGCCATCAAAGGCGATCCGCGCGAGCTTCGCCAGAAGCTCGCGATCTGCCTGCCGCGCGACTGTTTTGCCGCCAAGGGAGACGTCGACGCGTGGATCGAAGAGACCGTGGCGCTTTGCCGGGAAAGATTCGCCTTCCTGTTCAATCTGTCGGCGAACGAGCGCGAGTTTCTCGATCGCGTTCTCGATCGGGGCGAAATTAATGCAGATCTGCTCGACGTCGCCCCCGAGATAGGTGCTCGAATTGAGGCTATGCCGATGCTTGCGTGGAAGTGCCTCCATGTCCGGAAAAACCGAGGATTGGACCGCTGACCGAATGGAACCGGTGAGGATCTCATCATCTGATCAAAGCCTCCGACGACCGGTCCGGCTCGTCCTCTTCAATCGCGCGTCCTTTGGAGTCAATTTGGCCGTGCCTCTCGCTATCGGCTCGGCGTTGCTATTTGCCGGCAATGTCGATTTTCTCGAAGACACGTCCGAGCCCCGTCGCGGTCCGCGACACCTTTGCGCTCGACAGGGTACTTGCTGCAGTCTATATGGTTCTAGTGACTAAGTTCGTCCGGATATTCGTGTTCGCCTTGCTCACCGCATTTGCGGTGGGTTCGGTCGCGCACGCGACGAGCGCAACCGCCATGTCGCTTAAAATGGCACTCGCCGATGGCGGCGCCATGGATATGGCCGACTGTCAGGGCTGCGGCTCCGACAACGAAGGCGACGATGGCGGGCTTGGTTGTGACATGGTCTGCGTCGCTCCGCTTCTGGCCAGTCTCAGCCCGGAGGGCAGCGTTCCGGCGGTGACCGGTATATCTCCGTCGGCCCGCGCCTTTTACGACCTTGTCGGACGGACGGGTCCGCCCGAACCCTACCCTCCCCGAACGCTCATCTGATCGGACGCCGGTCGGGGTACGCTCCGACCGCTGCGCCCTGCTGCGCTTCCCGGGCAATCGCACGGGCAGCCGCCGCTCAATGCATGTGCAGACCCGAGTCTGCGCATCCGAAGCACAGCGGAAATCAGATGAGAGCGAACCATGTCACCGATCACCCTGGCGCTATCGCGCCGGACTTTACTGAAGGCGTGCGCCGCCGGCGCTGCCAGCCTGGGAATGCCCGGTCTCATGTTTCCCGCGCGGGCGGCCGGCATCCGGGAGTTTTCCTTGCGGGCCGCACCGGGACGGGCGCGGCTCGTGTCGGAGCCGCACCGCGAAACACCTGCCTGGTGCTATAACGGAACTGTCCCCGGACCTGAAATCCGCGTCCGTCAGGGCGAGCGCCTCCGGATCACCGTCGAGAACGGGCTCGCCGAAGAGACCACCGTCCACTGGCACGGGCTCAGGGTGCCGAACGCCATGGATGGCGTCCCGCATCTCAACCAGCCGCCGATTGCGCCGGGCAAAAGCTTCTTCTACGAGTTCGACGCGGTCGATGCCGGTACCTTCTGGTATCACCCGCATCAGCGCAGTTTCGAGCAGGTCGGGCGCGGCCTCTACGGGCCGCTGATCGTCGAGGAGCCCGCACCTCCCCAGGTAGATCGGGAACTCTTCTGGGTGCTCGACGACTGGCGCCTCACCAGGTCCGCCGAGATCAGCGACGACTTCGGCAACGGCCATGACATGAGCCACAATGGCCGGATCGGCAACACCGTCACGATCAATGGTCGCGTGCCGGACGCGCTTCCGGTGCGAAGCGGCGAGCGCATCCGGCTGCGGCTCATCAATGCCGCGAACGCACGCATCTTCGGGCTCGACTTCCAGGGCCATGCACCAACGGTCATCGCGCTCGACGGCCAGCCGGTTACGCCGCATGCGCCCGCGGGCGGTCTCGTCGTGCTCGGGCCAGCCATGCGGGCCGACATCATGCTCGACATGACCGGAAAGCCAAACAGCCGTGTGACGGTCAGCGACCGCTTCTACCGGGGCCTCGAATACCGGCTGATCGACCTCGTCTATGACCAGAGACCGGTGAGAGACACTGTACCCGACTGGCCCATCGCGCTTCCCGCGAACCCGTTGCCCGAACCCGATCTCGCCGAAGCCCGTCGCCATGAGGTGATCTTCAACGGCGGCATGATGGGCGCGATGGTGATGGCGAAGATGGGCGGCAGCATGGGCGAAGGCGGCCGGACCGGCATGGCCAGCGGCATGATGCGCGGCATGATGGGAATGATGCACGGGCAGGGCATCTGGTTCGTCAACGGCAAGGCCGCCGAAGGCCATGTGCTCGACCCGATGCTGACGCTCGACCTCGACCGTTCGCATGTCATCGCCATGACCAATGCGACGGCGTGGCACCATCCGATCCACCTGCACGGCCATTCCTTCCGGGTGATCTCGCGCAACGACGCGCCGACGCCGCACCGCGAATGGCAGGACACGGTGCTGATGGCGCCTCGGGAGAAGGTCGAGGTTGCCTTCGTGGCCGACAATCCCGGCGACTGGATGTTTCACTGCCACATCCTCGAACACCAGGCTGGCGGGATGATGGGCGTCATCCGCGTCACCTGATCCAGAGATTCAAGGAGAACCACCATGCACAAGATCATCGTCGCCGCCCTCGCCGCAGTAATTCTCGGTGCAGGCGTCTATTTCACGAACGCATCGCTCGCGGTCGCCGAGGACGTGACCCTCTACAAGAACCCGCAATGCGGCTGCTGCGAAGCCTATGCCGACTATCTGCGCGACAACGATTTTACCGTCACCGTCAAGCCGACCCACGAGCTCGTCACCATGAGCCGCGATGCCGGCATCCCGGACGACTTCCAGGGCTGCCACCTCGCCTTCATCGACGATTACGTGGTGAGCGGTCATGTCCCCATTGGAACGGTGAATCGCCTGCTCTCGGAGCGTCCCGACATCAAGGGCGTGACTTTGCCCGGCATGCCGATGGGATCGCCCGGCATGAGCGGCGCCAAGACCGAACCTTTCACGATCTACGCCGTGGGTGACGGCAAGCCGTCCGTATACGCGGTCGAATAGGGAGATTTTCCGATGAACAACGCACCGACCGGCATGGGTATGGGCATGATGGACGGCATGGGCGGCATGATGATGTGGGGCATGGGCCTTGTCTGGCTTCTCGTGATCGTCCTGCTCGTCCTCGGCATCGCGGCGCTGGTCAAATACCTCTTCGTGGGCAAGCGCTGATGAACCGTGCCGTTCTTGGCGCCACGATACTACTCGGCGGAAGCGCCGTGGCCGGGCTGCTCTGGGTCGGACTTGACCGGAGCGGTCCGGGGGAGGAATCCGGCGAACGGCTCGAACGCGGGCGAGCGATCTATGCGGCGAATTGCGCGTCCTGTCATGGCGCGAAGCTCGAAGGCCAGCCGGACTGGAAGAGCCGCCTTCCATCCGGTCGCCTGCCCGCGCCGCCGCATGACGCCTCTGGCCACACCTGGCATCACCCCGACGCGGTTCTGTTCCGCATCACCAAGGAAGGACCTGCAGCCGTTGTTGGCGGCGGCTACCAGAGCGACATGCCCGGTTTCGCTGGCGTGCTGTCCGACGACGACATCCGCGCCGCCCTGGACTTCATCAAGAGCACCTGGCCGGAGCGAGAGCAGCAGTACCAGGCCGAGTTGGGCCGACGGGAAAGGGAGGCACGCCAATGAAACCTTTTTCCGTGCTCGGGTTCCTGCTGGCGCTGGCTTTCTCGACCGCAACGATGGCGGACGGGCCGAATGCCGTCCCGCTGCACGACACGTCGCAGCTGCTACCGACAATCTTTTTTGCTGACGAACACGGCAACGCGCTCACGCTCGACCGCTGGCGCGGCAAGGTTGTCCTTCTCAACGTCTGGGCCACCTGGTGCGCCCCTTGCCGCCATGAGATGCCGACACTGGACCGCCTTCAGGCAAAGCTCGGCAGCGGGCGCTTCGAGGTCGTGGCCCTGTCGATCGACCGCGCCGGCGTCGGTGTCGTTCGTAAGTTCTTCGACGAGATCGGTATCCGGCATCTGGGTATCTTCATCGACGAGACGATGAAGGCATCGCGCGACCTCAGGATACTCGGCCTCCCGGGGACGTTGCTCATCGGGCCGGATGGGCGGGAGCTCGGCCGGCTGATCGGACCGGCTGAATGGGACACACCGGAGATGGTCGCCTTCTTCGAGAGCGTCATCGCCGGGCAAACAGGAAAGGAATAGACACGATGATCACGAAACGGACCGCCGCAATTGCGACCCCGCGCATCCCATTGTTCCTCCGGATGCCCTGGCTGTCGAAACGTCGGATTGTGCTGCTTGCGGGTCTCGGGACGCTCGCCGCTGGACTTGCCCTGAACTGGGGCTGGCTGACGGCGGTCGGCGTGGCGCCGATCCTGCTCGCCCTCGCGCCCTGCGCCGCGATGTGCGCCCTCGGCCTGTGCATGCGCGGCGGTGGGGCAAAGTCCTGCGCGACCCATGGCGAGACGGATGCAGGCCCGTCGCCGCGGAGCCGACAGGAGTGATGTCGCCGACCGGTGTCATCGACCGCAAGGATGGCCAAGGAGAGCGTATGAGTTTCGCTCGATTTACCGCTGTTCTGATCGGCGCGTTCGCTTTTGCCATGCCGGCATTGGCGCACCATCCGGGCGCCGACCTCGACCGGGTCATGGGCAGCAAGGAGCAGTTATTTCAGGCCATCGACAGCCCGGCCCCGCCCTTCGATCTGGCCGATGCCGACGGGAACATCGTGAAACTATCGGACTTCGCCGACAGGATCGTCGTGCTGAACTTCATCTTTGCCAGCTGCACGGATGTCTGCCCGCTGCACTCCGCCCTGATCGCCGACGTCCAGTCGAAGATCAACGTCACGTCGATGAAGGACATGATCCAGTTCATCACGGTGACGACCGACCCCGATCTCGACACGGCGGATGTTTTGAAGAGCTATGGCGAGGCGCATGGCCTCGACCCGTATAATTGGATGTTCCTGACCCGCCGTCCGGGCGACCCCGAGGACGCGACACGAACGCTTTCGGAGACCTATAAGGTCAGGTTCGAACCGCTGAATGATGGACAGCAGATGCATGGCGTCGTGACGCACGTGATCGACCGTGACGGGCGTTTCGCTGCCAAGTTCCACGGCTTGCGCTTCGAGCCGTTGAACCTGGTGCATTACATCAACGGGCTGACCAACGCCTCCTCTCGCCCGTCCAGGCCGGCAGAGGCGGGCTGGTGGAACAGCGTGAAGGGGCTGTTCCGATGACGAACGTGAATTCGAGCAATGGACAATTCGCCGCCGCAGGGGCTGGCGAATGGCTGTCCGCGCTGCGTCGATACGTCGCCTTCGTCGCTGTCGCGAATCTCGTCTGGGAGTTCGCGCACATGCCGCTCTACACGTTGTGGGAAACGGGGTCGGCAGGGGACATCGTGTTTGCCGTCGTGCATTGCACGGGCGGCGACATCCTGATCGCGCTCAGCGCGGTCATGCTGGCGCTGTTCCTCGCCGGCACTCCTACATGGCCAGCCGTAGGGACAGGCCGCATCGTCGTAATGACCCTGATGCTCGGGCTTGGCTACACGCTTTTCAGCGAATGGCTCAACATCGAAGTGCGGCAGGCATGGGCCTACCGGGATCTGATGCCGGTCATCCCCATCATAGACGCCGGACTCAGTCCGGTGCTGCAATGGATATTTGTTCCACTGACGGCGTTCCGCGTCGCGACCGGCAGGTGGTTCGGACTGACCAGAACGGCGGGCGGTGCCGATGCTTGAACTGTCGGGCATCGGCCTGATCGCCGCCTTCGCGGCGGGCGCGGTCTCCTTCGTCTCTCCCTGCGTCCTCCCGCTGGTGCCGGGATATGTCTCTTACGTTGCGGGACATACGGTCGTCGCCAGCGACGTCGATCCTGTCGGCCGTCGGCGCCAAGCCATCGGTATGAGCCTGTATTTCGTCCTTGGCTTTTCGACGGTCTTCATGATTCTGGGAGCAAGCGCGACGGCGCTCGGCCAGATACTTCTGAGCTACCGGTACGAACTGAACCTCGTCGGTGGCGGTATTGTAATCGTGTTCGGCCTGTTCTTGATCGGCATGGCGCGGATCACCGTGATGCAGCGAGAGGTCCGCTTCCACCTGTCCATCACGGGGGGCCAGCCGCTCTCGGCCTATGTCCTCGGGCTCGCCTTTGGCTTCGGCTGGACGCCCTGCATAGGGCCGATCCTCGGCGCCATCCTCACGGCGAGCGCGGCCACAGCAACGGTTGGAGAGGGCGTCGGACTCCTCGCCATCTACTCAGCCGGGCTTGGTGTGCCCTTCCTGCTCGCTGCCGCCTTCACCGACCGCTTGACCCGGCGCCTGCGAGCGATCGGGCGCATCGGGCGTCGACTGCATCAGATCGCCGGGCTGCTCATGGTGGCAATGGGCATCGCTATGATCACCGGGCAGCTTTCGGCGCTGTCCTACTGGCTGCTGGATACCTTTCCAATACTGGGGACGGTCGGGTGATGCGATGGCCTGCCCCGGAACCCACAACCGCTCGCGTTCCAGGTCATAGCAGGCGGCCCGAAGGCTTGCGGGAACCCCCGAAGCTTTGACGCGTTAGTGTCCCTACACCCCGCGAGCGGATGGAGAGGATACACTCTGAACTCATGCTGGCTCTCGGACGGAGTAAAGACGGCGCCAGCAGGAGAAATGCATGTCAAAAGGATTTGGAGCGGGTCTGGGGCTCGGCATCGTCGGGACGATCATCGTCGCTATCGCCGTCTGGATCACCGTCACTTATACGGGGATCTACAATGTCGCTGCCTCGGATCAACATGCAGATGCGGTCCGGTGGACGTTCGACACCACAATGCACCGTTCGGTCGCCAACCGGGCAGGCGGCGCGGACCTGCCGGACAGCTTTTCCCGAGACCTGATTGTCCAGGGCGCGCAGCATTATGCGGAAACTTGTGCGCACTGCCACGGCACTCCGGGCGGTAAGCCGGCGGAATGGTCGCGGGGGATGCGGCCTGAGCCACCGCATCTGACCGAAGCCGCGACCGAGTGGAACCCGCAGCAGATCCACTGGATCATCACCAACGGTATCAAGATGACGGGGATGCCGGCGTTCGGGCCGCATCATTCCCGGGAGGAAATCGTAGCGCTGACGGCGTTCGTAACGACGCTTCCCGCGTTGACGGCGGATGAATATGCCACGCTAACGGGTGGCGCCAATGGCCCTGCAACTGAGCGACCGTAACGAAGAGGAACGCCAGCGCATGTCCTATGTACGCTTCGGGCTGATGATCCTCACCTCCACGGTGGTGATGTTCATCCTCATGTACCTGAACACCTACGCGTGGGAACACGTCTTCTTCTCGGAAACGCGGACCTACATGGCGATCATGATGGGCGCGACGATGGCGGTCATCATGCTTGCCTACATGCTGGGCATGTATTCGAATAAGGGAGTCAACATTGCTATCTTCGCGGGAGCGATTGTCGCCTTCACCCTGTCGCTATGGTTGGTCCGGAGCCAGGTCGCGGTCAGCGGGCCGAGTTACATGCGGGCGATGATCCCACACCACTCGATTGCCGTCATGACTTCCGAGCGGGCGCAAATCCGTGACCCGCGTGTGCGCAAGCTGGCCGACGAGATCATTGAGGCGCAGCGGCGCGAGATTGCCGAGATGGGCTACCTGATCGCGGACGTCTCGTCCGGAAACGTCGTCGAGAGCATTTACAAGGATCCGCCTGCCGAGCCGGGGACCGTTGAGGATGCTCTCTCAAACACACTTGTCAGCCAGCTCGACCTTGCGCCAATGCCTGAGGCCGAGGCCGATCGAGTGCTTGAAGCGTCTGCTCCCTGCACATTCACCCGAAGTCCGGAGGCCGACCCGATACTTTGGTCCGCTCGCGAAAGTGGCGCGGCGGCGATAAAGTTGAATGGCGTCCTGGTGTCTCTCGCCGCAGCTGGTGCCCTACAGGATGGCGGCGCGACTTTTTCGGCGCCCGGCACAACGATAACCGTCCGGCCGCTCGGTGACGATACCAACTGGCGCCAGAATGCCGAGCTCGTGTTCGAACTCGACTCGGGCCTGAACGTGGGTTACCGCGGATTCTATAGCTGTGCGGCGGACTGAGGCCCAGGGAAGCGGTATTCCTGGGAAGGAAAGCCACATGGCTTTGGACGAGAGCGACAGGACCGCGAGCCTCTACCGGATGGTAATGCCCGATCATTTGTGCCCCTACGGGCTCAAGGCGAAGGATCTGCTTGAGCGTCGGGGCTTCACCGTCGAGGATTACCACCTCAAAACCCCCGAAGAAACCGAGGCCTTCAAGAAGGAGCATGGTGTCGACACGACTCCGCAGGCGTTCATCGGCGGAGAGCGGATCGGCGGCTATGACGATCTCCGCGAGCATTTCGGGCAGGAGCTCCGGGACCAGGGCAAAACTAGCTACCAGCCGGTCATTGCCATCTTTTCGGTGGCGCTCCTGATGGCGTTCGCCGTGAGCTGGTACACCTTCGGCACCGTCCTCACGATCCGCGGCTTGGAGTGGTTCATCGCGATCAGCATGTGCATTCTTGCCATCCAGAAGCTCCAGGACATCGAGGGCTTCTCAACGATGTTCCTGAACTACGACCTGCTGGCGCGACGATGGATCCGATACGGATACGTCTATCCGTTTGGTGAGGCGCTGGCCGGCATCCTCATGATCGCCGGCACACTGATCTGGATCGCAGCGCCGGTCGCGCTTTTCATCGGAACGGTGGGCGCTGTGTCGGTCTTCAAGGCGGTCTACATCGACAGGCGTGAGTTGAAATGCGCCTGCGTAGGCGGCTCGAGCAATGTCCCCTTGGGGTTCATCTCGCTCACCGAGAACGTGATGATGATGGCGATGGCGATCTGGATGCCGCTTCGGATGGCCTGGCTCGGCTGAACGGCTCCAAGCGACCGATGTTCTCCCGGTAGCTCCGCTCGCGTTCTGGCCAGCTACCCGTAAGCGAGCGCGGCGGCACCACGGCGGTGCTATGCCGCACCCCCCTTTCCTGGAATGAAGTCGTTGCCGTTGATGACGCCGTATGCTATCCACTCTCCGTGTTGAACTGGTCCTTCAGATTGTGCATCAATGTCCGGCGCCTCTTGGGCGCCCTTGTTGCTGTCGCATTTTTGATGGCGAGCGCCGGCGTCGGCCATGCCATCCCGGCATCCGGTCCGCACGATCACCCGGCCGAAAGCGGTTCTCTTCATGGGGGAGCCTGTCATGCTGGCATCTCGCAAGCAGCGGATTGTGCCGACAACGCTGCACAGCAGGACCAAGGGCAGCCCGCGAAGCACGGGGCCCTTGGAAATTGCTGCGTCGTCGCTTGCTCTCCGACTATTGTAGTTGCCGCCATTACGGAAGTCGCCGTCATCAACTTTTCTTTGGTACGGCTTGGTGTTTATGTAGACCAGTTCGCCGGCTTGGATGCCCCGGACGGCCTTTTCCGTCCTCCCCGCGCCCGCGTCTGATCTCCGCGCGGCTGCCCTGGTCGGGCGGGATTCGGACATCGAGAGCTTCACGTTCCTGCTGACATAAGAACTGCGCTCGTTCGGGCGCTGCAGGTTCGGAAGTGCGCTATCGCACGTCCCGGTTCCCTTCCAATCCGCTTGTCGCGCCCGCCGGAGATCCGATCCCGGCCACTGGAGGTCTGTGTCCTCAAGCAGCCTCGGTTCTATCAATGTGACAAACAGGATTCGCAAAATGTCGAAAACACTCCCGAACCTTCTCCGCATTTCTCTCCTCGCCGGCTTCACGACGATCGCCGCCGCGAGCGCCGCTTTCGCATCTCCCGGTCATGGCCTGCCGTTCGGCGAGGCCGCCAAGGCCGAGCAGGCGACGCGCACCGTGACGATCACCATGCGCGACAATCTGTACGAACCAGAAAGTCTGACCGTGAAGCCGGGCGAGATCGTCCGCTTCGTCCTCGTGAACAAGGGCGAACTGCTTCACGAGTTCAACATCGGAACCGCCGCCATGCACGCCAAGCACCAGGAAGAAATGGCGATGATGATGCAACACGGCATGCTGACGCCGACGGGCATGAATCACGACATGTCGAAGATGGACCATTCAAAGATGGGCGGCATGAACATGGGCGATATGAAGCATGACGATCCCAACAGCGTCCTGGTCGAGCCCGGCAAGACGGCTGAGCTGGTCTGGAAGTTCACGAAGCCGACCGAACTCGAATTCGCCTGCAACATCCCGGGACACTACGAGTCCGGGATGGCTGGCCCGATCAACTTTACGAAGTGAACGGGGAGGGGCAGACGATGAACAAGCCAATCACTGTTTTCTCGCGACGGGACGCGCTCAAGCTCGCCGGAGCGGCAGGCTTCGCCGGCACCGTCGCTGTCTATCCCAGCCGCCGCAGCTTCGCCTCTTCGACGAAGGAGTACACGCTGAACGTCGACGCTGATCGCATCGCCGTCGATGGCGTTAGCAGCAACGCCATCCTGATGGGCGGTTCCGTGCCGGCGCCGACGATGCGCTGGCGCGAGGGTGACGAGGTCGTGGTCTATGCGACCAATCGTCTGGATGCGCCCACGTCCATCCACTGGCACGGACTCCTCATCGAAGGCGTCATGGATGGCGCACCCGGCTTCAACGGCTATGTCGCCATCCAGCCCGGCGAGACCTACACCTACCGGTTCAAGCTGCGCCAGGCCGGTACCTATTGGTACCACAGCCACTCCGCGATGCAGGAGCAGCAGGGCATGTACGGCGCCATCGTCATCGAACCCTCCGGGCGCGAACCGGTTCGCGCGGATCGCGACTATGTTGTGGTCCTCTCGGACCATACCCAGGAAGACCCGATGCGCGTTCTGTCCAACCTGAAGGCCGATGCCGGCTACTACAATTACGGGAAAAGGACCCTCATCGACTTCTTCCGGGACGCAAACCGCGACGGGTTCAATACCGCTCTGAAGGACCGCATGGAATGGGGCGACATGCGGATGGACCCGACCGACCTCGCGGACGTGACCGGATACACCTTCCTGATCAACGGCCGTGGACCGAAAGACAACTGGACCGCTCTGTTCAACCCCGGTGAGCGTATCCGGCTCAGGTTTATCAACGCATCGGCCATGAGCTTCTTCGACGTCCGCATACCGGGACTTCCCATGACCGTGTTCTCCGCCGATGGGCAGAATGTCCAGCCGGTTCGTGTCGACGAGTTCCGCTTCGGTGTCGGCGAGACATACGACGTCATCGTGCTTCCACGCGATGACAAGGCGTTCACGATCTTTGCGGAGCCGATCGATCGTTCGGGCCATGCCCGGGCTACCCTGGCGCCGCGTGAGGGTATGGAGGCCGCTATCCCCGAACCGCGACCGCGCACGATCCTCAGCATGGCGGACATGGGCATGGCACACGGTGGCATGGACCACGGTTCGATGACAGGGATGAACCATGGCCCGATGGCGGGCGGTGCCATGTCCAGTGGCGCCATGGGTGGCATGGACCATAGCAAGATGGGCGGAGCGCCCATGGCTGGCATGGACCACGGCGCTATGGGTCATGGCGGAGCGGCGGCCGAGGGCGGAGAACGCCGCCCCTTCGGCTGGGCCGATGCGAGCACCCCACCGGGAATGAAGGCGCTGGACTACGCTGACCTGAAGGCATCGACACCGAATTCGGACGACCGCGAGCCGACCCAGGAGATCGAAGTGCGGCTGACAGGCATCATGGAACGATACATGTGGAATCTGAACGGCCGTCCCTTCGGGAAGGACGAGCCGATCCGCGTGGCCTATGGAGACCGTGTACGCCTGAAGTTCGTCAACACGACCATGATGGCGCACCCGATGCACCTGCATGGCATGTTTGTCGAACTGGAGAACGGCCAGACCGACAGGAAGCCGCGCAAGCACGTCGTCGTGGTGCCTCCCGGCAAGACCGTCTCTGCGGTGTTGACGGCGAACGAGCCGGGCGATTGGCCGTTCCATTGCCACCTGATCTATCACATGGAAGCTGGGATGATGACGCGTTTCATCGTCGAGCCGAAAAGCGCGTGAGGCAGAACGATGAAATCAATGTTTGGACGATACAACCCTCGGCAGAAGCTTGCGTTCCTTGCCGGTTTCATGCCCGCCCTGTTCCTGTTCGGCCCGGCCCAGTCCGCCGAGCCCGGTCAGCTGTTCACCTTCTTTCAGGCCGAGCAGTTCGAATACCGAGCGAATGATGGGCAGGATAGTCTCAACTGGGATGCCCAGGGCTGGATCGGTAACGACGACCACAAGGCCTGGCTGAAAACCGAAGGCGAGAAGCCGACGGACGGGCAGTTGGAAAAGGGAGAAATCCAGCTGCTCTATAGCCGCCGGATTTCCGATTTCTTCGATGCTCAGGCGGGTGTGCGCTATGACATCGAGCCCGGCCCCGAACGGGGATTCGGCGTCTTCGCCCTGCAGGGACTGGCACCCTATTGGTTCGAAGTCGATGCCTCCGCCTTCGTCAGCAACAAAGGCGAGCTTTCGGCTCGCTTCGAGGCCGAGTACGACCTCCTGATCACACAGAAGCTGATCCTTCAACCGACGGCCGAGGTCAACCTTGCAGCCCAAAGCGTACGGGAGCGGGGCATCGGC
Organism: Rhodospirillaceae bacterium; assembly: GCA_040255215.1. Classification (GTDB taxonomy): domain Bacteria; phylum Pseudomonadota; class Alphaproteobacteria; order Reyranellales; family JAQSWP01; genus JAQSWP01. The sequence continues at coordinate 68,920 of JBDZUM010000003.1, forward strand.
TCCGGCATCAACGATGTCGAGCTCGGGCTTCGCCTCCGCTACGAAATCGAGCGGAGCTTCGCTCCGTATATCGGCATCAGTTGGGAGCGCAAAATCGGCGAGACGGCCGATTTCGCGCGGGACGAGGGAGAAGATATCGACAATCTATCCTTCGTCACCGGAATCCGTTTCTCGTTCTAAGCAGGAGATTTCTATGTTTCCGAGTAGTTTATTCGCTTTCGCCACCATACTGCTGCTCAGTAGTCCGGCAGTGGCTGGCGAAGTGCGCATGGAGATGCGCAATCAGTCTGGAAGCGAGCGGTTCGTCTATGAGCCCGATTTCATCCGAGTGTCGCCGGGTGACACGGTCGTCTTCGTCCCCATCGACAAGGGCCACAATGCCGTCTCCATCGGCGGGTTTGGCGCCGGCGGCGATCAGCCAATCAATGTCGGCTTCAACAAGGAGGTATCGGTTACGTTCGACAAGCCTGGCATCTACGGCGTGAAATGCACGCCACATGTCGGGCTTGGCATGGTCGGCATCATCGTCGTAGGCGAGGTCGAGGTATCGGAGGCAGCGCGCGCGAGCATCGCAAAGCTTCCGCCGAAGGCACGCCAGCGGTTCGAATTGCTGCTCGGACAGGTCGGGCGTTCCTGATGTCCGTGGCCCGAACAGAGCAGGAGGGGCGCCTAACGAGCGCCTCTCCGTCCACAACGACGAAGGTTGGCCCGACACTTGATGGTGCGCGACCTGGCTGGCGGCGGTTGGGACAGGTCACCAGAGTGTTGGTCGCTGCCGGCTCTTTCAACCTTCTTGCGGACCTTGAAAGTGTCTACGCCGACGCCCCGCCGCTATCATTGGGATATCAGGTCCAGGTCGAGAACGCCTATGCCACCAGTGGTCCCGCGGCAAGTTCAACGGAAGTTCGTTTTCGACTGGTAAACGACAGCGGCACAACCGTCGTGCTGTTGGGAGTCAGTTCCCGGATTGCGAAAAACTCAAGGCTCGTCGCCCGAATCGGAGCCCAGGCGACCACCGAACTCCAATCGGTTAGTGTGCCCGCAGGGGAGGTACTCGATCTCACGACGTCGCACCTTTGGTATGAGTTGTCTCCCCTGCGCAATAAGCTCGAAGCGGGAGACGTCTTTGAACTGGAACTCAATCTTGTGAATTCACGTGTTATGACAGACGTCCACGTCCACTGACTTAGGGGGACCGTAAAATCCACGCCGATGAACGATGTTCGAAGAGATTATCGAATCAAAGAAATCTACGCATAGAGTGAAGGATTGCTGATGGCGCAAGAATACCAGAAAGGGAGCATCAGCCTTTCCGGAGCAGTAGCTATGGGCACCGGTGTCATGATCGGTGCCGGGATCTTCGCGCTTACCGGACAGATCGCGCAGTTGGCCGGACCGCTTTTTCCGCTGTCGTTCGTTGTCGGCGCGATCGTGACCGCATTCAGCGCGTACACCTATATCAAGATGTCGAACGCTTATCCGTCGGCGGGCGGCATCGGGATGATCCTGAAGAAAGCATATGGGCCGACGACAATCGCGGCAGGTGCAGCGCTTCTGATGGCGCTTTCGATGGTCATCAACGAAAGCCTCGTCGCTCGGACGTTCGGCACTTACATCCTGCGAGGGTTCGGCGCCGACCCGGACAGTTTCCTGGTGCCTTTGCTTGGCGTCGGGCTCATCGTCTTCGCTTATCTTGTCAATGTCTCGGGCAACCGATCCGTCGGGCTTCTGTCCATCGTCATGGCAGCGCTCAAGATTGGCGGCATCGCGCTGTTCGGCGCGGCGGGACTCTGGGCCAGCGGCATTTCCTTCGAAGCCACGGGCGGAGATACGGGCACCGGCGGCTTTCTGGCGTCTGTCGCGCTTTCGATCCTGGCCTTCAAAGGCTTTACGACCATCACCAACAGCGGCGCCGAGATCACCGCTCCGCACCGCAACGTCGGTCGGGCAATCGTACTCTCCATCGCGACCTGCGTCGTCGTCTACCTGCTCGTCGCCTTCGCGGTCGGCTCCAGCCTGCCGCTCGATCGCATCGTGGCGGCGAAGGATTACGCCTTGGCTGAAGCAGCCCAGCCCGCCCTCGGTCAGACCGGCTTCTACCTGACGGTGGCGCTCGCTCTGGTGGCGACGGCGTCTGGCCTGATCGCCAGCGTTTTCGCGGTCTCGCGCATGTTGGCGATGCTGACCGACATGAAGATGATTCCACACAGCCATTTCGGGATGCTGGGAACGATCAAGGACCACACGCTCGTCTACACCGTCGTGATCGCAGGCTTTCTGACGGTCTTCTTCGACCTCAGCCGGATCGCCTCTCTCGGGGCCTTCTTCTATCTCGTGATGGACATCATCATCCACTGGGGCGTGTTCCGGCATCTCCGCCAAGAAGTCGGCGCGCGCGGCTGGGTGCTGCTGGCGGCAATCACGCTCGACGCGGTGGTGCTTTCTGCCTTCGCCGCGATGAAATGGCAGTCCGATCCGCTGATCGTCGTGATCGGCATCGTCGGTATAACGTTGGTGTTCCTGTTTGTGCGGGCTTTCCTGGCGCGCAATCCGGTCAGAGAAGGCGGTCAGAACCATCATTGAAAATGGCGGCTTGAGCTTCCTATCCCTGGAAGCCTCAAGCTGAGGCGCGGTAGCGAAAGGTTGGCATGACATGGGCCACGATCATCATCACGCAGCGTCCAACATTCCGGTGGATGCCAAAACGACGAAGGACCCGGTCTGCGGGATGACGGTCGCAGTCAAGCCCGGCACTCGCCACGCCGAGTTCCAGGGCGAGACCTTTCATTTCTGCTCAGAGAAGTGCCAGACGAAGTTCGAGGCAGACCCTTGGTTCTACGCCTCGGGCCGGGCCGCAGGGCGGAAGAAGGCTGCTCCGGCCAACGTCCAGTATACCTGCCCGATGCATCCTGAAATCGTCCGCGACTCGCCCGGTGCCTGCCCGATCTGCGGCATGGCGCTGGAGCCGATGCTGCCATCAGACGAGCCCAGCGAGGAGCTCACCGACTTCACCCGCCGGATGTGGATCTCGGCGGCGGCCGCAGTGCCGCTCATCATCCTGACTATGGGTGAACTCGTGGCTTTGCCGGTGCGCGACTGGATCGGGCACCAGACCGCGAGTTACCTCGAGTTCGTGCTGGCGACGCCGATCATCCTTTGGGCGGCCTTGCCGTTCTTCAGGCGCGGGTTGGACTCGGTGGTGAACCGATCCCCCAATATGTGGACGCTGATCAGCCTCGGCGTGGCGGCGGCCTATCTCTATTCGCTGGTCGCCACCTTCCTGCCGGGCGTCTTTCCGGATGCTTACCGGATGGGTCATGGCGTCGGCACTTATTACGAGGCGGCGGTGGTGATCGTGGCGCTGGTCTTCGTGGGCCAGGTTCTGGAGCTGCGGGCACGCGAACGGACCGGCGACGCGATTCGGGCGCTGCTCGACCTCGCGCCCAAGACCGCCCGGCGCATTCTGCCCGATGGATCGGAATATGACGCGCCGCTGGACAACATCATGGAGGGAGACCGGCTGCGGGTGCGCCCTGGGGATGCGGTCCCGGTGGACGGGACGGTGATCGAGGGCAGATCGTCCCTGGATGAAAGCATGCTGACCGGCGAGTCGATGCCGGTGGAAAAGGGTCCTGGCGATGCGGTGACCGGGGCCACGATCAACAAGAACGGCAGCCTCGTGATCCAGGCGGGCAAGGTCGGCGCCGATACGGTGCTGGCGCAGATTGTGGCGATGGTTTCGAACGCACGCCGGTCGCGCGCGCCGATCCAGGGGCTGGCGGACCGGGTCTCGGCAGTGTTCGTGCCGACCGTGGTGGCCATCGCGATTGTCGCGTTTGTCGTCTGGCTGATCTTTGGCCCGGAGCCCGCGCTCGTCTTTGCCATCGCCTCGGCCGTGTCGGTGCTGATCATCGCCTGCCCCTGCGCGCTAGGTCTTGCCACGCCCATCTCGATCACCACCGCGGCGGGGCGCGGTGCGCAAGCAGGCGTCCTGATCAAGGATGCTGAGGCGCTGGAACGCATGGCGGCTGTCGACACGCTGATCGTGGACAAGACCGGCACGCTGACCATGGGCAAGCCGAAGCTGACGGATACCGCGACACTTGGAGACCTGCCGGAGGCCGACCTACTGTCACTTGCCGCAGCGCTCGAGCGCGGCTCGGAACACCCGCTCGCCGAGGCGATCGTCGAGGGCGCCGAAACGCAGGGTGCCCTGCGTCAGGAGGCGGAGGACTTTGAGGCGGTCACCGGCAAAGGCGTGCGCGGCAAAGTCGGTGGACGCGCGGTGGCGCTCGGCAATGCCGCGATGATGCGGGAGATGGGGCTGGATACGGCACAGGCTGAAGCAAAGGCAGACACCCTCCGCGCCGAGGGCAAGACGGCGATGTTCATCGCGGTCGATAGCGCGCTTGCCGGCGTCGTGGCGGTGGCCGACCCCCTCAAGGAATCGACGGGGCAGGCGATCAAGGAGCTCCACGACCAGGGGCTGCGCGTCATCATGGCGACGGGCGACAACGAGCGCACGGCGCAGGCGGTGGCGGGCAAGCTTGCCATCGACGAGGTGCGCGCGGGCATTCTGCCCGAGGCCAAGAAGGACCTGATCGACCAGCTGCGCCGCGATGGCCGCAAGATCGCCATGGCGGGCGACGGGGTGAATGATGCGCCCGCGCTGGCCGCTGCCGATGTCGGCATCGCCATGGGCACCGGGGCCGATGTGGCGATGGAAAGCGCGGGCATTACCCTATTAGGCGGCGACCTCATGGGCATCGTGCGGGCACGTAAGTTGGCGCGTGCTACGTTGCGCAACATCAAGCAGAATTTGTTCTTCGCCTTCGCCTATAACGCCCTTGGCGTACCGATCGCAGCGGGGCTGCTCTATCCCGTTACCGGGCTGCTGCTGTCGCCGATGATTGCGGCGGCGGCGATGAGCCTGTCGTCGGTATCGGTCATCACCAACGCGCTTCGCCTCCGGCGCTTGGATTTGTAGAAGGTTCGTTCCTCTACATGAGAGGCAGCGCTAGACTAGGCCCGCGATCGCGACCCCGATCACGAGGCGGGGGAGGACGCCCCGCAGCGTCATGCGGCGGGCTCCTGGCGGCCCAGCGGGTAGAGGCGGTCGTCATCGCGGAACGGCTGCAGCAGCATGCGGTCGAGGCGAAGTTCGCGCGGGTCGCGGAACTGCTCGATGCCGATCGTCATGGCCTCGTGGCCCGCTTGCGGTTGTGCCTGGTAGATGCCGAGCAGCCGGTCCCACCAGGGCAAGTTGAAGCCGAAATTGCTGTTGGTCTCGCGTGGCACCACCGAGTGGTGGACCCGATGCATCTCCGGGGTGACGATGATCCAACGCAGCACGCGGTCGAGCCGTTGTGGCAGCCGGACATTGCCGTGGTTGAACATCGAGGTGGCGTTGAGCAGCACCTCGAAGATCAGCACCGCCGCCGCCGGCGCGCCGAGCGCGGCCACGACGCCGAGCTTGATCCCCATGGACAGCAGGATCTCGATTGGATGGAAGCGCGCGCCCGTCGTTACGTCGAATTCGAGGTCGGCGTGGTGCATCCGATGCAGCCGCCACAACGCCGGCACGGCATGGAAAAGGACATGCTGCAGATAGATGGCGAGGTCGAGCAGGATCACTGCGGCGGCGACGGCAAACCACGCCGGAGCCTCCAGCGCAGGGAACAGTCCCCAGCCACGGGATTCGGCCAGCAGCGCCACGCCGACGGCCGCGGTCGGGAAGGCGAGACGGACGAGTAGCGTGTTGAGCACGACAATGCCGAGATTGCCCGGCCAGCGGCGCAGGCGCCCAATGGCTTGGCGCCGCCGCGGCGCCATCAGTTCCCAAAGCGCCATCGCCATGAAGATGGCAGCGAAGGCGCCGAGGCGGATCAGGGGTTCGAGAGCAAGCAGAGTTTCGGCCAAGGTCATGTCTCATACGCAGCGGCCTTGACGGGCCGCTGAGATTACGCCATCATTCAAGTAGTTTCTTGAATGATGTAACGATGATTGTCCGGGGATGTCAAGCGAGAGTCCCAAGCAAGCCCTGTTCGCCCAGTTCGCGGCCGTAGCGAAGGCGGTGGCCCACCCGCATCGGCTGGAGCTCCTGGAGCAGCTTGCCCAGGGTGAGCGCAGCGTCGAGGTGCTGGCGGATCGGACGCGGGTCTCTGTCGCCAACGCGTCGCAGCATCTCCAGCACCTGCGCCGCGCCGGGCTGGTCGCTGCCCGGCGGGACGGCAAGTTCGTCTTCCATCGGTTGGCGGACGACGATGCCGTTCTGGGGCTGCTGACGTCGCTTCGGCGCATCGCCGAGCTCCAGTCGGCCGAGGTCGAGCGTGTCGTACGCAGCTACTTCAATGACCGCGACAGCCTGGAAGCCGTCTCCCGTCCGGAACTCATGGACCGGCTCAAGGCAGGGATCGTGACGGTGCTCGATGTCAGGCCCGAAGACGAGTTCGCGCTTGGACATCTGCCGGGCGCTATCAACCTTCCACTGAGCGAGCTTGAAAGGCGGCTGGCGGATCTCGATCCCGGTCGCGAGATCGTGGCGTACTGCCGTGGCCCGTACTGCGTTCTGTCCTATGAGGCCGTGGCGATGCTCAGGGCCCGCGGCTTCAAGGTCCGCCGCCTGGAAGATGGGCTCCCGGAATGGCGCGCGGCTGGATTGCCCGTCGAAGGCAGCACGTCGGCGTAACGTCTCGCGCAACGGCGCCGGCGGAGAACCATTGCGCCTTTGTAGGACGCGCGCTGCCTTCGTACATGAGCGCCATTGGCTTCGGACCTTTCGTGTACCCGGTGTCCATCCGCTCGATGCGAAATCTCGAGCCCGCGCTGCGGTCGGCAATCACGGCGTACGCCGGCATGGGCGAACGGCCGTGCTCGACGAAAAGAAATGGGCCACGGGGGTTGAGCATACGGCGCGTCTCTTCCAGCGCCCACGGAGGCGTCCGGGATACGGTGAACGACGTGAGCGCCGTGATCTCTTACACCAATCGTTCGATCGCGATCATGCGGGGCGCTCGATGGACCTGCCGACGCTCAAGATCGCCTGGAAGAACAGCGACGGCTGGCCCCATAGCGAGTTGAAGAAAATGGTCGTCACGCTCACCGCCATGGCCGCCATCGCCCAGACTGGATAAATCAGCCCGGTCGCCGCCAGCGGCACGCCGATGCCGTTGAACAGGAACGCGAGCGAAACGTTCTGCACCATCTTTCGGTAGCTGCGGCGGCTGATCTCGCGGGCGGTCACCACCCCATCGAGTTGGTTGCCGAGGATAATGATGTCGGCCGAATCGATGGCGATGTCGGTGCCGCCGCCCATAGCGATGCCGACGTCCGCCTGCATCAGCGCCGGCGCGTCGTTGATGCCGTCGCCGACCATGGCGACCCGGCCCTTTTCGTGAAGGCGCCGCACGAGCGCCGCCTTTTCTCCCGGCAGGACGCCGGCGTGGATTTCGTCGATCCCGACCTCGGCGGCGACACGTCGGGCGGTGCGCTCGTTGTCGCCGGTCACCAGCACGGTTCTGAGGCCGGCGTCCTTGAGAGCGGCCACCGCTTGGGCGGCCTCGCTCCTCACTATGTCGCCAAGGGCGAGAAGGCCAAGGGGTTGCCCGTTGCGGCAGACAGCGATGACGGTGCGCCCGGCGCTTTCGAGCGCATCGATGCGGCTCGCCAGCGGCGCCAAGTCAATGTCGCTCTCGGTCATGAAGCGAGGGCTACCGGCCAGTACCGCTTCCGTACCGATGCGCGCACGAACACCCCTGCCCGGAACAGCCTCGAAGCGCTCCACCTCGGGCGGCGTGATGCCCCGCTCGAAGGCAGCCGTTACGATCGCGTCCGCCAGCGGATGCTCGGAGGAGGCCTCGGCTGCTGCGGCGACCCCGAGCAGAACCTCCGCGCCGATGCCTGTAGCTTCGATCTCTATAAGGCGCGGCCGCCCCTCGGTCAGCGTTCCGGTCTTGTCGAAGGCGATCTGGTTCACCAGGCGGTAGCCCTGGAACGCCTCGCCGGTGCGCATGAGGATTCCCCGCTCGGCCGCTTCGCCGGCGCCGCGCACGATCGACAGCGGCGCCGAGATGCCGACGGCGCAGGGATAGCCCATGACGAGCACGCTCAGGCCGGCGAAGACCGCCCTCTGGAGGTCTGGCTCGCTGCCCAATAGCCAAGGACCAATGATCCAGCCGAGCGTCGCGAGCGCCGCAATCGTGAGTACTGTCGGCGTATAGACAACGAGCACGCGGTCGACGAGGTGCAGGAGGCCCGGCTTCAGCGCGCGGGCGTCCTCGACCTCGCGCGCGATCCGTTGCAGAAAACTCTCCTCGCCGACGGCGGTGACCCGAACGAGCAGCGTGCCCGTGCCGTTGATCGAGCCGCCGATGACCGTATCGCCCGCCGCGCGCTCGACCGGGATCGGCTCGCCGGTGACGAGCGCCTGGTCGACCGAGGAATGGCCCTCCACCACCTCGCCATCGACGGGCAGGCGCTCGCCCGGGCGAATACGCACGAGGTCGCCGACCACGACGTCCGCTATCGGGATCTCTAGCTCCCGGCCGTCACGCTGAACGCGGGCGACGTCCGGCTGCAGGTCGAGGAGCCGCTTGACCGCCTGCGAGCTGCGTGTCTTGACGATGAGCGACAGCCACTCCGAAAAGAGATGGTAGGTGGCGACCATGACCGACACGGCGAAGAACGGTGCGGTCGGAAATCCGGGCGGATCGAAGATGAGCCCGATCAGGCCGCCCGTGAGGCCGGCGAATGCGCCTGCTTCCAGGAGCACGTGCTGATTCAGAATCCCACGGCGCAGAGCCTGGAAAGCCATATTCAGGATGTGACGCGCGATGCCGAAGACGAGGACAGCCGCAAGGGCGCCGACCAGCCACGGCGTGACATGCGTCAAGCCAAGCGCCTCGCGAAACAGGAGCAGTACGCCAGCAAATACGCCGAGCCCCACGGCGCTTGCACCGGAGACCCATAGCTCTTGCGCACGCAGCACCAGGAACACGAAGGCGATCAGGCCGATCGTGGCGACGAGCGGCAGCGCGGTCGACCAGATGCCTGTCGGACTGGCGATGAGCGCGATGGCGATCAGGCTGAAGGTGACGGCGACGAGAAAGCGCCGGCCCTCGCGTACGAGATCGCGCTCCTCCTCCTCGAAGGCGCGCAGCTTGCGCGGATCGTGCAGCGTGTAGCCGATGTCGCGCAACGTCTGCAGAAGTTCGGCCGGATTAGCCACGGCCGGGTCGTATTCGATCAGCGCCTGCTCGTGGGTGAGGCTCACCGCCACCTTGTCGACGCCGGGCTTGCGACCGAGCGCCTTTTCGATGGTGCTCGTGCAAAGCGAACAGTGGAGCCCGCCGATGCGGGCCCGGATGCGCGCCCGATCCGGCCGGCTCGCGGGCTCCTCGGTCCACAGTGGAAGGGTGGCGGGCTCTGTCGCTGTCGCGATGGTCATGATGACCTCCCATGAGGCTGTCGGCCAGGAAGGGAGCCCTCCCGGGCCTCGATCCAACGATGTCAAAAGAAGTCTGCACCCCGTACTAACGTACGGAGTCAAGAGGCTATGATCGCCCGCGAAAAGTAAGATCGCGCTTGCGTCACGCCGGCTCGGGCAGGTGGGCGAACAGTCCGAATCCGATCGACCACAGGCCGAGTGCGATGAGCACGACGCCGGTCCAGAACGGCATGCGTCCGGAGAGACCTGCCAGCCAGTCGAGCGCCCGTCTGGCCGGCTCGAACAGCACGGCGAGGACAAGCGGCAGCGACAGCGCGAGGCCGAACACGGCGAGCGAGACGAAGCCGCCGAGAAATGTCGTGCCTGCCGCGCCACCGGCCGCGGCGGCCCCGAGGAGGACCACCAGCAACGGCGCTGCGCAGGCCGGGATGTTGAGGCCGAACATCACGCCGAGGCCAATCGAACTACGCGCGGCGGAGAAACCGCTGAGCCTCGGCCCGATCGACTGCATCAACAAGCGCGCCCGCCCCGTGGCGTAGAGCGCACCGATGACGAGGTACACCGCGCCAAGCAATATCCACGCGCCTTTCTGCAACCCGAGGAAGGCCGTACCCAGAAGAACCGCAAGCACGCCCAGCACGCCAATGAAAACGGCGCGCGTGGCGGCAAACAGCACGGTTTCGGTGATCTTCCGCGCCGCTTCCTTGCGCTCCAGATATTTGATGAAGAGGAGACTCGAGCCGATCGAGCAGGGCTCGATGAAGCCGAACAGGCCTACCGCCGCGGGGACGATAAGGAGATTGATGAGCCCAAATTCCGTCACGATCACTGGCTCGCGACGGAATATCCGGCCTTTCGGATCGCCGCCGCGAGTTGGTCCTCGCTTGAGGCTTGCGGATCGAACAGGATGCGCGCCTCCCGCGCCTTGAACGAGACGGTCGCCTTGCGCACGCTGGGTTCCATTGAGACGAGCGCCTCGATGGTGCGTGCGCAGCCGTCGCAGTGCATCCCGTCGATCTTGAAGGTGGCCGTTTTCATGTTGCGTCCCTTCCTTACTCGGTTCTGACGATCTGTCTTGCCCGACGGCCGGAGGTCTTTTGTCGCTCGCCGCCCGGCCAATGCGTCGATGATCGTGCAGGCGCGCAAGGCGCCACCGCCCGGGCAGGTGGCGATCAGCTCGCTGAGCGCCGCTCGGATGTGCTGAAGCTGCACGATCTTGCGGTCGACCTCCTCGCGCTTGCTCACCGCCTGCGTGCGGACGTCGCCGCAATCGGCCGCCGGATCGGCCCGCAACGAGAGGAGTTCCGCGATCTCGCGCAGGGAGAAGCCGAGCTCCTGCGCTTGCCGAATGAAGCGGATGCGTTCGACTACCTCATCTTCGTAGAAACGATAGCCGCCACTGCGTGGCCGCGCGGGCTGCTCGATTAGCCCGCGTCGTTCGTAAAAGCGGATGGTCTCGACGCCGACGCCCGCCCGCTCGGCGGCTCGGCTGATGGTCATTCCGGTGGCCATGGCGCGTCTCGCTAACTTTCCACGTTAGTTCCCGTACTATAGTACGGAGTCAACGGCATCTTTCTGTGGATGTTCCATCGTGCGGCCATTCCCCTTCCGGACGGTCCCTCGCCGAAGGGCGCGCCAGGCGAGCCAGCCGCCAACGGCCAGGACCGATCCAATTAGCGGCACGCCGAAGCCGCCGAGCCATGCGAGAAACCACCCGCCAGCCGCCACGAGTGCAGCCGGACCAAGCACGCAAACGCGGCAGAGCGGAGCGACTGCAAGCGCCGCCATGACTCCGGCGAGTGGTTTGTCCGACATGGAGGTCTCCTATCCCGCACAGCATGACAGCATGGCGACGTCCTTTTCGAAGGTCTGCGCGGCGAGCTTGAGCCCCTCGACCGTGGTCAGATAGGGGAAGATCGTCTCGCCGAGCGCCTTGGCCGTCATCCCGAATTTCAGGGCGAGCACGGCGGTCTGAACGCTGTCCGCGCCCTCGGGCGCCAGAATATGAGCGCCGAGCAATCGGTCCGTCCGTGCGTCGGCAACCAACTTGATGAGGCCGCGCGTATCGTGCGCGGCAAGAGCCCTCGGCACGTTTTCGAGCGACAGCACGCTCGTCTTGACCTCGTTGCCGGCCCTGCGCGTTTGCGCCTCCGTCAGCCCGACGCTCGCCACCTGCGGGTCGGTGAATACCACGGCCGGCATGGCGCCATTGTCGTAGACGAGACCGTCGCCGTTCAGCGCGTTCAGCGCGGCGAGCTTTGCGCCATAGGCGGCCATGTAAACGAACTGGTCGCGGCCCGCTACGTCGCCCGCGGCGTAGACACCTGGTCGCGTGGTGCGCATCCGGTCGTCGATCCTGATCGCGCCGTTCGAATGCCGGGCGACGCCCGCCTCCTCGAGCCCAAGACCTTCCGTGTTCGGCGTTCGGCCCGTCGCAACCAGCACACGCTTGGCGGCGAGACGCTGCTCTCGACCGTCCCGCTCAACGGTGAGGACGACATCCGTGCCGGTCTGCTCGATGCGCCGATAGGCGATACCGGAAACCACTCGGATGCCTTCGTCGATAAAAAAGCCCGTCAGCGCTCCGGCGATCTCCGGCTCCGCTTCCGGCAACAAGCCGCGGCGGCTGACGATCGTGACCTCGACGCCCATGCGGGCGAACATTTGCGCGAGCTCGCAGCCGATGTAGCCCGCGCCGACCACCAGCAGGGATTTGGGGAGGCCGGTCAGTTCGATGGCGGTGGTGCTGGTAAGGCAGGAAACGGTCTCGATGCCCTCGATGTCGGGCAGCGCCGGGCGCGCGCCGGTCGTGATGATGATCTTTGGCGCCGAGATGGCGGCGCCGTTCACCGTCACGCCGGTCTCGCTCAGCCGGGCCGCGCCTTCGAGATAGGCAACGCCGTCATATCCGGGCAAGAGATCGACATATTTCTTCTGCCGCAGTGTCGCGACAAGGTCGTCCTTGGCGGCGACCAAGCGGCTCCAGTCGGTGACGTGCGCCTCGCCCGCGAGTCCAGCGAAACGGCTCGCGGCGCGAGCACCGTGCAATGCCTCGGCTGCACGGATCATCGTCTTGGACGGTACGCATCCGATATTGACGCAGGTGCCGCCGATGGTGCCATGACCGATCAGGGCAACCTTCGCGCCTCCTTCGGCCGCGGCGATCGCGGCGGAGAAGCCGGCCGAGCCCGCACCGACGACGGCGAGGTCATACCGTCCAGTCGACCCATTGTTGGTGGCGCAGCAATTCGGCATGTCAGGCATTTTCCTTGTTGCCAACGGATTCTTGTGAGCAGCAGGCCGCTGCCCGTTGACGGCGCCACAACCCGTATACGGTGATGCCAAGAAAGAATACGAGGGCCGGGAGCAGAACGTAATCGAGCCACCCGAGCCAAGCCGAAAGACCGGCCGCTCCGAGCAAGATGACGAGAACGGGCGTGAAGCAGCAGATAGCGGCAATAACGGATCCGGCGATGCCCGTCTTCAAAATTGTGGCATCCTTCATCTCAACTGCCTTGCCCCGCCGGAGTTGCCGGATAGCCGGCATTCGTCGAGGCTCTGGCGATCGCCTCTACTGTCGCGATCGACGGGTCATAAACGACCGTTGCCGTCTTGGCGTCGAAGTTCACCTTTACGGACTTCACGCCATCGACGTACTCCATCGCCGTCTTGACGGTGATCGGGCACAACGCACAGGTCATGTTCTCGATGGCGAACGTTTCCGTCCGCTCGGTCGCGGCTGCGACTATGGCCGCCGTTCCTGCAGCGGCGGGGGCCAAGGAACTGAACGCACCAAACCCGGACAGGCCAAGTGCGACGAGAGCTGCAAGACTCATTGCCGAGCGGTTCATGACGGTCTTCTCCTAGTAAAACAACGGGGCCCAATAATTGATCGTGATGGCGAGGAGGACGAGGACCGTCGCCAGCCACAACGCGGTCTTGGTGAGGCGCGAGGACTCCGGACGGGCGCAGTAGGTGCCATCCTCGCAAGCCGATTTGGGCTTGAAGTAGACGTGCCAGAAGCCGAGACCGATCAGGACGACCGTGACGGTCGCGAAATACGGCTTGTAGGGCTCGAGTGCCGTCAAATTACCAATCCATGCCCCCGAGACTCCGACGGTCACCAGCGCCAGCGGTACGATGCAGCAGGATGAGGCCAGAACCGCGCCGAGAACGCCGCCGACGGCGAACCAGCCTTTGCGACGGTCCGGGATATTTACCGGGCGCGGGAGTGTCCCGAGATCTGTGTCGATATCTCTCATGGAGAATACGTCCTCGATTTCCACGTCGGGCCAGCGTATGGTCTGTAGAAACTACAGACTCAAGAGGTGTTTCGCGCTATGGCCGATCACGTTTCCGGGAAGGGGTTGCAGCGGGCAGAGCTGGCCCGCCGCACGGGCTGCAACCTCGAGACCATCCGCTATTACGAGAAGATCGGAATGATGCCCGACCCGCCGCGGACGGCCTCAGGCTATCGGGTCTACGACGCAGGCCACGTCTCGCGTTTGCGCTTCATCCTGCGGGCCCGCGAACTCGGCTTTGCGATCGAGGAAATTCGCGGCCTGCTTCAGCTGGTCGACGGCGGAACCCAAACCTGTGCCGAGGTGAAAGCCCGAACCGAAAGCCATCTTGCCGACGTGCGGGCGAAAATCGCGGATCTCCGGCGGATCGAGCGGGTGCTTGCGACGACCGCGGCGTCCTGTTCCGGCGACGACGTCCCTGAATGTCCGGTCCTGGAGGCGCTCGCTTCATAATCGCGAGCTACTCGGCTGCGACTGCCACCGTCTCTCGTGTCGCCTTCCGCCTTGGTGCAGTCGCCAGCTTGCCTTTCTTCGGCGTTCCAGTTCGCCTCGGTTTCTTCCGTCTCCCCAGCATCGCGGCGCCGATCGCGTCCGACACGCGTCCGGCGGCTGTCTTTACGGGGTCGTTTGCCAAGTGCGCGTACCGTGCTGTGGTCTGCACCTGCGTATGTCCGAGTAGCTTGCCGATCATCGGCAACCCTTCTCCCAAGGCGAGGGCACCACTGGCATAGGAATGCCGGAGATCATGAATACGCACGTTATCGAGACCGGCTTTGGCCCGGATGCGCCGCCATGGGTGCTGCAGGTCGGTGAGGCGGCCACCCTGCTTTTTGCCGGTGATGACGTAGGAGTTGTACTCCAGTTTCTCGATGCCTTTCAGCACGTCGGCCGCTGTCTTCCCGAAATGCACGATCTTCGCCCCGGTCTTGGAGTCAGGCAGGTGTAGCTCGCGGCCTTTGAGGTCCACATAGTCCCATTTCAGCGTCATGATCTCACCGAGCCGACAGCCGGTCAGCATCAGGAGTCGGATGGCATCGACGGCCGATTGGGTCTCCGAGCCGTCAGCTTCGACCTCCCGGAGTGCCTTGCCCAGTGCCGCGAACTCCTCGGGGCTTAGGAACCGCTCGCGCTTCTGCTCGGGATACTTCTTCACGTGCAGGCAGGGATTGCTGCCATCAGGACGGAGACCCCAGACCTCGGCGAGGTTGAACATCTTCGACAGCACGCCGAGGGTGCGGTTGGCCTGATAGGGGATGTGGCTGAAAGAATGATGCAGCTCCGCGATGTCGCGGCGCTCGATGTCGGTGACCTTCCGCGTGCCAAGCTTCGGATTGATGAACAGCTCCACCGAACGCTTGTATTCATATTGGGTCGAGGCCTTGCAGCGCACGGCGACATGCTCCTTGAGGAAACGCTCGCCCAGCCCCTTCATGGTCGGCGCCTTGCGCGCCTGGTCGAGCTTCTTCGCGGGATCACGGCCATTCTTGGCTTCGGAGAGGATGTTGTATGCCCTGGTTCGGGCCTGATCCGCCGTCACTGGCCCGTGCTGGCCAAGGGTGATGAAGCGCTGCTGGCCCTTGATGCGGCATTTGACGACATACACCTTGCGCCCGTTCGGATAGACGCGCAGGCCGAAGCCCCGTAGTTCCTCGTCCCAGATCGCCGTGACCTTGGCGCCGGCCGTCGCCAAATCGGCGGTGCGTTTCGTGAGTTTCGCCATGAGCTACCATCTCGAACCTTCAGGTTCCAGACCCTCAGTTTCAGCAACCTGAAAGTCACCCCAGCTACCAAATAGCTACCACTTGAGGGAAAATTCGGTCGCATGAGAGAGTAGCAGGCGGTGGCTCTATGTCAATGTTTATCAAGCAAAGACAGTATGTTAAAGCGTGTTCGGCGTAGGTCGTCGTATGTGGGGGACGTCGGTTTAGCCTATCTCATAACCTGAAGGTCGTTGGTTCAAATCCAGCCCCCGCAACCAAATCCCCTCAGCACCCCCAGGGCGCTGGGGGGATTTGGTTATGGGGGACGGTGAATGAGCCAACCGTTCCGTCCGAGCGCGACAGCGCGAAGGACAGCGCCAGCGGCGCTAAATCCAGCCCCCGCAACCAGATTAGCCCCAGGGCCTCCAGGTCCTGGGGCTTTCCTGTTTTGCAACCCTCACATCTTCGTGGCCGACCGTTTCAATCGCCGAGCCATGCTAGGCTTTCGCCGCCTGTTGGGCCGAGCGCGGCCGATAGGCGACACATGCATGGACGTCGTCAGTGGAGGATCGGAAGAATGAGCGATACGCCCGAGTACACACCCCCCAAGGTCTGGCAATGGAACAAGGCGAGCGGCGGGCGTTTCGCCAACATCAATCGCCCGATCGCCGGACCGACGTCGGAAAAGGAGCTGCCCGTCGGCAAGCATCCGATGCAGCTCTATTCGCTCGGCACGCCGAACGGGCAGAAGGTCACCATCATGCTCGAGGAGCTGCTGGCGCTCGGCCACAAGGGCGCGGAGTACGATGCCTGGCTGATCAATATCGGCAATGGCGAGCAGTTCGGCTCCGGTTTCGTCTCGATCAATCCCAACTCGAAGATCCCGGCGCTGCTGGATCGTTCGGGCGCCAAGCCGGTGCGCGTTTTCGAGTCGGGCGCCATATTGCTGCATCTGGCGGAAAAGTTCGGTGCTCTGGTCCCTGCGCTGGGCGACGACGGGCGGGCCGAATGCCTGTCATGGCTGTTCTGGCAGATGGGCAGCGCGCCCTATCTCGGTGGCGGTTTCGGCCATTTCTACGCCTACGCGCCGGCCAAGATCGAATACGCGATCGATCGCTTCGCGATGGAAACGAAGCGGCAGCTCGACGTGCTCGACCGGCGTCTGGCGGAGAGCGAGTATCTCGCCGGCAGCGATTATACGATTGCCGATATCGCCGTGTGGCCGTGGTACGGCGGACTGGCCAAGGGATTGCTCTACGGCGCCGGCGAATTCCTTTCCGTGCAGGACTACAAGAACGTCCAGCGTTGGGCCGATCGGATCGGCGCCCGCCCGGCTGTCAAGCGTGGGCGCATCGTCAACCGCGTGCAGGGCGATCCCGCACATCAGCTTCGTGAGCGCCACGATGCGAGCGATTTCGAGTTGAAGACCGAAGACAAGATCGCCGGGAAGGGCTGAGGCCGGCCGGTCGCGCCAGCGCCGGATCTATCGGGCTTCAAGCCATTCGGCGCCGGCGAATTCGTAGATGTTAGAGCCTTTCCTCACCACGCGCGGCGCGATGAATTCCGTGCCGGGGGTATGGGTCAGCGCCGTGCGCGGATGGGGAACGATACGGCCGTCTCTGGTGGCGAAGCGGAAGCGCCGCAGCGTCTTGCCGTCCGACTGTCGATCCAGGCGCAATTCGTACTCGCCCGGCGCCAGCAGATCGGCAAGGCCGAAGGGAACCGGATTCGGTTCCCGCTTGGGATCGTGCGGCCGATAAAGAGTGAGCATCTGGCGGCGGAAACGTTCTCTGACGATCGATCCTCGATGGCCGGAGCTTTGCGCGATGGTTTCGTCGCCGCGTCGCAACGTCGCCTGCAGCGCGTCTTTTGCTTTGCCGTCCGGCAGGTCGCCGCTTCCGGTCCAGTACACGAAGTCGATGACTTTGACGTCCTTGAAGTCGCGCAGGGTGAAATAGCCCCAGCGTGTCCAGGGGCCCTCGTAGCTCCAGCTTTTCGTGGGATTGAAGGCGTCGCCGGTGCCGGCGGCTCTGGCGACGAAAGGCATTTCGGTCGCCACCCGTCCGTTGATCGACACCCGGACGAGATAGCTTCCCGGTTCTTTCAGTTGGGCGTGGGCCGGGCCGATGAATGCCATGCGCGCGAAAGCCTTGTCGGTCAGGCGGTAATCGTTCAGCGAATCGAAACTCGCGACCGGCGTGCCGTCGGCGGCGAGCACTTCGATGCGGCCCTTGACCGGCGCCGGCGGCGCGAAGACCACGTCGAGCGTGTCGAAGGCGATGATGCCGGTCGGGTGGAATGGCGTGTCGAGCAGCGATTCGAAAACCACAGACGGGGCATATTGCTGGGCAGCGGCGGGGGTGGCCAGTCCGGCCGGGCCGCCCGCGATCGTGGCCGCGCCAAGGACCAGAAATTTCCGCCGATTCATCGAGTTCTCCGTGTCCATGGCGCGGGATACGTTTGATGGATTCCCTAGCATACCGCTCAAGGAGTGGTGTCGACAGGACTTAACGAAGCGTCCCCAGGGTCGTCGTACAAATATACTTGTTTGATAACAAGCAAGTTGTTTAGATTGTGCAAACGCCGCGTCGACGGCATTCGCTGCCCGGCTTTCTGCCCGGACCAGCGCCAGGGAGGCAAAGTTCAATGGCAGCGACCATTCGCGCCAACGCCGCTATCGGTCGCAGGCTGGATGTCCGCGACAGGCCGACGCAGGCGGCTCGTCGGTCGAAGTCGGACCGTCGGCTGATTGCTGCCGCCCTGAAGCTCATCGCCACGAATGGCGCCGACCGCACCAGCCTGGCCGATATCGGCATCACTGCTGGTTACAGCCGCGGCCTGCCTGGCGAGCGTTTCGGCAGCAAGCAGGCGATGCTCGAGGCCATCGTCGACAACATGTCGGACTGGTTCGCCGCCGAGGTCGAAAAGGACCGGCAGGGCAGGCGCGGCCTGGACGCGGTGCGGGCGCGCATTGCCGCCCATTTCGATGCGGTCGTCGAAGCGACGGACGCTACTCGGACCCTGGAGATGCTGTACATCGAATCGCTCGGGCCGATTCCCGATCTCAAACCACGGATGATGGCGTTCACGGGCGAACTCGTGCGCGGCCTGACCGATCATTTCGCCGAAGCTCAGGAGATGGGCGAAATCGACGCGGCAGTCGACTGCGCGCTGCTGGCGGAAACCTGTCTGTGCACCATGCGCGGCGTCGTCCTCCAGTCGTTCTTTCATGCCGACCGGGAGCGCCTGCAGATGCTGCGCACCCAGTATCTCGAAATCATCGAATGCTTCCTGCGCGCTCATAGCGGCGGAAAGCGCGCCGGCGCCGCTGCCGGCAATCCACGGAGGAACAGTTGAACGAACCCAACGGACGCAGCCTGCTGCAACAGGCGGCCGCCGCCAGAACCGCGCTGCTCGACGAGGCACGACCCGAAGCCGTGGCGCGCCAGCGCCGACGCGAGGCCATGACGGCGCGCGAGCGCATCGACTATCTGTGCGAGCCCGGGTCCTTCACCGAAATCGGCGGTCTGGCGCATCCCAAGGCCAGCGACGAGGCGCACGCGCCGGCCGATGGCGTCATCGTCGGCACCGGCAAGATTGATGGCCGTTGGGCCGTGCTGCTGTCGCAGGACTTCACCGTGTTCGGCGGCAGCATCGGCGAGATCGGCAGCGCCAAGACCTTGCGCGCGGCGCGGCTGGCGCTCAGCCAGGGCATGCCGATGGTCATGGTGCTCGATGGCGGTGGACACCGCATCCAGGGCGGCCAGAACTCCCGCCATTTCGCCAAGTCCGGCACGTTGTTCCCCGAGTTCGCCCGCATGTCCGGCTGGGTGCCGATGGTGGCCGCCATGCTGGGCGCCGGCTTCGCCGGCCCGACCAATTACGCCGGTATGGCGGATTTCGTCGTCATGGTGCGCGGCCTGTCGACCATGGGGCTGGCGGGCCCGCCGCTGGTCAAGGCCGCGACCGGCGAATCGATCGCCAAGGAGGAGCTTGGCGGCTGCTCCGTGCAGGTCGACCGGCATGGGCTGGCCGATCTCGGCGTTGCCTCCGAGCGCGAGGCGCTCGACGCGGTGAAGCGGTTTCTCGCTTTCCTGCCGTCGAATGCCCGGCTGCCGGCGCCAGCCATCGCATGCGATGACCCGGCGGATCGGCGGGCCGAGGATATGCTGGATATCGTCCCAGCCAATACCCGCAAAGCCTATGATGTGCGCAAGGTGGTCCAGCGCATCGCCGATCAGGGCAGCGTGTTCGAGATGAAGCCGACTTTCGCCGGCAATATCGTCACCGCCTTCGCCCGGCTCGGCGGCCATCCGGTCGGCTTTATCGCCAACCAGCCGATGAAGCTCGGCGGCATGCTGACCTCCGACGCCTGCGACAAGGCTTCGCGATTCATCGCGACCTGCGACGCGTTCGGCCTGCCGCTCGTCTACCTGATCGACGTGCCGGGCTTCGCCATCGGTTCGGCGGCGGAGAAGACGGTGCTGGGCCGGCACAGCGCCAAGCTGGTCTACGAACTGGGCCATGCGACGGTGCCGCGGTTCTCGGTCGTGCTGCGCAAAGGATACGGGCTGGGGTTCATCGCCATGTGCGGCGGGCGCAGCTTCGACGCCGATGCCAGCCTGGCCTGGCCGACCGCCGAGATCTGCGCCATGTCGATCGAGGGCTCGGTCGATGTCGCCTACCGCAAGGATTACGAGAGCGCGCCGGATCCGGCCGTGCGCCGCCAGCAGATCATCGACGAGATGCGCGCCAATATCAGCGTGCTCGATGCGGCGGGCGGCTTCGGCATCGACGACATCGTCGATCCGGCGGCGACGCGCAAGCACCTGATCGACGCCATCGATCGGGCGCCGGCAAGGCGCGAAATCGGCATGCCGCCGAAATTTCGCAGCATCGCCCCCATCTGACCGGCCGGAGTCCGACAGTGAGCAGCCCCTGGACAGACCCTCGCGTACCGCCCGCCGACCAGTGCGTATTGCGCTACGTCCTGGAGCGCCGCGCGCAGCAGACCCCGGACAAGGTCTATGTGCGCTACGACGACGGGACCGAGTGGACCTACGCCAGGCTGCGCCGCGAGGTGGTGCGCACAGCCAATGGCCTGCGCGCGCTCGGCGTGCGTCAGGGCGACTTCGTGCTTTCCTGGCTGCCCAACGGCCCCGATGCGCTGCGCCTGTGGTTCGGATTGAATTATCTCGGCGCCGTCTACGTGCCGATCAATCTTGCCTACAAGGGCCGGCTGCTCGAGCACGTGATCGAGAATTCCGACGCGCGGCTGATCGTCTGCCATGCCGATCTGCACGCCCGGCTGGCCGACATCGACCGCGCGCTGCTGGAGAACGCCGTCGTGCTTGGCGGACAGCCGTCGCCATCGGTGCCGATGCCGGCGGTCGGGGCGGCCGCACTCGAGGGGAGCGACGATCTGCCGGCGCTGGACCGACCGATCCAGCCCTGGGACACGCAGTCGATCATCTACACTTCGGGCACCACCGGCCCGTCGAAGGGCGTGCTGTCCTCCTATCTGCATCTTTACTCGATGGGCAACGAGCCCTGGCCGTACTTCACCGAGGCCGATCGTGGCCTGGTCCATCTGCCGCTGTTCCATGCCGGCGGCACCGGCGCGGTCTATCGCTCGCTGGTCAAGGGCGGCTCCATCGCGGTGATCGATTCCTTTAACACCGCTGGGTTCTGGGACATGATCCGCCGGCACGGAGTCACCTCGGCGGTGCTGCTGGGCGTGATGGCGACGTTCCTGGTCAAGCAGAAACCGTCGCCGGCCGACCGCGACCATCCGCTGCGCACCGTCACCATGGTGCCGCTATGCGAGGATACCGAGCAGTTCTCGCAACGCTTCGGCGTCGACGTCTACACCACCTTCAACATGACGGAGACTTCCTGTCCCATCGTGTCGGGCCGCAATCCCAAGGCGTTGTCGTCCTGCGGCCGGCCGCGCCCTGGCGCCGAGGTCCGCATCGTCGACGACAACGACTGCGAAGTGCCGGTCGGGCAGGTGGGCGAGCTGATCGTCCGCACCGACCGCCCCTGGGCGATGAATCACGGCTACAACAAGAATCCGGAAGCCACCGCGCGGGCCTGGCGCAACGGCTGGTTCCATACTGGCGATGCGTTCAAGGTCGACGGGAATGGCGATTATTTCTTCGTCGACCGTCTGAAGGACACCATTCGCCGGCGCGGCGAGAATATCTCCTCCTACGAGGTGGAAACCGAGATCTGCGCCCATCCGGCGATCAAGGAGGCGGCCGCCGTCGCGGTCGCCAGCGAGCATGCCGAGGATGAGGTGCTGGTCGCCGTGTCGTTGGCGCCGGGCGCCACCCTCGATCCGGCGCAACTGATGGAATTCCTGCGGCCGCGCATGGCGCATTTCATGATCCCGCGCTACGTGCGCGTGGTCGACGATCTGCCCAAGACGCCGACGCAGAAGGTGCAGAAGAACCTGCTGCGCGCCGACGGCATCACGCCCGACACGTGGGACCGCGAGAAGGCGGGCATCCGCATCAGGCGCGAAAAGATCGGCGCGACGGGGTAGGCGGACGATGGCGGGACGGATGGAACATCGAACCCGCGACTCCGGCCCGACGGCCGCGCCCGACCGCGCCGTGGTGCGGTCGATCGCCGACGTCGCGCCGCGCATCGACGGCGTCGTCAAATCCGCCGGCCGCGTGCTGGAAATCCTCGAATACTTCAACGAGCTGCGGCGCGAGGCGCGCCTGGCGGAGATCGCCAACGGCCTGGGCTATCCGCTGTCCTCGACCTCGGTGCTGCTCAAGAGCCTGATCCATTTGGGCTACATCGACTACGATCCGCATACGCGCAAATACTGCCCGTCGACCCGTGTGGCGATGCTCGGCGCCTGGCTCGATCACCATCCGCTGTCCGACGGCAGGCTGGTGCGGCTGGTCGAGACCCTCATGCGCCGCTCCGGCCTCAGCGCCGTGATCGCCGCCCGCAACGGCATCTACTCGCAGATCATCCATGTCGCGCACACGCCGGGGCCGGTGCGCTACGAGATCCCGCGCGGCTTCCGCTGCTTCCTGTGCTGGTCAGCGACCGGTTATGCGCTCCTGACCCGTTCGCAGTCGATCGACGTGCCCATGCTGGTTCGGCGCAGCAACGTCGAGCGCGCCGCCGGCATGATGGCGATCGATCCGGCCGAAGTCGCACGCAATCTCGATCTGGCCCGCGAGCAGGGCTATTTCCTGTCGCGCTCGCTGGTGACCAAGGGCGCCG
>JBDZUM010000003.1:91713-95935 GCA_040255215.1 Rhodospirillaceae bacterium
CTGGCCCGCGAGCAGGGCTATTTCCTGTCGCGCTCGCTGGTGACCAAGGGCGCCGGCGCGCTCGCCATGCCGCTGTCCGACGGCATCGATCGTCGCGGCCGGCCCCTGGCGATCGCCGTGTCCGGTCGTCGCCAGGAGCTGGAGTTGCGCGAACGCGACCTGGTCGACGTGCTGCGCCAGTCGGTCGCCGAAACCCTCGTCGATTTCGAGGTCTGACAGTCTCAGGCAGCGAATTCGCGCAGCAGCCGGCCGGGCAGGCGGCCGCCGATCGGGGCGCCGGCCTGATCGACGATGCGTTCGCCGTTCACCCACACCCCGTGCACGCCGAAGCCCGGCGTTACCAGCCGCGGTGCGCCGCCCGGCAGGTCGCGCTGACGTTTCTTGCCGCCGCGCGCCACGGTCGCGGGATCGAACAGCAGCAGGTCGGCCGCCAGCCCCGGCGCCAGCCGGCCGCGATCGGCGATGCCGAACAGCGAAGCCGGATGGCCGGTCAGCCGGTGCACCGCCTGTTCGAGCGTGAACTTGCCCAGATCGCGGCTCCAGTAGCCCAGCAGATGCAGGCCGAAGCCGGCGTCGCACAGGAAGGTCAGATGGGCGCCGGCGTCCGACAAGGTGATGTAGGTCTCCGGATCGGTGATGATCTTGGCGACTTCCTCGTCGTCCGAGTTCAGCAGCATGGCGGTGAAGACCGTTTCCAGATTCTCCGCCAGCGCCAGGTCGATCAGGCAGTCGAGCGGATGAACGCCTGCGGCTTCCGCCAGCTCGGCGATGGTCTTGCCTTCCAGTTTCGCATTGGCCGGCGTCGCCGCCTCGACCAGCTGCACCTTGTCCCATTCGCTGTTGAAGGCGCGATGGCCACGATACTTGTCGAGATCGGCTTTCACCGCGTCGCGGAACGACTTGTCGGCATAGAGCTTCTTCAGCGCGTCGCCGCTGACTTCCATCGCCGGTTTCCAGGCCGCGTAGCCCTCGAGGATGTAGGCGCTCTTCATGGTGAAATCCATGGTCAGCGGGCAGCACGAGACTTCGCCATGGATGCGCCGGCCGCGACCGCGCGCCTGGGCGATCTCGGCCAGGAAATTCTTGGCGCGGTCGGGATTCATCTTGTTGTAGAGGAAGCCGGAAATCAGCGCCGGCCGCTCGGCGGCGGCGACGTGTTCCTCGATCTTGGCGATCGGGGTGATGGCGCCCTTGGTCGTCATGTAGACGCCGCGCCCGGCTTCCTTCATCGCCCCCATGATCGCCAGCAGCTCGCGGTCATCGGCCAGGCGCGACGGCATCGGGATGCCGCCTTCGCCGTTATGCGATTCGTTGGTGGTCGAAGAGAAGCCGACGGCGCCCGCTTCCAGCGCCTGCCGCACGATGCGGGCCATTTCGCCGATCTCCGCGTCGGTCGCTTCGCGGCGCGAAGCGTCTTCGCGCAGCACGAAGGTGCGGACCGAGGAATGGCCGACGAAGCAGGCGACGTTGGGCCCGACGCCGCGCTTCTCCAGCATGTCGAGATACTGGGGAAAGCTCTCGAATTCCCACTTGATGCCGTTGCGCAGCGCGTCGAGCGACATGCCTTCGACCTGCGTCAGGTTCCGCATGGTGATGTCGCGATCCTCAGGGCGGCACGGCGCGATGGTGAAGCCGCAATTGCCCAGTACGACCGTGGTCACGCCCAGAGCGGGCGAGGGGTCGACCATCGGATCCCAGGTGATCTGCGCGTCGTAATGCGTGTGGCCGTCAATGATGCCCGGCGCCAGCACCAGACCGCTGCCGTCGATGGTTTCGCGGCTCGGCCCGAGATCGCGGCCAATGGCGGCGATGCGGCCGTCCTTCACGGCGAGATCGGCGATCTGCGAGGGCCCGCCGGTACCGTCGACGATGCGGGCATTCTGGATTGTGAAATCGTGCATGGCGGGTTCCTCCTCGGCTTGTCTTGGGCAAGTCTAGTCGCGCCGCAGCCGCGCCACCTTCACATATGTGAATTCGGGTTCATCGTTCGGTATCGTGTTGTTGGCGCATCGCGCAGCGCTTAACTTTTCCTTCTCGGGCTTCGCGTCCGACAACGATTCAGACCGTCGCCGTCGCGGCTTGCCGGGCGGACAGACGCCACACAGAGGGAGAAAGCGATACCCATGATACTCCGCAAGATCATTCCGTTCGTCGTCGGCCTCGGCCTCATCGCCGCGACGCCGGCCGTCGCCCAGACGACGCTGACCGTGAGCACCTGGGTGCCGCCGCAGCATCACATCAACACGATCATGCTTCCCGAGTGGTTCGCCCTCGTGGAGAAGGCGACCGAGGGCCGGGTCAAGTTCCGCGTCCTGCCGAAGACCGCCGGTTCGACCGCCGGCCAGATCGACGCCATCCGCGACGGACTGGCCGATGTCGGCTACACGGCCCATGCCTACATCCCCGGCCGCTTCACCTTGCAGGAAATCGCCGAGCTGCCGCTGCTGGGCGACACGCCGGTCGAAAGCGCCGTGGCTTACTGGCGCATCTACAAGAAGTATCTCGAGAAGTTCGACGAGCACAAAGGCGTCGTGGTTCTCAGCACCATGGTCAGCGAAGGCCGCCTGCACAACACCAGCCGCGAGATCAAGTCGCTGAACGACATGAACGGGCTGAAAGTGCGCGTCGCCGGCGGCGCCACGATCGAGATCGCCAAGCTGCTCGGCATGGTGCCGGTGCAGAAGCCGATCAGCGAGATCTACGAAATGCTCAGCACCGGCGTCGTCGATGCCGCGATGATGCCGATGGAGACGGTGCAGAGCTTCAAGCTGCTCGACAAGCTGACCAACACGCTGGTCGTTCCGGGCGGTCTCTACAACTCCAGCTACTCGCTGTTCATCAACCCCGAGAAGTTCGCCAGCCTGTCGCCGAAGGACCAGGAAGCCATCCGCAAGGTGTCGGGCGAGACCTTCTCGCGCATCTGGGGTCGCACCACGGCGGCCGGCGGACAGAAGGCGGAAGAGGCGGCGATCGCCCAGGGCAACAAGGTGGTCCGGGCCAGCCCCGAGCTGACCGATGCGATCCGCAAGGCCCTGCAGCCGCTCGAGCAGAAGTGGGTCGATGCGGCCAAGGCGAAGGGCCTGACCAACGCCGCCGAGGTGCTCGCCGAGCTGCGGGCCGAGGCGGAGAAGGTGAAACAGGGCAAGTAGCCGGCTGAAAGCCGTCGCATGTCCGACCTTCCTGGCGATCTGGAAGTAGAGAAGCGCGTCGGCATGGGTGGGTTGGAACGGGCGATCGCCCGTTTCTTCCTGCTCAGCGCCGGCCTCTCGCTTGTCCTGATGTCGCTGCTGACCGTCGTCGACGTTATCGGCCGGTCGTTCCATTCGCCGTTGCCGGCCGCCACCGAGCTGACGGAATTCCTGATGGTGATCGTCATCTTCTGCGCGCTGCCGGTGGTGACGCGTCGCGGCGATCACATCGTCATCGACATTCTCGACTTCATCGTGCCGCCGTCAATTCGGCGGTTCGAGGACGTCGTCATCAATCTCCTCGGCGCGGTCGCTCTGGCTGCTGCGGCGTGGCGGGTCTGGGCGCTGGCGGTCAGGGCCGCGGCCGGCGGCGACTTCACGCCCTACCTGCAGATTCCCATGGCGCCGATTATCCATTTCGTCTCGATCCTGTGCGTCTGCATTGCCTTGGCATTCCTGACGAACGCCGTGCGCGCCATTCTGGGCAGGAAAAGCTCCTCATGACCGAAGCGATCGTCGGTTTCATCGCGCTGTTCGCGCTGATTTTCGCGCGCATGCCGATCGGCCTGGCGCTAGGCATCGTCGGCTTCTGCGGCTACGCGATGACGGTCAACGTCGGCCCGGCACTTGCGCTGGTGGGCCAGACGGTGCGCGACGTCGGCCTGTCCTACACCCTGTCGGTTGTCCCGATGTTCGTGCTGATGGGCAATCTGGTGGCGCGCGCCGGGCTGGCGCAGGACCTCTATACCGCCGCCAACGCCTTCATCGGTCACCGCAAGGGCGGGTTGGCCATGGCGACCGTCATCGCCTGCGGTGGCTTCGCCTCGGTGTCCGGCTCTTCCGTCGCCACTGCGGCGACCATGTCGAAGGTGTCGTTTCCGGCCATGCGCCGCTACGGCTATTCCGACCGCCTCGCCGCCGGTGCCATCGCCGCCGGCGGCACGCTGGGCATTCTCATTCCGCCCAGCGTCATCATGGTGATCTACGGCGTGCTGACCGAAACCCATATCGGCAAGCTGTTCGCCGCCGGGCTG
>JBDZUM010000181.1:0-4895 GCA_040255215.1 Rhodospirillaceae bacterium
CGCGGCCTTTCGGGGCTGCCGAGGGGGCGTAGTTCAGTTGGTTAGAACGCCGGCCTGTCACGCCGGAGGTCGCGGGTTCGAGTCCCGTCGCTCCCGCCATTCCTCGGAAAGCGCCGCCCGCCAGGGCGGCAGTCAGCCCCAAGCCTGCCGACGGATCGCGGCGTTTAGTCCGTGGTTCTGCGGTTTTTCGCTGCCGCGAAAAGAGGCTAAGATGCGCCGCAGGGCGGTCGGGGGGTGGCCGTCGCCGGCGCAAATGTCGTGCTGCAGAGGGACGGGGCCATGCAGAATCTCTTGCAGGAATACCTGCCGATCCTGATTTTCATGGGGATCGCGGTAGGCATCGTCGCCGCCATGGTCGGCGGCTCCTATCTGATCGCCCGCCAGAACCCCGATTCGGAGAAGCTGACCTCGTTCGAAAGCGGTTTCGATCCGTTCGACGACGCGCGCGGACGCTTCGACGTGCGCTTCTACCTGGTCGCCATCCTGTTCATCATCTTCGACCTCGAAGTGGCGTTCCTGTTCCCGTGGGCCGTGTCGCTGGGCGACACCGGCGCCTTCGGCTTCTGGTCGATGATGCTGTTCCTCGGCGTACTGACGGTCGGCTTCGTGTACGAGTGGAAGAAGGGAGCCCTGGAATGGGAGTGAGGACGCATGCCGGCGCCACCGTGCCCGAGGGCGTGACGCGCGCGCCCGCCGGCAACGATGCGCTGAGCCGGGCGCTGAGCGACGAGCTGGCCGACAAGGGCTTCGTGGTGTCGCAGGTCGACAAGGTGGTGAACTGGGCCCGCTCGGGCTCGCTGTGGGGCCTGACCTTCGGCCTGGCGTGCTGCGGCGTGGAGATGATCCACACCTGGATGAGCCGCTACGACCTCGACCGCTTCGGCGTCGCGCCGATGCCCAGCCCGCGCTCGGCCGACCTGATGATCGTCGCCGGCACCCTGACCAACAAGATGGCGCCGGCGCTGCGCCGGGTCTACGACCAGATGGCCGAGCCCCGCTACGTCATCTCGATGGGCTCCTGCGCCAATGGCGGCGGCTACTACCATTATTCCTACTCGGTGGTGCGCGGCTGCGATCGCATCGTGCCGGTCGACATCTACGTGCCGGGCTGTCCGCCGACCGCCGAGGCGCTGCTCTACGGCATCCTGCAACTGCAGAAGAAGATCCGGCGCACCGGATCGATCGTGCGCTAGGCGCAGGGGGCGGGCGATGAGCGAAGCGTTGCGCGAACTGGGCGAGTACGTCGCCAATTCGCTGGGCGGGCCGATCAAGGGCAGCGCCATCATCCGCGGCGAGCTGGTGCTGGACGTGGCGCCTTCCGACCTGCCGGGCGTGCTGCGCTTTCTGCGCGACGACGCCAACTGCCTGTTCCAGGTGCTGGTGACGATCTGCGGCGTCGATTTCCCCGAGCGCGAGAAGCGCTTCGAGGTCGTCTACTGCCTGCTCAGCCTGCGCCACAACCAGCGCATCCGCCTGCGCGTGGGGGCCGGCGAGGGCGAGGCGGTGCCGACCGCGACCGGCGTGTTCAGCGCCGCCAACTGGTTCGAGCGCGAGGTGTGGGACCTCTACGGCGTGTGGTTCGCCGACCATCCCGACCTGCGCCGCCTGCTGAGCGACTACGGCTTCGAGGGCCATCCGCTGCGCAAGGACTTCCCGCTGACCGGCTACGTCGAGCTGCGCTACGACGACGAGCAGAAGCGGGTGGTCTACGAACCGGTCAAGCTGACCCAGGAATTCCGCAACTTCGATTTCCTCAGCCCGTGGGAAGGCATGACCCGCCTGCCGGGCGACGAGAAGGCGGAAAGGAACTGAGCGCGCCATGAGCGACGTCGAGATCAAGAACCTGACGCTCAATTTCGGACCGCAGCATCCGGCGGCGCACGGCGTGCTGCGCCTGGTGGTCGAGATGGACGGCGAGATCGTCGAGCGCTGCGATCCGCATATCGGCCTGCTGCATCGCGGCACCGAGAAGCTGATCGAGTACAAGAGCTACCTGCAGGCGGTGCCGTATTTCGACCGGCTCGACTACGTCTCGCCGATGTGCCAGGAGCATGCCTTCGCGCTGGCCGTCGAGAAATTGCTGGGCATCGAGCCGCCGCCGCGGGCGCAGTACATCCGCGTGCTGTTCTCCGAGATCACCCGCATCCTCAACCACATCCTCAACGTCACGACCTTCGCCATGGACGTCGGCGCGCTGTCGCCGACGCTGTGGGGCTTCGAGCAGCGCGAGTTGCTGATGGAGTTCTACGAGGGCGTTTCGGGTTCGCGCATGCATGCGGCCTATTTCCGGCCCGGCGGCGTGCACCAGGACATGCCGGCCGGCATGGGCGACCGCATCTGGGAGTGGACCGAGCAGTTCCCGGCCTTCCTGGCCGATCTCGAGTCGCTGCTGAACGAGAACCGCATCTTCAAGCAGCGCACCGTCGACATCGGCGTGGTCACCGTCGAGCAGGCGCTCGACTGGTCGTTCTCCGGGCCGATGCTGCGCGGCTGCGGCGTCGCCTGGGACCTGCGCAAGGCGCAGCCCTACGACGCCTACGACAAGATGGATTTCGACGTGCCGGTCGGCAAGACGGGCGACTGCTACGCCCGCTACCTGGTGCGCATCGAGGAGATGAAGCAGAGCCTGCGCATCATGCGGCAGGCGCTGAAGGAAATGCCGGGTGGCCCGGTCAAGGTGCAGGACACCAAGATCGCGCCGCCGAAGCGCGGCGAGATGAAGACCTCGATGGAAGCGCTGATCCATCACTTCAAGCTCTACACCGAGGGCTATCACGTCGCCGCCGGCGAGACCTACACCGCCGTCGAGGCGCCCAAGGGCGAATTCGGCGTCTATGTGGTGTCCGACGGCACCAACCGCCCGTATCGCTGCCATATCCGCGCGCCGGGCGTGCCGCATCTGCAGGCGCTCGACATGATGAGCAAGGGATACATGCTGGCCGACCTGTCGGCCAATATCGGCTCGCTGGACATCGTGTTCGGTGAGATCGACCGCTAAGGGGAAGTCGCGCGATGGCGATGGTGACAGCCGATCCGCAGGACGTGCCGAAGGTCGAGAGCTTCGCCTTCTCGGCGGAGAATCTTGCCAAAGCGAAGGGGCTGATGGCGCAGTATCCGGCCGGCCGCCAGGCCAGCGCCGTGATCGGCCTGCTCTACATCGCCCAGGAGCAGGCCGGCGGCTGGCTGCCGCGCGCGGCGATGGACCATGTCGCTGCCGTGCTGGAGATGGCGCCGATCCGCGTCTACGAGGTCGCGAGCTTCTACACCATGTTCAACCTGCGCCCCGTCGGTCGCCACCATCTGCAGGTATGCACGACCACGCCGTGCTGGCTGCGCGGGTCGGACGAGGTGCTGAAGACCTGTAAGGAAGTGGCCGGCTGCGACGTCGGCGAAGTCAGCGCCGACGGGACGTTCTCGATCGTCGAGGTCGAATGCCTCGGCGCCTGCGTCAACGCGCCGATGCTGCAGATCAACAACGCCGAGTTCTACGAGGACCTCGACGCCGCCTCGACGCGGGCATTGCTTGAAGCATTGCGGCGCGGCGAGACGCCGAACGAGGGAACGCAGACGGCGCGCCAGACCTCGGCGCCGATCGGCGGGCCTACCACCTTGAAGTCGCAACCGGCGAAGGGCTGACCAATGCTGCGCGACGAAGACCGCATCTTCACCAATCTCTACGGCTACCACGACTGGACGCTGGAAGGCGCCCGCGTCCGCGGCGCCTGGGACAACACCAAGAGCCTGCTCGACAAGGGTCGCGACTGGATCATCGAGGAGATGAAGAAGTCGGGCCTGCGCGGGCGCGGCGGGGCGGGCTTCCCGACCGGCGTGAAGTGGTCGTTCATGCCCAAGCAACTGGGCGACAAGCCGCATTACCTCGTGGTCAACGCCGACGAGTCCGAGCCGGGCACCTGCAAGGACCGCGACATCCTGCGCCACGATCCGCACACGCTGGTCGAAGGCTGCCTGGTGGCGGGCTTCGCCATGGGCGCGCATGCCGCCTATGTCTACGTGCGCGGCGAGTTCTGGCGCGAAGCGCAGCGACTGATCGATGCCGTCGCCCAGGCGCGCGAAGCGGGACTGATCGGCCCCAACGCCTGCGGTTCGGGCTGGGATTTCGAGATCTACGTGCATCGCGGCGCCGGCGCCTATATCTGCGGCGAGGAGACAGCGCTGCTCGAGAGCCTCGAAGGCAAGAAGGGCATGCCGCGGCTGAAGCCGCCATTCCCGGCCGGCGCCGGGCTCTATGGATGCCCGACGACGGTCAACAACGTCGAGTCGATCGCGGTGGCGCCGACCATCCTGCGTCGCGGCGCGAGCTGGTTCGCCGGCATCGGCCGCCCAAACAACACCGGCACCAAGGTGTTCTGCATCTCCGGCCACGTTAACCAGCCGTGCAACGTCGAGGAATCGATGGGCATCCCGCTGCGCGAGCTGATCGAGAAGCATGCCGGCGGCGTGCGCGGCGGCTGGGACAATCTGCTGGCGATCATTCCGGGCGGTGCGTCGGTGCCGCTCATTCCCAAGTCGGTCTGCGACACGGTGTTGATGGATTTCGACAGCCTGCGCGAGGTGCGCTCCGGCCTCGGCACGGCGGCCGTCATCGTGATGGACAAGTCGACCGACGTGGTTCGCGCCATCGCACGGCTGAGCCGGTTCTACATGCACGAGAGCTGCGGCCAGTGCACGCCGTGCCGCGAGGGCACGGGCTGGATGTGGCGGGTGATGGAGCGGATGGTCCGGGGCGATGCACGCCTCGACGAGATCGACATGCTCGAGGAAGTCACGCGCCAGGTCGAGGGCCACACCATCTGCGCGCTGGGCGATGCGGCGGCGTGGCCGGTGCAGGGCCTGATCCGCCATTTCCGACCCGAGATGGAGCGGCGCATCAACGA
>JBDZUM010000052.1:0-26873 GCA_040255215.1 Rhodospirillaceae bacterium
GCCGGCGCTGGCCGCCGACATGACGGTCGCCGCGGCCTGCCATGCCGTGGTGCGCTCGTGCTTCATGCATCTGCTGGACAACCGGCTGCCGGTGCTCAGGAACGACGACCCGGAGGGCATCCACCAGGCGCGCGTGGCGCTGCGCCGGCTGCGCGCGGGCATCGCGCTGTTCCGCCGCCTGCTGCCCGACGGCGAGCTGGCCGAACTTGGCGCAGAAGCGCGCTGGCTGGCCGGTGAACTGGGCCCGGCGCGCGATCTCGACGTGTTCCTCGGCGAGATTTTCGCGCCGGTGGCGCGGCGCCTCAAGGACGAACCCGGTGTCGCCGCCTATCGCGTGACGGCGAAATCCATGCAGGCGGAAGCGCGCGAGCGGGCGCGGCGCGCCCTGCGCAGCCGCCGCTTCCGGCTGTGGCGCGAGCGGTTGCTGAACTGGCTGGCCGCCGACATCGCCCCGCCCTCCCCCGCCGCCATCGCCGCCGTGCCGAGCGGCGCCACCGGCGCGCTGCTGCAGCCGGTCGCCGGCTTCGCCGCCGAGATCCTGGAGCGGCGCGACCGCCAGGCGCGGCGGCGCGGGCGGCATCTGGCGCGGCTGGCGATCGAACAGCGCCACGAGCTGCGGCTGCAGCTGAAGAAGCTGCGCTATGCCGCCGAATTCTTCGCCGGCGCCTTCGAGGCGCGCGACGCGGCGCGCTATATCGGCAGGCTGGCGAAGCTGCAGGACGGGCTGGGCTATCTCAACGACAAGGCGGTGGCGCAGGAGCTGATGGCGGCGATCGAGACCAGGGTCGCAGGCGCTTCGCCCGATCTGGCCGCAGATGCGCGCTACGTCAGCGGCCTGGTGCTGGGCTGGCACGAATCGGCGCATGACGGCGACGAGCGCGCCTTGCGCAAGGCGTGGAAGAAATTCGCCGACGCGTCCGGCTACTGGCGATAGGACAGGACCAATGAGCGAGAACGGGCAGATCCCGGTATCGCTGCTGACCGGATTTCTCGGCAGCGGCAAGACGACGTTGTTGAACAAGCTGCTGAAGCGGCCCGACATGGGCGAGACGGCGGTGATCGTCAACGAATTCGGCGAGGTCGGGCTCGACCACCTGCTGATGGAAAGCGGGTCGGAGGACATGACGGTGCTGAACAGCGGCTGCCTGTGCTGCACCGTGCGCGGCGATCTGATCGAGACCATGGGGCGGCTGTTCATCCGCCGCGCCAAGGGCGAGGTGCCGGCCTTCAAACGGCTGCTGATCGAGACCACGGGCCTGGCCGATCCGGCGCCGGTGCTGCACACGCTGATGACCGACCCGCTGCTGGCGGCGCGCTACCGCCTCGACTCGGTGATCGCCACCGTCGATGCCGTCAACGGCCAGAGCACGCTCGACAACCACGAGGAGGCCGTCAAGCAGGCCGCCGTCGCCGACCGGCTGCTGCTGACCAAGACCGATCTCGCCACGCAAGAGCAGATCGCCGCCCTCACGGCGCGACTGAAGGCGCTCAATCCCGGCGCGCCGCTGCTTAAGGTGCGCAACGGCGATATCGCGCCGGCCGAGCTGTTCAATGCCGGGCTGTACAATCCCGAAACCAAGACCGCCGACGTGCGCGGCTGGCTGCGCGAGGAGGCGTTCGCCGCCGCCCATGGCGGGCACGATCATCACCACGACCACGACCATGGTCACGACCACCATCATGGCGCCGGCCACGGCCAGGACCCGCACGACGTCAACCGCCACGACGAGCAGATCCGCGCTTTCTGCCTGGTGCTGGAACAGCCGCTGCCGTGGCAGGCGGTGACCTCGGCGCTGGACGCGCTGGTGTCCTATCGCGGGCCGGACATGCTGCGGCTGAAGGGCATCCTCAACGTCGAGGGCAGCGACAAGCCGGTGGTGGTGCATGGCGTGCAGCACGTGTTCCACCCGCCGGCCATGCTCGACGAATGGCCCGACGCTGACCGGCGCTCGAAGCTGGTGTTCATCACCCGCAACATCGAGCGCGGCACCATCGAGCGGCTGTTCGCCGCCTTCACCGAGCAGGCGCGCGAAGCGGAGGGGAACAGCTGGGACAATATTCCCGGCGCCAAACCTTAACGCAGAAAGATTTCGATCCGATCGGGTTCGCGCGCGACGACCAGGTCTTCGCGCCCATCGCCATCGATATCTGAAATAACGAGATTATAGACGAGGGGCGCTCCACAGCTCAGTGAGCCGATATTTCTCAGCGTTTCGCCAGAGAACTCAATAACATGCAGGCAGTAATTGGTATCGCTGATAGCGACGATCTGCCGTGTCCCGGATCGGGTTAGATCAACATCTTTGGCCATTGTCTGTCGCCCGTAACCCGATAGGCTCGCAATCTCTCGAGGGGGACCTCCCTCATAGCGCAAGACGACCAGACGATTAATTGACCCGGAAGGGCGAAAGTCGACAACTTCCTTCCTTCCATCGCCATCTAGGTCCCGGAGTTGCGGCACGGAAATTCCTACCACCTTGTGCGGTGGCGGAGCCATTTTCCTGGTCAACCTGCCTTCGCGGAGTGTCAGGCGAAAAAACTTCTTATCCAGTCCAACCAGAACTCCATCGGCGGCATTCATAAGGACGGAAATTTCTCCTGGCAATTGAATCGAAATCATCGACTTCAGCATGATGCCGCCATTCCCCGGCCGATCGGAAGGGGCGATGGTGAGGCCACGGATTTCGACTTGGGCTGTCGCGGGAAGCGCGAACAGTGTCAGCAGAAGGGCGAGAACGACCCGCCTCATTTGCCCGACCGCACGCGGGCGACCGCGTTCTTCCAGCCGCCATACAGCGCCTCGCGCTGCTCGCCCGCCATCGCCGGCTCGAAGGTGCGGTCCTTGTGCCAGATCGACGCCAGCTTGGCGGCGTCGGGATAGACGCCGGCATAGAGGCCGGCGAGGAAGGCCGCGCCCAGCGCCGTGGTCTCGGTGACGGCGGGCCGCTCGACCGGCGCCCCCAGCATGTCGGCGAGGCGCTGCATCAGCCAGTCGTTGGCGACCATGCCACCATCGACCCGCAGGGTGTGGGGCCTGGTCGCGCCGTCGGCCGCCATGGCGTCGATCAGATCGCGCGTCTGGTAGCAGACCGCATCGAGCGTGGCGCGCACGATCTCGGGCACGCCGGAATC
The DNA here is from genome assembly GCA_040255215.1 of Rhodospirillaceae bacterium. GTDB lineage: Bacteria > Pseudomonadota > Alphaproteobacteria > Reyranellales > JAQSWP01 > JAQSWP01. Next base: position 3,133 of record JBDZUM010000052.1, read on the forward strand.
GCGCGTCAGCCCGAGAAGCGCGCCGCGGGCATGGGCATCCCAATAGGGCGCGCCCAGCCCGGTGAAGGCCGGCACCATGTAGACCTCGGACGCGTCGGAAGCCTGTTGCGCCAGGGTCTCGGTATCCTGGGACGACTTGATGATCTTGAGCCCGTCGCGCAGCCACTGCACGGCGGCGCCGGCGATGAAGATGCTGCCTTCCAGCGCATAGCAGGGCTTGCCGCCGAAGCGGTAGGCGATGGTGGTCAGCATACGGTTCTTCGACGCGACCGGCTCGGCGCCGGTATTGAGCAGCACGAAGCAGCCGGTGCCGTAGGTGCTCTTGATCATGCCGGGCTCGAAACAGGCCTGGCCGATCGAGGCGGCCTGCTGGTCGCCGGCCATGCCAGTGACCGGCACCGGCACGCCGAGGAAGTCGGCCGTGGTGGTCCCGAAGGCGCCGAAATTGTCGACCACCTCGGGCAGCACGGCGGCGGGAATGCGCAGCAGCTTCAGCAGATCCTCGTCCCAGGCCTGGCGGCGGATGTCGAACAGCATGGTGCGGCAGGCGTTCGAAGCGTCCGACAGATGCGCCTTGCCCCCCGTGAGCCGCCACAGCAGGAAGGATTCGATGGTGCCGAAGGCCAGCTCGCCGCGCTCGGCCCGCGCCCGCAGCTCGGCCGAGTTCTGCAGCAGCCAGGCGAGCTTGGTGGCGGAGAAATAGGGATCGAGCAGCAGTCCGGTGCGCTGGCGCACCAGATCGTCGGCGCCCAGCGCGCGCAGCCTGTCGCAATATTCGGCGGTGCGACGGTCCTGCCAGACGATGGCGTTGTGCACCGGCTCGCCGGTGGCACGATCCCACAGCACCACGGTTTCGCGCTGGTTGGTGATGCCGATGCAGGCGATGTCGGCGGCGGAAATATGCGAGCGGGCGATGGCGCCGCGGCAGACGTCAACCGTGGCGCGCCAGATCTCCTCGGCGTCGTGCTCGACCCAGCCCGGACGGGGATAGATCTGCCGCAGCTCTTGTTGCGCCATGCCGATCGACGCGCCCTCGGCGTCGAAAATCATGGCGCGGGTGGAGGTGGTGCCCTGGTCGATGGCGAGGACGAAGCGGGGATTGCCCATGAAGTCGCGCCTCCCTGGCTTGGTCGAAGACCGCGCGACTATAGGCTATTGCGCCGCCGCGTGGCCATCCATTCGGCGAGATCGGCGCGCTGGGCCTCGCTCATGTGCAGGCCTTCCTTGGTGCGCCGCCACAGCACGTCGTCCGGATCGACCGCCCACTCGTCGCGCATCAGCCATTCGACCTCGCGCTCGTGGAGATGGGCGCCGAAATGGCGGCCGAGATCGGCAGGCTGGGTTACGCCCTCCAGAATGCGGCGCGCGTGGCTGCCGTGGCGGCGGGCGATGGCGCGGATCGTGTCCGGCTCGAGGCCAGGATGGCGCGCCTCGAGCTCGCCGACGAAGGCATCGAACGGCAGGCCGAGATCGCCGCCCGGCAGCGGCCCGTCCGCCGTCCAGTCCGGGCCCATCGCGGGATAGAACGACTTGAGCCTGTGCAGGGCGCGTTCGGCCAGCTCGCGATAGGTGGTGATCTTGCCGCCATAGATCGACAGCAGCGGCAGGGCGTCGCCCGGCGCGTCGAGCTCGAAGGTGTAGTCGCGGGTGACGGCGGAGGGATCGGTGCTGCCGTCGTCGTAGAGCGGGCGCACGCCGGAATAGGTCCAGACGACGTCCTGCGGCGTCACCGGCCGCTCGAGATATTCCGAGGCGATGGCGCAGAGATAGTCGATCTCCGCTGGCGTGATCTTCACCTCGCGCGGCTCGCCCTCGTAGGGCACGTCGGTGGTGCCGATCAGGCTGAATTCGCGCTCGTAGGGGATGACGAAGACGATGCGGTTGTCGCGATTTTGCAGGATATAGGCGTGCTCGCCGTCATGGCGGCGCGGCACCACGACATGGCTGCCCTTGACCAGCCGCACGTTGGCGCCGTCCTTGACGCCTGGCAGCCGGTCGAACAGGCGGCGCACCCAGGGGCCGGCGGCATTGACCATGCCGCGGGCGAAAACCTCGTGCTCGCGGCCGGCCTGCAGATCGCGCAGCACGATGCGCCACAGCCCGTTCTCGCGCCGCGCGTCGATGCATTGGGTGCGGGCGAGGATGGTGGCGCCCTTCTCGCGCGCCTGCATCAGGTTCAGCACCACCAGCCGGGCATCGTCGACCCAGCAGTCGGAATAGACGAAGCCGCGCGTGTAGCGGCTGGCCAGTCCCTTCCCCCATGTGGTGCCGGAAAGCCTGACGCCGTGCGATTTGGGCAGGCTCATGCGGCCGCCAATATGGTCGTAAAGGAACAGGCCGATGCGGATCATCCAGGCCGGGCGCAGATGCGGCTCGTGCGGCAGCACGAAGCGCAGCGGCCAGATGATGTGCGGCGCCTTGCGCAGCAGCACCTCGCGCTCGGCCAGCGCCTCGCGCACCAGGCGGAATTCGTAGTATTCGAGATAGCGCAGCCCGCCATGCACCAGCTTGGTCGAGGCCGACGAGGTCGCGCCGGCGAAATCGGCCATCTCGCACAGCCCGACCTTGAGGCCGCGGCCGGTGGCGTCGTTGGCGATGCCCGCGCCGTTGATGCCGCCGCCGACGACGAAGAGATCGAACGGTTCGGCCTGCGTGCCCGCCATGCCTAGACCTGCCCCGCGATCTTCTTCGGGTCGAGCTCGACGAAGAGCGGCCAGTGGTCGGAGCCCATGGCGTTCTGGTCGATCCAGGCCCGGGTCAGGGCGGGCGCCAGATGCGGCGAGACGAAGGCGTGGTCGATGCGGCCCTCGCGCGGGAAGCTCTCGGCGTAGTCGTCGTTGCCCAGATGCGTCCAGGCGTCGACGAACTGGTCGTGGCGCACCATGCGGCCGTAGAACTTGCTGACATGGCCGGCGATCAGCGGATACTCCGGATCGTGCTGGGTGAAGTTCATGTCGCCCATGATGATGGCCGAACGCGGAACTTCCGGGGCGCGTTCCTGGAAGATGAAATTCTGCCCGGCGCCCTGGTCCCACGGGCTGCCATTGGCCGGCGCCTCACGGACGAAATCGAGCAGCGCCTCGGTCTGCGGCAGGCGCTGCGCGTCGGAAACATGCGACAGATGCGCCGAATAGACGCGCAGCGGCAGGCCGGGCGCGTCGATCGTCGCCTCGATGGCGCCGCGCTGCAGGTCGAACTGGTTGACCAGCGCATTGTGCGGCAAGGGCCGCAGCCGCACGGCGCGGATCGGCCAGCGGCTGAGGATCAGATTGCCGAAGGTGCGGCGGCGATTGACGATGCGGCCGTCGGCATCGATCGTGCTGCCGTCGACGTCGAACGGCCCGTAGAAGGCGCTATGGCGGTTTAGCAGCCGCGCCAGCGTGGCAGCCTGGTCCTCGTGGCCGTTCTGCGCCCAGCCCTGCACGACTTCCTGGCAGCAGATAATGTCGGCCTGTTCGACCGCGCGCGCGATGCGTTCGACGTCGTAGCGGTGATCGGCGCCGACGCCGTAGTGGATGTTGTAGGTTGCGAAGAGCATGGCACCCGGAATTAGCCGAAGCGCCCGCTCATGGGGCGCGGGCGGCGATCCTATACGAGACGGCGGCCGGAATCCTTGTCGAAGACGTGCAGCCGCGAGGGATCGGCCGAGAGCGGCACCACGTCGCCGGGCCTGGTTTTGGCGGTTCCCGGCAGGCGCAGCGTGACATCGGCGTCGGCCGCGACGAAACGTCCATGCACCAGCGTGTCGGCGCCCAGCGGTTCGACCATGTCGACGCGCAGGTCGACATGGCTCTGCCCGCCTACGGCCGGCAGCATGTGCTCGGGCCTGATGCCCAGCACGACCTCGCGCCCGTCGGCGCCGCCCAGCGGCCGTTCCAGTTTCAGCGCCGCGGCCGAACTGCCACCGATCGCCACCATGGCGCCGCCGGCCGACAAGGTCGCCGGCAGGAAATTCATCGCCGGCGAGCCGATGAAGCTCGCGACGTAGGTGGTGGCCGGATGGTCGTAGACCTCCAGCGGCGAGCCGATCTGCTCGGCGATGCCGGCGTTCATCACGATCAGCCGGTCGGCCAGGGTCATGGCCTCGACCTGGTCGTGAGTGACGTAGATCGAAGTGGTGCCCAACTGGCGCTGCAGCTTCTTGATCTCCAGCCGCATTTGCACGCGCAGCTTGGCGTCGAGGTTGGAGAGTGGCTCGTCGAACAGGAACACCGCCGGCTCGCGCACGATGGCGCGGCCCATGGCGACTCGCTGGCGCTGGCCGCCGGAGAGCTGGCGCGGCTTGCGCTGCAGCAGATGCGCCAGCTCGAGGATCTCGGCCGCCTTCTGCACCCGCTGGTCGATCTCCGCCCTGGACATGCCGCGGATCTTCAGGCCGTAGGCCATGTTCTGGTAGACGCTCATGTGCGGGTAGAGCGCGTAGTTCTGGAACACCATGGCAATGTCGCGGTCCTTGGGCTCCAGCCGGTTGACGACGCGGCCGCCGATGGCGATGTCGCCGCCGGTGATCTGCTCCAGACCGGCGATCATGCGCAGCAAGGTCGACTTGCCGCAGCCCGATGGCCCTACGATGACGATGAACTCGCCGTCGTTGATGTCCATGTCGATGCCATGGATCACTTCGAGATCGCCGTAGCTCTTGCGCACGCCGCGCAGGCTCACTTCCGCCATTGCCTCACTCCCCGTCCCTTCCGGCCCGGCTCACTTGTCCGCGTCGACCAGGCCGCGCACGAACTGGCGCTGCATTACGATAACGATGATGACCGGCGGTAGCATGGCCAGCATGCCGGCCGCCATGATCAGGTTCCATTGCGGCACGCCATCGACCACGTTGGCCTGGCGCGAGACCGTCATCACGATGGTGTAGAATTCTTCCTTGGTCGTGATCAGCAGCGGCCACAGATACTGGTTCCAGCCGTAGATGAACTGGATCACGAACAGGGCGGCGATCGAGGTGCGGCTCATCGGCAGCAGGATGTTCCAGAAGAAGCGCAGCGGGCCGGCGCCGTCGACCCGCGCCGCCTCGGCCAGCTCTTCCGGCACCGAGAGGAAGAACTGGCGGAACAGGAAGGTTGCCGTCGCCGAGGCGATCAGCGGCAGGATGAGGCCCGAATAGCTGTCCAGCATGTCGAGGCTGGCGACGACGCCATAGGTCGGCACGATGCGGACCTCGACCGGCAGCATCAGGGTGATGAAGATCATCCAGAAGAAGGTCATCCGGAAGGGAAACTTGAAATACGTCACCGCATAGGCCGCGGTCAGCGAAATCGCGATCTTCCCGATGCAGATGCCCAGCGCCATGATCAGGCTGTTCATCAGGATCTGCCACTGCGGCGTACGCGAGGCCTGGCCGAAGCCCTCGAACAGCACCTTCGAGTAGTTGGCGAACATTTCCGCGCCCGGCCAGACCGGCACCGGCGAACGCAGCATGGTGTCCGTGTCGTGCGTGGAGGCGACGAAGGTCATCCAGACCGGAAAGGCGATGACGATCAGGCCCAGGATCAAGATCGCGTGGGCCATGAAGGTCAGCCAGGGGCGGTTTTCGACCATCGCTGCCTCCTAGTAGTGGACCCGCCGCTCGATGAAGCGGAACTGGATCACGGTCAGGGTTACGACGATGGCCATCAGGATCACAGACTGCGCCGCCGAGCCGCCGAAATCCTGGCCGCGGAAGCCGTCGTTGTAGACCTTGAAGACGAGGATTTCGGTGGCCTTGCCGGGGCCGCCCTTGGTCAGCGAATCGATGACGCCGAAGGTGCCGAAGAAGGCGTAGATGACGTTGACGACCAGCAGGAAGAAGCCGGTCGGCGACAGCAGCGGGAAAATCACGGTCCAGAAGCGGCGGCCGGGACCGGCGCCGTCGATGGCGGCGGCCTCGATCAGCGACTTGGGGATCGACTGCAGGCCGGCGAGGAAGAAGACGAAATTGTAGGAGATCTGGTTCCAGCAGGCGGCGGCCACCACCAGGATCATCGCCTGCGTCCCATCGATCTGGTGGTTCCAGTCGATGCCGATGGCGTTGAGTGAATAGGCCAGGATGCCGACGCGCGGATTGAACAGGAAGCCGAACAGCACGCCGGCGACGGCGGGAGCGACGGCATAGGGCCAGATCAGGAAAGTCTTGTAGCCGGTGGCGCCGCGGATGGTGCGGTCGGCCATAACCGCCAGCAGCAGCGACAGCGCCAGCCCGACGCCGGCCACCAGCACGGAGAACACGGCCGTGGTGTAGAAGGAATCCCAGTAGGTCGATTCCTCGAACAGCCGCTCGAAGTTACGGAACCAGACGAAACGCGAATTGCCGCCGAAGGCGTCCTCGAGCAGCATCGACTGCCGGATCGCCTGCGCCGACGGCCAGATGAAGAACAGGATGGTGACGGCGATCTGCGGCGCCACCAGAAGATAAGGCAGCGTCTTGTGGTTGAATGTGGCGCGCTTGATCATCGCAGAAACGCGGTCTCCCCAAGCGAAGCGCCCTCCCCCGCGATGCGGGAGAGGGCGTCTCGGTTCAAGCCCTGAGGCTTACTTGTTGGCGGCCTCGAAGTCGCGCAGCAGCTTGTTGCCGCGTTCGACTGCCGAGTCCAGCGCCTGCTTGGCGGTCTTGGTGCCGGCCCAGACCGATTCCAGTTCCTCGTCGACCACGTCGCGGATCTGCACGAAGTTGCCGATGCGCAGGCCCTTCGAGTTCTCGGTCGGCGGGTTCAGCGTCAGCTGCTGAATGGCGATGTCGCGGCCGGGGAACTTCTCGTAGAAGCCCTGCTTCTTCGACAGGTCGTAGGCGGCGACGGTGATCGGCACGTAGCCGGTCTGCTGATGCCACTTGGCCTGCACTTCCGGCGAGGACAGGAAGGTGAAGAACTTGGCGACACCCTTGTACTCGGCCTTCGGCTTGCCGTTCAGCACCCACAGCGTGGCGCCGCCGATGATCGAGTTCTGCGGCTTGGAGACCACTTCGGAGTCGTAGGGCATCATGGCGATGCCGACCTTCTCCGCGCCCAGCGCCTTCTGGATGCCGGCCGCCGAACCCGACGAACCGATATGCATGGCGCAGTCGCCGGCGTTGAACAGGGCGGTCGACTTGCCCTCGCGGCCGCCGTACACGAACACCTTTTCCTTGCCCCAGTCGGCCAGGCGCTGGATGTGCTTGACGCGGGCCGGGTCGTTGATCTTCAGCGTGATGTCGGTGCCGCCGAAGCCGTTGGCCTTGGTGGCGAACGGAATGTTATGCCAGGCGCCGAAATTCTCGATCATCGTCCAGGTCTGCCACTGCGGGGTGAAACCGCACTTGGCGCCCGACGCGACCAGCTTCTTGCCCATCTCCCCGACTTCCTGCCAGGTCTTGGGCGGCTTGTTGGCATCGAGCCCGGCCTTGGTGAACAGCTCCTTGTTCCAGTAGAACACCGGCGTCGAGGAGTTGAACGGCATGGAAAGCAGCTTGCCGTCGGTGGTCGAATAGTAGCCGTAGACCGGGCCGACATAGGCCTTGGGATCGAACGGCTCCTTGGCGTCGGCCATGAGCTGGTGGACCGGATAGACGGCGCCCTTGGCTGCCATCATGTTGGCGGTGCCGACTTCGAACACCTGCACGATGTGCGGCGCCTGCTTGGCGCGGAAGGCGGCGATCGCGGCGGTCAAGGTCTCGGTGTACGAGCCCTTGTAGACGGCGTTGACCTTGTATTCCTTCTGCGACTTGTTGAATTCCTCGGCGAGAGCGTTGGTGACCTCGCCCAGATTGCCGCCCATGGCGTGCCAGAATTCGATCTGGGTCTGGGCGCCGGCAACGCCGGTCGACAGCCCGAAAGCGAGCGCCGATACGGCGGCCACTGAAGTCATGCGCATGAAGAGATCCCTCCCTCGATTGAACAGGGCGTCAAACTCGCAACGCCCCGTAACTGCGTCGTGGCAGTTTTGTTAAATTATTATGACAGATAACCAGATACGCCCGAACGTCGGCAACTGCAAACTTGCATCGCCTACGCGCCGGCCAGCGCCCGCAATATAAGGTCGGGTGCATCGGTAATGATGCAGTCGGCGCCGGCCTTGCGCAGTGCAACAGCTTTGGGCCCCTCGTTGATCGTGTAGACGCCCAGCAGGTAGCCGGCTGCCTTGATGGCGGCGGCCTGCTCGGGCCGCAGCTTGTGGCCGTTGGTGTTGATGCCCGTGGCGCCGACCGCTTTGGCGCGCTCGAGCCATGGCCCGTCGATGACGTCGATGAGGCTGAAGCGCGGCCAGCGTGGTCCGGATTTTTGCGCTGCAGCAAGAGCCTCGTCCTTGAAGCTCGACAGCAGCGGTGTCGGCAGGTGCTGCGGCCACAGACGGTCGAGGGCCGCCACCACCGCCACGGCGGTTTCGCTCTCGCGGCCGGGACAGGGCTTGATCTCGATATTGGCCCCCAGCGCGAGTTCGCCCAGCAGGCTCAGCGTCTCCTCGAAGGTGGGAATCGTCTCGCCGCGGAAGGACGGGCCGAACCAGCCGCCGGCATCGAGCGTGCGCAAGGTGGCGTAATCGGTGGTCGCCACCGGCGCATCGAGGCCGGCGGTGCGCTTCAGCGACGCATCGTGCATGACGATCAGGCGGTTGTCGGCGCTGAGCTTGACGTCGAACTCGACCCAGGCGGCGCCGCGCGCCCTGGCTTCGCGGAACGAGGCCAGAGTGTTCTCCGGCGCGTAGGCGGCAGCGCCGCGATGGCCGACGACCAGCGGCAGTTCCAGCGGTTTCATCGCGCCTCCTTGGCTGGCGGGAAAAAGCGCGGGATGATGGCCGAGCCGCGCGCCGCCGACAAGCGCGCGTCCCGCCGACCCGCCGGAGAATTCCCGTCCATGCCCCGAAACCCGTTCAGCCTCGCCGGCAAGGTCGCCCTGGTCACCGGCGGCGGCCGCGGTCTCGGCTTCGCCATGGCGCAGGGTCTGGCCCGGGCCGGCGCCAGCGTGTTCCTCAATGGCCGCGATGCCCGCGCGCTGGGCCGCGCGGCAAAGGCGCTGCAGGCCGAAGGGTTGCAGGCGCAGGCGCTCGCCTTCGACGTCGCCGATACCGCTGCCGGCGAGCGCGCCCTGCGCCGCCTGGTGCGAGGAGCGGGCCGGCTCGACATCCTGGTCAACAATGTCGGCCAGCGCGACCGGCGCAGCATCGACGCCCTGGCGCCGGAAGATTTCGCCCGGCTGCTGCAGGTCGATCTGGTCGGCGCCTTCGCGCTCTGCCGGCTGGCGGCGCCGGTCATGAAGGAGCACGGCTTCGGCCGCATCATCAACGTCACCTCGATCACCGCCGACCTGGCGCGACCGGGCGACCCCGGCTATCCCGCCGCCAAGGCGGGGCTGGAGGCGCTGACCCGGGCGCTGGCCGCCGACCTTGGCCCGCACGGCATCACCTGCAACGCCATCTCGCCGGGCTTCTTCGCCACCGAGACCAACCAGCCGATGCTCGACAATCCGGCGGTCGGACCGCCCTACGCAAGGCGGGTGCCGATCGGCCGCTGGGGCAATCCGGACGAAATCGCCGGCGCGGCGGTATTCCTGGCCAGCGGGGCGGCCTCCTACGTCAACGGCCACACGCTGGTGGTCGATGGCGGGGTCAGCGCCACGCTCGGCATCGCCTGACGGGCGCGGCAATTCGCGGATGACCCGGTTTCGCCGCCCGGGCTAAATTCGCCGCGGTCGCCGCCTCGCTGTGGCGCAGGACTGGATCGGCTCTGGGGGAACGGGGATGGGTCGTCGGATCGGGTTGAACCTGGCAGGTGCGCTGCTGGTGGCGCTGGCGGCGTTTCCGGCGCTGGCGGCCGAGGGCGCGCCGCATGTCGACGGCCGCGGACTGGGACTGATCTGGGTCGTTCCGTTCGCCGGCATGCTGCTTTCGATCGCCATCATGCCGCTGGCGCTGCCGCATTTCTGGCACCACCATTTCGGCAAGGTGGCGGCGTTTTGGGCGCTGCTCTTCGCCGTGCCCTTCGCGCTGACGCAGGGTTTCGACGTGGCGCTCTACGAGCTGCTGCATACGCTGCTGCTGGAATACATCCCCTTCATCATCCTGCTGTTCGCCCTGTTCACCGTCGCCGGCGGCGTGCGCATTCGCGGCAATCTGCACGGCTCGCCCTCGCTCAATACCGGTTTGCTGGCGATCGGCACCGTGGCGGCCGGCTGGATGGGAACCACCGGCGCCTCGATGCTGCTGATCCGTCCGCTGCTGCGCGCCAACGACAACCGCAGGCGCAACGTGCATGTCGTGGTGTTCTTCATCTTCCTGGTCGCCAATATCGGCGGCTCGATGACGCCGCTGGGCGATCCGCCGCTGTTCCTCGGTTTTCTCAAGGGCGTCGAGTTCTTCTGGCCGACCGCCCATCTCGCCATGCCGACGCTGCTGATGTCGCTGGCGCTGCTGAGCCTGTTCTACGCCTACGACAGCTATCTCTACCGCAAGGAGGGCGTGAAGCGCGCCGATCCGACGCCGGACACGACCATCGGCATGGAAGGCGGCGTCAACATCCTGCTGCTGGGCGGCGTGGTCGGCGCGGTGCTGCTGAGCGGATTGTGGAAGCCCGGCATCGTGATCGACGTCTACCACGTGCCGGTGGAACTGCAGAACATGGCGCGCGACGTGCTGCTGATAATCGTGGCGCTGCTGTCGCTGAAGCTGACGCGCCGCGAAAGCCGTATCGCCAACGGCTTCACCTGGGGACCGATCCTCGAAGTCGCCAAGCTGTTCGTCGGCATCTTCCTGACCATCATTCCCGCCATCGCCATCCTGCGCGCCGGCAGCGACGGGGCGCTGGCGCAGGTCGTGGCGCTGGTCAGCACGCCGGGCGGCGGGCCGGACAACGCCATGTATTTCTGGATCACCGGGCTGCTGTCGAGCTTCCTCGACAACGCACCGACCTACCTGATCTTCTTCAATACCGCCGGCGGCGACGCGCCGACGCTGATGGGGCCGCTGGCCGGCACGCTGCTGGCGATTTCCGCCGGCGCGGTGTTCATGGGCGCCAACACCTATATCGGCAATGCGCCCAATTTCATGGTCAAGTCGATCGCCGAGGAAGCCGGCGTCAAGATGCCGAGCTTCTTCGGCTACATGGCGTGGTCGTTCGGCATCCTCGTGCCGCTGTTCCTGGTGCTGACGCTGCTGTTTTTCTAACCGGCGTCAGTGGACCATGAAGAGCGGCACCGCCGCCTCGCGCAGCGCCCGCCGCGTTGCGCCGCCCAGCATCAGTTCGCGCAGCCGCGAGTGGCCATAGGCGCCCATCACAACCATGTCGGCCTTCAGCGCCGCGGCCTGGGCCAGCAGCGCCGCTCCGGCATCGCCGCCAGTGTCGATATCCTGCCGCACGGTGACTTTGACGCCCTGGCGCGCCAGCACAGTGGCGATGTCGGCGCCGTGCAGATGCTCGATATCCGGCTCGTGCACCGTCACCAACGTGACCTCGCCGGCCAGCCGCAGCAGGGGCAGCGCCTCGCGCAGGGCGCGGGCGCAGGGGCGGCTGCTCTTCCAGCCGACCACGACCCGACGCCCGGTCTGCCTGCCGGCATAGGCGGCAGGGATGAACAGCACCGGACTGGCTGCGATCAGCGCCAGCCGGTCGATCGGCGGGCCGACCAGGCGGTCTTCGAGCGAAGCGGCCGGCGGCAGGGTCGCCACGACGAGATCGGCGTAGCACGACTGGCGCGCCAGCACCTCGGCCGGCTCGCCCTCTTCGGCCCGCCATTCGCAGGGCAGGCCGCGACGGCGGCTGGCTTCGCGGAACCGCGCCTCGAGTTCGGCCGACTGCCGGCGATTGGCTTCGGTGCGCTCGACCAGCAGCGTGGCGGAAGCGCCGCGACCGACGACCTGGGCCGGCATCGAAGCCGGCGTCAGCGTATGCAGGCCGACCATGTGCGCCTGCAGACGTTCGGCGAGATCGAAGGCGAGTTCGACCCGCGTCTCGAAATCGGCGGCGTCGGCAACATGCATCAGCAGGGTCTTCATCGCTTCCCCCATCGCCGGGCGGACGAGCCCGTCAACGGGAAAAACTAGAGCGGGCCGGCAGATCGAGCAATGGCGGCCGGCTGCGGCCTATCGCGCCGCCTGCCCGATCTAGGGCTGCAGCTGGCTATAGACGATGCGCGAGATTTCGAGCAGCGCCTCGCGGCTCAATTCGCCCGACAGCGCGTAGCCGGTGCCGTTGTCGACCCAATAGAACGTGGCGACATCGCCCTGCTGGCGGAACTGGAACGCCGTCTGGCCGTCGGCGACGCCGTTGGCGACGAAGGCGGTGATGCGCTTGCCCTCGCGGTTCTCGTACATCAGCTGCGCCGCCGGCCCCTCGCCGGCCGACAGCAGCCGGCCGCCGACCAGCCGATAGCCCTGCGCCTCCAGCCGCGGCGCCACCAGTTTCGTGCCCAGCCGCCGCGACAGCCACTGCACCAGATGGGCCTGCTGCTCGGCGCCGACCTCGACCGGATGGCGCACCTCGACGGCGAAGACGCGATGCGCCACCGCCGCGTTGCCGGCCAGATGCACCGCATCGAGCGCGACATGCTCCTGCGGCGGGGCGGTCCGCAGCAACTCGGCCGCGCCAAAGCCCGCACCGCCGCCCAGCGCCAGCAGCGCCACGGCGGCAGCCGCCTGGCGCAGCCACGACCGGTGCGGCCGCGGCGATCCCGCCGCCGCCATCGCCAGGGCCGCCGGCACCGGTTCGGCGGCCACCGGATCGAAGGCGGCGCGCAGCGCTTCGCCGGTTTCCTGCCAGTCGGCGATGCGCGCGGCCTCTTCGGGATTGGCCTCGAGCCATTGCGCGACGCGCGCGCGCGAGGGGGCATCGAGCCGACCATCGACATAGGCGTTGAGCATGTCGTCGTCGATCGGCGGCGACGTTGGCGGCGCTCCGCCGCCTGGCGGCGTGTTGGTCATTTCACTCTCCACAGCGCGCGGCCGGGACCGCTGCGGCCCAGCTCGCGCATGCGATCGCGCGCGCGCGACAGGCGCGACATCACCGTGCCGATGGGCACGCCCAGCACCTGCGCGACCTCCTCGTAACGCAACCCCTCCAGCGCCACGAGCAGCAGCACCTGGCGCTGCTCGGCCGTAAGCAGAGCGAGGGCGGCTACTGCCTCCTGCAGGGCGATGCGGTCGATCTGCTGGCCGTTCTGGCCGACCGTGTTCTCGGCCCGCTCGATCGGATCCCAGGCCGGGGCGCGGGCGGCGGAGCGGCGCTGGTTGGCGTTGATGTTGTGCATGATGGTGAACAGCCAGCCGCGCAGGCTGCCGGTCTGCCGCCACTGATGGGCGCGCGAGACGGCGCGCTCCAGACAGTCCTGCACCAGATCGTCGGCCAGCGCCGCCTCGCCCACCAGGGCGCGGGCGTAGCGGCGCAGAGCCGGTATGTGCTCGTGCAGGCGCGACGTCGGATCGGTCATGCGCTCACGCGGCGGGCCTCGTCATCAGGGTTTGGCGACGTGCCAGACGTTGTTGACGCCGTCGCCGGTCGTTTCGCCCGGCTTGGTGTCCTTGACCCAAGTATAGAGCGGTTTGCCCTTGTAGGCCCATTGCTTCGCGCCGTCGTCGCGGGTGACCACGCTCCAGTCGCCGGCGGCGCCGGCCGTCGAGGCCATCAGGGGCGGCCAGTTCACGGCGCACTGGCCGTTGCAGTTCGATTTGGTCGCGGTGTCGCGGTCGAAGGTGTAGAGCGTCATGCCCTTGGCATCGGTCAGGATTTTGCCTTTGGCGCTGTCGGCGACCATGGCCGGATCGTCGGCGCAGGCGGCAAGCAGCAGGAAACCGAGCACGGCGGCGGAAGCGGCGAGAAGGCGCTGCATGGAAGTCTCCGGTTGGCGGGAGCTCGGCGGCGGGCAGGACGCCCGCGGTGGCGGCTCTCAACCGGATAGACACGCCGGACGCACAGCCTATTCCGACAAAAGAAAAGGCCCGCCGAAGCGGGCCTTCCGGAAAGTTCGCGCCGTCGCCTCAGACGACGCGGAAATTCTTGAACTGCCAGGGATCCCTGCGGTCGAGGTCCTCGGGGAAGAGCAGTTCGCGGTCCTGGAGCGGCGTCCAGTCGCTGTAGACGCCGACCACCGGGCCGAGATAGGGCATGCAGATCTCGAGATGGCGGGCGAAATCCATCTCGTCGGCCTCGACGATGCCGGCGTTGGGATTCTCCAGCGCCCAGATGATGCCCGACAGCGCCGGCGCGGTGACCTGCAGCGAGGTGGCGTTGTTGTAGGGCGCCAGCTTGCGCGCCTCCTTGATCGAAAGCTGCGAGCCGTACCAGTAGGCGCCCTTCTTGTGGCCCATCAGCAGCACGCCCAGCTCGTCGATGCCGCTGACCACCTCGTCGACGATCAGCCGCTTGCGCTTCTGCTCGTGGAAATTCTTGCCGACGATCTCGTGCATCGACAGGATCGCCGCGTCGCAGGGATGGTAGGCGTAGTGCACGGTCGGCCGGTAGGCGACGGTGCGGCCCTTGCGCAGCGTGTAGTAGTCGGCGATCGAGATCGCCTCGTTGTGGGTGACGATGAAGCCGTGGAACGGGCCTTCCATCGGCGTCCAGGTGCGCACCCGCGTCGTCAGGCCGGGACGGTTGAGGTAGATCGCAGCACCGCAGCCGAATTTGTGGCGCGCGCCGTCCTTGGGGAAATGCTTCTCATGGCTGCCCCAGCCCATTTCGGAGGGCTGGCCGCCTTCGCTGATGAAGCCGTCGATCGACCAGGTGTTGACGAACTCGCCGACTTCCTTGGGCTTGTTCGAAACCTGGGTGTCGCGCTCGGCGATGTGGATGGTCTTGACGCCCAGCCGGCGCGCCAGCGCCGCCCATTGCTCGCGGTTCTGCGGCACCTTGACGGCGACGCCGGTGTCGCGGGCGATGTTGACCAGCGCCTGCTTGACGAAATGCGACACCAGGCCGGGATTGGCGCCATGCGCGATCACCGCCGTCGGCCCGCCGGCGTACTTGCCGCGCAGCGCCAGCATGTTCTCGCGCAGCGCGTAGTTGGAGCGCTGCGAGATGCTCAGGCTGGGATCGGTGTAGCCGCCCGGCCACGGCTCGATGCAGGTGTCGATGTAGCGCGCGCCGGCCTTCTGGCACAGCTCGACCAGCGCCGTGGAGGCGACCTCGACCGAGAGATTGACCAGGAAGTCGCCCTCGCCCAGCAGCGGGCCCAGCGTGGATTTCAGATTGGCCTTGGTCAGGCGCTTGCGCACGAAGGCGATGCCGTATTTGCGCGCCTCGTCGGCGCCGCGCTGGTCGGCCGTCACGATGGTGATCTGCGAGGGCTTCATGTCGATATGCCGCAGGATCAGCGGCAGCACGCCCTGGCCGATCGAGCCGCAGCCGATCATCACCATGCGGCCGCGGAAGGCGGCGTGTTTCACGTATTTGGCCATGATGTCCCCCTGAACGAGTGCCGGCGGGGATCGCTCCCCGCCGGGCCGGTTGCAGTCAGTAGAATTGGAGCGCGTCCGCTAGATGCAGACGGTCCGCAGCGGCGCGAAGCCGTTGAAGTTGACCGACGAATAGCTCGAGGTGTAGGCGCCGGTGGACAGGATCTCCACCTTGTCGCCGACCTTGAGGTCGAGCGGCAGCTTGTACTCGGTCTTCTCGTACAGGATGTCGGCGCTGTCGCAGGTCGGGCCGGCGATGATCACCGGACCGCTCTTGCGGCCGTCCGCCTTGGTGCGGAAGCGGTACTTGATCGCCTCGTCCATCGTCTCGGCCATGCCGCCGAACTTGCCGATGTCGAGATAGACCCAGCGCTTCTTCTCGGTCGCGTCCTTCTTCGAGATCAGCACCACCTCGCTCTGGATCAGGCCGGCGTCGCCGACCATCGAGCGGCCGGGCTCGATGATGATCTCGGGCAGGTCGTTGCCGAAATGCTTGGTCATCGCCCGCATGATGGCCAGGGCGTAGTCCTTGACGCCGGCCACTTCCGAGCGATAGCGCGCCGGCAGGCCGCCGCCGAGATTGACCATCTTCAGCTCGACGCCTTCCTCCTGGAGGGCGAAGAAGAGCTGCGAGGTGCGGCCGAGCGCGCGGTCCCACTGCTCCAGATCGGTCTGCTGCGAGCCGACATGGAAGGACAGGCCGTAGGGGTCGAGGCCCCACTTGCGCGCCTTCAGCAGCAGGTCGCGCGCCATTTCCGGCGAGCAGCCGAACTTGCGCGACAGCGGCCACTCGGCGCCGCCGCAATCGACCAGCACGCGGCAGAACACGCGCGCGCCCGGGGCCGAGCGCGCCAGCTTCTGCAGCTCGGCCTCGCTGTCGAAGGCGAACAGGCGCACGCCCTTGCCGTAGGCCCAGGCGATATCCTTTTCCTTCTTGATGGTGTTGCCGAAGGAGATGTTCGAGGCGGTGACGCCCTGGCTCATGCACAGCTCGATCTCGCCGCGGCTGGCGGTGTCGAAGCTGGAGCCCAGGCCGCACAGCCGGTCGACCACCTGGGCGGCCGGGTTGGCCTTGACGGCATAGAACACGCGCGCCAGCGGCAGGTACTCGCGCAGCTGGCGGTAGTTCTGCTCGACCACGTCCAGATCCATGATCAGGACGGGAGTCTCGACGTCATTTTCCTTGAGGTAACGCTGGATACGGTCGGTCATCTTGAGAATTCCACAGACAAGTAGCTACGCAAGGCGCGAGGAGCGTCAGCTCCAGCGCGACGGCACAGTTCCGGACGACATAAGGGACGAGACCCTTACGCCTCCGAGGTCATACTCGAATGGGGATTCTTGCGGCCGAGCAGGCGCGCGTAGCCGTCCACCTTGAAGGTGACGGGCAGTGCGGGAACGTGGAATCGGAGACGGGGCTCGCGCCCAGTGCGGACAGCAATCATCGAAAGTCCCTCCCGGAGCCGGCCCTTCTAAACCGGCATTGCCAAAAAGGACGCTTTCCGTCGCTGCATAACCACTACGGGGCCATAGGCGCGTGCGTGGGCGTCTGAGCGCGATAGATACGCTGTTTTTCCTGCGTTTCAAGAATTAATTGGGCCGGCTGCGAAGTTTTTGGGCCCGATGTTGGAAACGAGTCACAGCGGCGGCTGCCCGCCGAGCGCGCTCTACGCCTCCGGTTCGGGCTCGCCCAGCGGCCGCAGGCGCGTCGTCAGCGCGGCGACGGCGAAGACCAGCGCGCAGGCGATGGCGATGGTGCGGGCCGAGCCGAGGAACTCCGCGACGTTGCCCCACAGCACGCCGCCCAGCGCCAGGCTGCCGAAGAACGACATCTGATAGGCGGCGATGCCGCGCGCCCGCACCCAGCCCGGCAGGCGCAGCTGGGCGGCGACGTTGTTGGAGGCGATGACGCTGATCCAGCCGATGCCGGCGATGCCGATGCCGAGGCCGGAAACCGTCGCCACCGGCACCACCGCCAGCACCATGCCGGCGCCGTAGATCGCCATGGCGACCGGCACGGTCCTCTCGGCGCCGAACACGGTACGCAGGCGCGGCAGCACGAAGGCGCCCAGCACGGCGCCGCCGCCGAAGGCGGAGGAGACGATGCCGAAGCCCATGGCGTCGAGCTGCAGGTGGTTGCGGGCCAGCAGCGGCAGCAGCGACATCAGCGCCGAGGCCGGCAGGAAGAACAGCAGCGCCCGCAGCATGATGATGTGCAGATCGCCCGCCTGGCGCAGCCACCGGGCGCCCGACACCACCCCGGCGAAGAAGCCGCGCGGACCGGTTTCGACCGGCTTGGGGCGCCAGCGCAGCAGCGCCAGCACCACCGCGAGGAAGCTGATGGCGTTGACCACGAACAGCGCGACGATGCCCAGCGCCGCATAGACCAGCCCGCCAATGCCCGGGCCCAAAGTGCGGGCGGCGTTGAAGCCGGCGCTGTTGAGCGCCACCGCCTGCGGCAGCAGCCGTCGTCCGACCAGCTCGGGCACCGCCGATTGCCAGGCCGGCCCGTTCATGGCGTTGCCGATGCCGAGCGAGAAGGTCAGGGCCAGCAGGCTCCAGGCGGTGAGATTGCCGGTGACGGCGAGCAGCGCCAGCAGCGCCGCCGAGGCCAGCATCCAGAGCTGGCAGCCGATCAGGTAGCGGCGGCGGTCGAACTGGTCGGCCAGCACGCCGGCCGGATAGGCGAAGAAGAACACCGGCAGGGTGCTGGCGGTGGCGATCAGGGCGACGAACAGCGGCGAGGGCGCCAGATGGGTCATCTCCCAGCCGGCGCCGACGCCCTGCATCCAGGCGCCGACATTGGAGACCAGGTTGGCGATCCAGATCGCCCGGAAAGTCGGGTCGCGCAGCGGCTCGAGCGCGCCGGGCGACGCGAGAGGCTGCGTGGCCGGCGACGGCGGGACGGGGTCCTGGGAATCGGAGGCGGCCAAGGCGGCTGAGCGAATGCTGGGTTGTGGGGCTGGAGACTAGCGCCGGCCCGAGCCGGCGTCTGCCGATGGCGCTGCATTGCGGCCTTGCGCCCCGGCGATGGTCCGGGGTAACACCCGCCACGGCCGATCCGCGCGGATGGCCAGCGACCATGGCAAGAGCAGGCGGAACGCCGGAGCGACATGAAAGCCATCATCCTGAGCGCCGGACAGGGCTCGCGGCTGCTGCCGCTGACCCAGGACCGCCCCAAATGCCTGCTGCCGATCGGGCCGCGCACGCTGATCGAGTGGCAGGTGCGCGCCATCGAGGCCTGCGGCATCACCGATATCGCCGTCGTCATCGGCTTCAAGTCGGAGATGATGGAGGCCGAGCTGGCCCGGCTGTCGCATCCCGGGCTGACGCTGCGGCCGCTGTTCAATCCCTTCTACAAGGTCGCCGACAATCTCGGCTCGTGCTGGCTGGCGCGGGCGGAGATGGCGCAGGACTTCCTGCTGGTCAACGGCGACACGCTGTTCGAGACCGCCCTGCTGCGCCAGGTGCTCGCCAGCCCGCCGGCCGACGTCACCGTCACCGTCGACCGCAAGCCGGCCTACGACGAGGACGACATGAAGGTGCGCCGCGAGGGCACGCGGCTGACGGCCATCGGCAAGAAGCTGCCGCTGGATACCGTGAACGCCGAATCGATCGGCATGCTGCTGTTCCGCGGCCAGGGCCCGGCCCTGTTCCGCGGCGCCGTCGAGCGCTTCATGCGCACGCCCGAGGGCGCCACCGTCTGGTACCTGCAGGTGATCCACGCCCTGGCGCAGGAGCACCGCATCGAGACGGCGCTGATCGAGGGCCTGCAATGGGGCGAGGTCGATTTCCCGCCCGATCTCGAAACGGTGCGCGAGATGGTCGCCGCCTGGCCCGATCGGGCCTAGAGCAGATCAGTTCCCGCCGGCGCGCAGGATCTCCTCGGCCAGAACCAGGTCCTCGGGCTTGTCGACGTCGATCGGCGCCTCGGGGAACGGCATCGGCACCGCCCTGCCCTCCACGCCAATGACACGCGACAGCTCCGCCATCGCCCGATCGAGGTCGGGCCGGGCGAGCAGATAGACCAGCAACGGCCGCAGACCGATGGCGGCGATCAGACGCCACGGCTTCTTGCGGTGCTGCTCCAGCCGCACCCAGAATTCGATGGCGCGGCGCGCTTCGGGCCGCATCAGGGCGAAAAGATTGCAGCCCGACCAGCGCTCGCCGCCCAACCGGTAGAAGGTGCGCAGCGCGCCGGGATATTTCGCCAGCACGACGGAGGCCGGCGCCAGCCCGACCGCCACCGGCGTCCCCGCAGCCAGCGCGCCGGCGCAGAAATGCTCGACCATTGGCGGGCTCAGCAGCGCATGGTCGGCAGTGGTGACCAGCAGCGGGAATTCGGTTTCAAGCGCGCCGATCGCCTGGGCGACGCTCTTGGCGGGCGAATCGGCAGCAGGCAGCACCTGCAACCGCCCGGCGACAATCGCCTGGCGCAATTCGTCGACGGCGTCGAAGATTTCCGGCGCGTTTGACTGCAGCACGATGCGGCGGATGCTTGGGCTGGCCTCCAGTGCGCGCACCACGCGCAGCAGCATTGGCACGCCGCCGACCGGCGCCAGCGCCTTGTGCGGCACGTTGCAGGCGACGGCGACCGGGTCCTGCGGGCCGCGACTGCCGGCCAGCACCAGCGCGGTGAAGCGGCGCTGTGGGGCGAACATGGCGCTCAGGCGATATCCCGGGCGTAGAGGCGGTAGGTCTTGTACTCGCGGCCGCCCGACTGCTCGATGATGCGGCGGGTGACGGTGTTGGTCTCCAGAATCCAGCCCAGCTCGGCGTAATGGTAGCCCAGCGCCGTGCCATGTTCGCGCAGCTTATCGATCACCATCATCGCCAGCGCCGCACCCAGCGGCGAATTGCGCAGCGCCATGCGCACGCCCATCAGCGCCACGCGCCCGCTCTTGACCTTGCGCCGCTTCAGCCGCCACAGCAGCCTGGCCCAGTTGAACGGGAACAGGCGGCCGCCCATGTCGGCCACCGCCTCGTTGAGGTTGGGCAGCGCCAGGATCATCGCCACCGGCTGATCGTCGAGCTCCGCCAGCCAGATGACGTCGGGCTCGACCATTGGCTTCATGGTCTTGGCCGCATGCTCGACCTCGGCCTGCGTCATCGGCACGAAGCCCCAATTGTCCTGCCAGGCGTCGTTGAAGATGTCGACCACGGTCTTCACTTCGGCGTCGAAGCGCTTCATGTCGACCGATCGCACTTTCACCCGGCCCTTGGCGTAGCGCTCGATCAGGCGATGGCCGATGGTGACCGGCGCCTTGCGCACGTCGTACTCGTAGGAATGCAGGTCCATCAGCTTGTCGTAGCCGGCGCGCTCGATATGCGCCGGCGCCCAGCGCGGGCCATAGGGCATCAGCAGCATCGGTCGTTCGTCGAAGCCGGCGATCATCTGTCCGACCTCGTCGTTGATCGACACACTGTAGGGACCGGCGATGCGCTTCATGCCACGCGCGCGCAGCCACTCCTCGGCGGCGGCCAGCAGGGCCGCGAATACCGCCGGATCGTCTTCGGCATCGAGCAGGCCGAAATGCCCGGTGGCGTCGGCGTGCCGCTCGAGATGGGCGCGATCGACCTGCACCATGATGCGGCCAACGACGCGATCGCCGCGACGGGCCAGCAGGAACGCGGCCTCGGCGTGCTGGAAATGCGGGTTCTTCGTCGTCGAGAAGGCGTCGAACCGTTCGAGCGTCAGATGCGGGGCATAGCCCTTGTGGCCGGCATAGAGCCGGATCGGCAGCTCGATAAATTGGCGCAGTTCGGATTTGCCGGCAACCGGCCGGACGTCGATCTCGCTCATGATTCGGCCGCCCCTCCCCCGCCGGGCAGACGTTTCTCAGGCCGCCTGGTCGCGCGGCCCTTCGCCGTCGGTGTAGCCCAGATCGGCGCCGACCGCCTCGGCGCCGGCGATCGGCTCGCCCGGACGCCAGCGCCGGCCGTCGCCGCCGGTGCGGATGCTGCCGGAATAGAGCGCCACCCAGGGATAGCGCTCGGCCTGGCGTTCGTCGTAGCCGAGATTGAACACGGTCGGGCTCTTGGGCAGCTCGCGCGCCTTGCCGTAGAACGTGCCGAACACGCGATCGACGGCGAAGTTGGTGATGCCGTGATTGCCATTCTCGTTGTGGAAATGGTGCAGTAGGTGCAAACGCTTCATCTCCTGCATCATCTTCGATTTCGGCCGATAGTTGAGATGCTGCGCCGAATGGCAGAACTCGTAGAAGCAGGTAGTGAGCAGCGCGGCGGTCAGGCAGGCGGCCGATCCGGCCGGTCCGGCGATCAGCCAGCCCAGCGGCAGGGTGATGATCGCCATGGTCGGCAAGGTCGTGTAGAGCGCGCCGAACAGCACGCCGAGATCGTGCGGATCCTGGTGATGGTCGAAATGGATGCGCTTCCAAACCCGCGACGTCAGCTTGAAGCGATAGAGCAGCCGGCCATGCAGCACCCAGCGATGCAGCGCGTACCAGACAAGCGGATAGACGACGACGGCGGCGATCGCGGCCAGCGCCACGAACGGCACCGCGGACCAGGACGGCACCAGCGCCAGGGTCGCGGCGATGCCGGCGACCGACAGCACGATATAGGTCACGACCGCGTAATGGGTGAAGTAGGCCTTCACCAGCTCAGTCATGGTCATGCGCGAGAGATTGTATTTGGTCCCGGCCCAGAAGCCGAAACGCGGCACCATGCTCTGCATTGACGTCCTGCATCGGGCCGCAAGCTCGCGGCGGCCACCAATAAGTCGATGTCGTTACAGCACCAACTTAGTCCCCGGCGACCGGGTTTAACAGGCTGAAACAACGTAACAATTCGTCATTGTTGGTGATCTCGGCCGAACCTGGCTTGACCGCCAGGGCCACTCGGCCTATACGGAATGAAAATTCATTCCGTCAAACATGGCCGGAAATCAATGGCATCAGAGAACGCAATCCGGATCGCGGCTTCAGCCGAGACGGGCCCGAAGCGTCAGGCGATCCTGGAGGCGGCGCTGCTCCAGATGGTGGAGCGGGGGTTTCACGGCACCACCATGCCGGACGTGGCGCGCGCTGCCGGGGTCGGTATCGGCACGATCTATCGCTACTTCGCCGACAAGGAGGCGCTGGGCAACGCGCTGTTCCGGCATTGCAAGGGAGCGCTGGGCGATGCGCTCTGGGGCGGCTTTCCCGCCCTGCCGGACGTCAAAGCGCGCTTCGACGAGGCGTGGCGCCGCATGACCGTGTTCGCCGCCGCCCAGCCGCTGATGCTGGGTTTCTGCGAACTGCACCACCATGCCTCCTATCTCGACGCGGAAAGCCTCGCCATCGAGCAGCGTATCGTCGGACCCGCCATCGAACTGCTGTCCGACGGCCAGCGCCAGGGCGTGTTGCGTCCGCTCGACCCCGAAATCATGGCGGCCATGGTGTGGGCGATGATGGTCGCCGTCTGCGTCGAGGCGCCGCGTCCGTTCGATTCCGACCTGATCGCGGCCGCTGGCGACTGCGCCTGGGCCGCTATCGCAATGCCGTCCCGAACCTGACATCGAGCGAGGAGACCCGACATGAGCAAGCAGGTTGCCCTGATCACCGGCGCCTCGAGCGGCATCGGCACCGAACTTGCGCGCGAACTCGCCAAGCGCGGCTATGACCTGGTCCTGTCCGGCCGCAATGCCGCCGCGCTGCAGAAGATCGCCGACGAACTGGCGGCGGCCCACGGCGGGCGCGTGCTCACCGTCGTCGCCGACCTTGCGCAAAGCGCCGGCACCGACGCGGTTCTGGCGTTTCTCAACGAGAAGGGGATTGCCGTCGACATCCTGGCCAACAATGCCGGACTCGGCTTCGGCAGCGATTTCGCCGCCGCCGCCCCGTCCGCGATCGAGGAAACGGTCCAGGTCAACGTCGCCGCCTTGACCCGCCTGACCCGCGCCTTGTTGCCGGGCATGATCGAGCGCCGCCGCGGACGGGTGCTGAACGTCGCCTCGACCGCGGCGTTCCAGCCCGGCCCCGGCATGGCGGTGTATTACGCGACCAAGGCCTACGTGCTGAGCCTGTCGGAAGCGCTGGCGCACGAATTGCGCGGCAGCGGCGTCAGCGTCACGGCGCTATGCCCGGGACCGACCACGACGGGTTTCCAGGCGCGCGCGGCGATCGAGGAAACCAGGCTGATGCGCGGGAGTTTGATGCCGGTCGCCGACGCCGCTTCCGTGGCGAAAGCGGGCGTCGAGGGCATGCTGGCCGGCCGGCGCGTGGTGATCCCAGGTCTGATGAACCGGCTCGGCGCGCTGAGCGCCGCGGTCACGCCAAGGGCCATCTCGCTGCCGCTGATCGCCTATCTGCAGCGCTGAGGCGCCGCCTTCAGGCGGCAGGTCTTTCGCCGCGCAGCAGGATCCAGGCGGTGCGCCCGGCATGCCACAGCACGGTCGC